>DAOTXC010000178.1:0-61886 GCA_034435555.1 Anaerolineae bacterium
TCCGCCTGCTGATGCTTGAGGGGACCGAGGCGGGCGTCTTCGCGCCGCTGGAGAGTGAGATGGTCGAAGGAGTGTTGAGGATGGGCGAGCAGCGCGCCCGCACGGTAATGACCCCGCGCCACGAAATTGTCTGGCTCAATCTGGAAGATCCCCTGGAGTCGAATCTCGCCAAGATCCGCACGAGCGGCTATTCGCGCTTTCCCGTCTGCGAGGGTCAACTGGATGACTTTCTCGGCCTGGCCTACACCAAAGATTTGCTAGCGCGCCAACTCACCGGACAACCGCTCGATCTTCGAGTGGGCCTCCGCGAGCCGCTCTACATCCCCGAAGGGATGCCCCTGCTCGATATGTTAGAGCGCTTCCGCAGCGCGCGCACGCACGCGGCGCTGGTACTGGACGAATACGGCAGCGTCGAGGGGCTGATCACCATGCACGACCTCGTCGAGGACATCGCCGGCGACATCCGCTCGGCGGGACCAACCGAAGGGCCTAGCGCAGTGCAACGCGCCGATGGTTCCTGGCTGCTCGATGGCGATTATACCGTCAACGATCTGGAGGACTTGCTGGCGCTGACCACGCCGCTGCCGAATCGGGAATTCTACGGCTACGAAACCGTCGCCGGGCTGGTGCTCGCCCTGCTGGATCACATCCCCACCCGTGGCGAGTGTGTCGCCTGGGACGGCTGGCTCTTTGAGGTCGTTGATATGGACGGACTGCGGGTGGATCAAATTCTGGTTACGCCGTTGGAAGCGCAGCCACCGCCAGAAACCCTCACCGCTTCCTAACAACAACGGGCCGCCTGTAAGGCGGCCCGTTGTCTGATGTATGCGCTAAATCTGCGTTATGCCTGATCTTTGAGGATGATCCGGGCATCAACCACGGTCACGCCCTTGCCTTCCTCGTAAACCAACACGGGGTTGGCATCGGATTCGACGATCTCATCGCCCAGGTCGGTGATCATCTGCGAATAGCGGCTGAGCACCTCGGCCAGCGCCGCCCCATCGCGGGGCGCTTCGCCACGCGCGCCCTTCAGAATCGGCGCGCCCTTAATGTCATCCAACATCTTCTCAGCCTGCTCCGCCGAGACGGGGGCCACACGGAAGGTCACATCCTTGAGGATCTCCACGAAGATGCCGCCCAGCCCGAACATGACCGTTGGACCGAAGGTCGGATCGTTCACGGAACCGAGGATGACCTCAGTGCCCCAGGGGGCCATGTGCTGCACCGCCACACCCTGGATGTCGGCATCGGCCTTGTAGTCCTTGGCGTTGGCGAGGATCATCTGGTAGGTCTCGCGGACCTCCTCAGGCGTCTTCACATCGACCTTCACGCCGCCGGCATCCGACTTGTGCAGAATATCGGGGGACATGATCTTCATCACGACAGGGTAGCCCACCTCAGCGGCCAGCTCCACGGCCTGCTCCTCGCTGGTCGCCAGCTCAGTCATTGCTACAGGCAGGCCGTAGGCGGCGAAGACCTTCTTGGCCTCGACTTCGGTGAGGTTGCAGCAGCGGGCCGCGCGCGCCTTGGCGATGATCTCGCGGGCGGCGGCTTCATCCACATCGGTGTAGCGGGTGAAGGGATGCGCGGCCTGAGCACGGCTATGGGCGAATTCGCGCAACGCAGCCATCGCGTTCACTGCGACATCCGGCGCATCGAAGGCCGGGATGCCGTTCTCAACCAACCAGCGCCGCGCGGCGACGGATTGCTCGCCGCCGACGAAGGAGACGACGACGGGCTTCCCCTCCACACCAGCCTGCTCCACCGCTTCCTTGATGCCCTTGGCGATGTCCATCGGGTCGGTCATCGCGGTCTCACAGTAGAGCACCACCAGCCCATCGAGCCACTCGTGGGCAAAGGCATAGCGAACGGAGTCCTGATACCAATCGCGCCCGGCCATCCCGGTCAGGTCAACAGGGTTCTTGGCCGAACCAAATTCGGGCATGTGCTTCTTCATCTCCGTCTGCACATCCTCTGGGGCGAAGCGCAGCGGGATGCCATAACGCTCGGCTGCATCGGTCGCCAGCACGCCCACGCCGCCGCCATTGGTGATGATGAGCAGGTTATCGCCCTGCATCGGCGGCTGGAGCGAGAGCGCCAGGGTCCGGTCGAAAAGGTTGCCCAGGTCGGCGGCGAGCACGACGCCCGCCTGCTGGAAAGCGGCCTCGTAGACCTTGCCCGAACCGGCGAGCGAGCCGGTATGCGAAGCGGCAGCGGCAGCGCCGTGAGCCGAGAGTCCGGATTTGAGCGCGACAATGGGCTTGGTCGCGCGCCGCCCGGCCTCAATGAACCGCCGCCCGGCCTTGAGACCTTCGATGTAAAAACACATACAGGCCGTGTCCTCATCGGCATCGAGCCACTCCACCATATCGGCAAAATTTACGTCGGATATGTTGCCGATGGAGATGAGCTTATCGAAGCCCACGCGCCGGATGTAGGTGGAGGCATCCATAGCGATGAGCAACGCGCCACTCTGCGAGACGAGCGAGGCTTTGCCCGGCAGCGGCAGGAAGGGCGCAAACGAGGCGTTGAGCTTGTCGGAGTTGGAGAGAATCCCCACGATATTCGGGCCGAGGACACGCATCCCGTACTGATGTGAGATCTCAACCACCTGGTTCTCCAGGTCGGTCAACCCCACCTCGCTGAAACCAGATGCAATGATGATCAGACCCTTGACGCCTTTCTTGCCACACTCCTCGGCGACCTGGGGCACGAACTTCGCCGGCACGACCACCGCCGCCGCGTCAATGTCGCCAGGCACATCCAGCACGGAAGGGTACGCCTTCAGTCCTAAAATCTCATCGGATTTGGGATTGATAGGATAGATAGCGCCTTCGTACTTGCTATCAATAAGATTTTTGACGACCGTGTAACCGATCTTCCCCTCTACGGAGGACGCCCCGATTACGGCCACCGCTTTAGGTCGTAACAGACCATCCAAAACTGACGAATCCACTTTTTGGCCTCCTTCGGTACAGATTTAGCCCTATGATTTTCACTAAAAACAAAAAGAGGGGGAAGCACAGCTCCCCCTGGGTGATCTATTTGTTGTTGTCGGCAGGTGTGAGCACCTTATCCACAATGCCGAATTTAACGGCCTCTGCGGCGGTCATATAGAAATCCCGATCCGTGAACTCCTTGATCTTCTCGGCATCCAGGCCAGTGTGTTCGATCAGGATTTGATTGATCAGGTCGCGCATGCGCAGAATTTCGCGCGCCGCAATCTCGATGTCCACCGCTTGCCCCTGCACACCGCCTAGCGGCTGATGCAAGTGGATGGTGGCGTGTGACAATGCGTACCTGCGCCCCAGCGAGCCGGCGGTAAGCAGCACCGTCGCCATGCTGGCCGTCATGCCCACCGCGATAGTCGAGACCGGCGCTTGAATCAATTGCAAGGTATCATAAATTGCCAGCCCCGCCGCGATCTCGCCCCCCGGCGAGTTGATGTAGAAGGAAATTTCCCGATCGGGGTCCTCGCGGTCTAGGAAAAGCATCTGCGCGACGATGAGGTTGGCGACCTGAGCGTTGATCGGCGTCCCCAGAAAGACGATCCGCTCCTTGAGCAGCAGCGAGTAGATGTCATAGGCGCGCTCACCTCGCCCGGTGCTCTCGATCACCATCGGCACGACGCCCATGCTTGGCCTATCCATCTAGCGCCTCGGCGTCCTCAGTCGGCGACGCAACTGCCTCAACCTCCGCTTCGACCGGTTCAGATGCTGCGTCCTCAGCCTCAGGCTCGGCATCCGCCTGCCCCAGGCCGATCTGTTCGAGACGCTTCAATACCTTCACCCCCGCCAACCGCCCGCTAAAACTCTTTCCCAATTGCGAATCAGGAGTGAGCTCCATCTGCGCTGCGCTTTCAACTGGAAGTCCCAAGTTCAAGATGAAGGAATCAATTTCCGATTGCACCTCTTCCAAGCTCACCTGCACCTGCTCACGAAGCGCAAACTCGGACAGGACCAGGCCCTGCGTCAAGCGACTCTCAGCAACAGGAGACAGTTCCTCCCGCAGCAACTCAAGCGTCTTGCCCTGTAAACGCAAGTAGTCTTCTAACGAGAGCTGGTGTTCTCGCTGGAGATTCTTACGGACATCTTCAACGACATCGTCGAGCTCTTCTTCCAACATCTGTGGCGGATAGCGCACCTCAGATTGCGCCACCAACGCCTCGACCAGGGCATCGCGATAGTCCATCGCGGCGATCTGCTCTTTGTAGGCCAAGATCCGCTCCACCAAATCGGCGCGAAGCTCCTCAAAGGTCTCGAAGTTACCCGCTGCACTCGCCAGGGCGTCATCCAGCTCCGGCAAGGTGCGAGTGTTGACCGTCTCCACCTCTACAAAGAAGTCCACAACAACGTCTCGTAAGTCTTCTTCCTCAAAATCTTCCGGCAACAAAACATCAAAAGACTTCTCCTCACCTGCAGAGAGGCCAACCAATGCTTCAATAAATTCGGCGCAGATGTAAGGATCCTCAACATCCAGCAAGATCTCGACACCGTGCTCATGGACCAATGTCTCATCTTCATCTATCTCGCCAGTGAGCTCGCTCAGGACAATCACGTCCCCCAGCTCCGCCGGACGGTCCACCGGCGCCAAGATTGCCTTATCTTTCCGCACATGCTCTAGGGCTTGTTCGAGATCCTCATCGGTAACGACGACCGCTTCTTTGTCCAGCCGGAGTCCGAGATAATCACCCAGGTCAACCTCCGGTGCGAGGGGTACACGAATTTTGAAGGAGACAGGGTCGAGCTGCATTTCCTCAACTCCACCGGCGGCGTAAGGCTCGACCGCAGCCTGTTCAAGCACCTGGGGGTAGATTTCGTCCAGGATTATTTCTGCAGCCTCGTTCTTGATCATCTCCTCGCCAAAGCGACGTAGCACCACATTGTAAGGGGCTTTTCCTTTGCGGAAACCGGGGATGTGTACCTCGCGGGCAATCTTCCGCGCGGCTTTCTGCATACCCTTTTGGAAGGCCTTGGCATCAACATCAACTGTGAGTAGAGCCTCATGGCTCTCCAGTAGTTCTTTCTTTACCTCAAACACGTATTTACCTCCATGCGCAAATCCATTGGATTATATCATAATCCCAATGAAATACCAGTGAAGAAAATAACCCCGAATCGGACAAGATGTACTCTGAACCACCAAGGGAGTAAAATAAACACGCATTTGACAAATCTCTCTATCAATGCTAGAATATAAATATATCCGTCAATAAAAAGGCTTATATTAACTCTATTGGAGCGCAGCGTTGAAGTATAACTCCCGCCCCCCTTAGGGGATCAGCGAGACGTTATGTTTTCGCAAGCTGAGGATAAGCAGCCGTTCGCCATTAGGGACCAAGTAGGTGGTTGAAATGCAAGATACACGTCAGCAAATTCTGGAGATTCTCAAGCGCCGTGGCGAGATCACTGTGCAAGACCTCAGCCGCGCGCTGAAGCTCACCAGTGTCACGGTGCGCCATCACCTGGAGATTTTGCGTTCGGAGGGTTACATCACCGAGCCTGAGGTGCGCCGTTCGAGCCGTCCAGGGCGACCGCGTTACGTCTATCGCCTCACCTCCACCGCCGCCGATCTCTTCCCCAATAACTACAGCGGTCTGGCAAATGCGCTTTTCACCGCGCTGACGGAGCACACGAATGCCGAAGAACGAGAGCAGTTGCTCAAGGAAGCGGCGCAAAATCTGGCGCTGGGTGTTGGGGAGCTTCCCACCGCCCCGTTGCCACGGTTACAGGCTATCGTCAGCTATCTTAAACAGCTGGGCTTCGTCACCAGGCTGGAGACCCAGCCTGACGGGGAGCACTATCTTCACATATGCAACTGTCCCTACCACTACGTCGCCCAACAACACCCAGAGATTTGCAAACTTGACTTCTACATGCTTCAGGCGTTGCTCGATCCTGCCACCCTTGAACGGCTGCCTGGGCACGCCTTTGAGGACGATCTCTGCCGTTATAAAATCACCTTTCCAGAGGGATAGCCCTCCCCCGCGCTTTTGAGGTATAATAGCGCCATGAAAACGCTAAAGACAACTTTGATCTACCCCGGCATCGCTGGTCGGGGTTTTAACTCGCTCAAACAAGGCATGGATGCCGGCTGGATTTCCCATGGGCTGGCCTCGCTGAGCGCCGCGGCCAAGGCGCAGGGCTTCCCCGTTGATCTGATTGACCTGCGCGCGCTCCAGAGCTGGGATCACTTCCGCGAGGTGTTGCTCGAACGCGACCCTGCTGTGGTGGGCGTCACCATGATGAGCGTGGATTACAACCCCGCCAAAGAGGCGCTCGCCATCGTCAAGACACTGCTACCCGATACCGTCACCGTGCTCGGCGGGCCGCACGTCACCATCTCGCTCGAAGACAGCCTGCGCATCCCTCACGTTGATTATCTCGTCCTGCACGAGGGCGAAGTCACCTTCCCGCAACTACTTCAGGACATCGCTGCCGGGACGCCGCCCACGCGCAAGGTGTTGCGCGGCCCCACCCCCGATCTCAATGCCATCCCCTACGCCGACCGCGATCTCTTCATGGAGGAGTGGCGCAAGTGGGGCTATGATCTGGACTCGCCGGAGGTGCCCTTCGCTGAGGAGCTCCCTGCGCCCTTCGCCACCATCATCGCGGGCCGGGGTTGTATCTACAACTGCAGCTTCTGCAAGCCCGGCGAGGATTACCTCTTCGGCAAGGGGACGCGCAAGCGCAGCGTGGATAACGTGATGGGCGAGATTCGCCTTCTGGTCGAAAAGTACCGCCTCGCCTCGTTCATGTTCCACGACGATTGCCTCACCGAGGATCGCACCTGGGTGATGGAATTCACCGAGAAATACCAGGCCGCCGGCTTCACCATGCCCTTCTTCGGGCAGAGCCGCGCCGACATCATCGCTAAGAACGAAGATATGGTCGCGCGCATGGCCGAGGCCGGGCTGCGCGGTTACTTCATCGGCTTCGAGAGCGGCAACCAGCGCGTCCTCAGCAAGGTATTGCGCAAGGGCACGACCGTCGAGCAGAATCTCGAGGCCGCTCGCATCTGCAAGAAGTACGGCATCTCGATCTGGGCCAACTACATGATGGGCATCCCCACAGAGACCCGCGAGGAGGTCATGGACACGGTGCGGATGCTCAAGGAGATTGACCCCGACTACTACAGCCCCGCCTTTTACACCCCGCATCCCGGCACCGATCTCTACACCCTCGTCGTCGAGAATGACTTGAGCCTGATCGAGGATTACGACTCGTACCGCCGCAATCCTGAGGAGCCAAAGATCCGGGGGCAGGATTATGAGTTCCTCAAGTGGGCGATGCAGGAGAGCCAACGCCGCAAGCCGCTCAACAGCGCGCGGCGCTGGGCTGCCCATCAATGGCAGCGCGCCCGCCGGGCCACGCCCCGCAAAGTCCTGCAAAAGATCGGTCTGCTGCCCAAACCGCAGGCGACCTAACCTTCCAGACACACAGCAGCGCCCCCTGATAACGGGGGCGCTGTCGCTTCTTCTAATAGGGGATGGCTACACCACCCACAGCACCTCTTGAGGATGGCTGAGGTATTCTGCGCCATTCTCCGTCACCACGACGTTCTCCTCGCGGCCAATGTAGCCATGTCCCGGCACAGAGACGCCCAGTTCGATGGCAAAGACATTGCCCACCTCGATCACACCCTCGATGGCCTCGCCGTACCGCTCCCACTTCGGGCCGAGCACGGTCGCGCCATCATGCGCGGTGCGCCCGATGTGATGGCCGAAGGCGTGCAGGTATTCAGGATAGCCGGCCTCGACCAGGGTGCTGCGGGCCGCTCGATCCACCTCCCAGCCCCTGACCCCGGGCTTGAGCGCCGCCCGCCCCGCCTCCAACGCCGCCGTCGCCGCGTCCCAGGCTTTCTGCACTGCTGCGGGGATGGCCTGCTCTCCCGGCGGACGTAGATACCAGGTGCGCTGCAAATCGGAGACGAAGCCGTAGCGCGAGATGCCGAAGTCCACCTGCACCAGATTACCCGCCTCCGCGCGCAAACCGGAAGGCATCGCGTGGCCCACAGCCGATTCAGGCCCCACGGTGACGACCGGGCAGTACTCCCACTCCCACGAGGAGCCGAACTCGTGCGCCTGGAGATAGTCGTGCAAAAAGTCGGCGATCTCCAGATCGGTGACGCCGGGATGCAGGCGCTCGGTCAAAAGCGAGAAAGCCTCCTCCGTGCGAGAGACCGCCGTGCGGATCAGCGCCAATTCGGAAGCGGTCTTGCGCCCCCGCAACGCGCCGATCACCTGCTCCGCCGAAATCAACCGCGCGCCGTAGGGCGTCGTCGCCAACATCCGCGAGAGCAACCGATACATCCCATAGGTCAGCCCGTCCGCCGCCGGATCGTTCTCCGAATAGTTGACGGCGATGCGGCGCGGGTTAAAACGCTTGAGCAGCTCCAGCAACGGCTGCTGCGCCGATTGGTCGTAACCGATGACCTCCGTATAGACCTCCAGCCGCTCGACGTTGGCGACATCGTAGCGCCCCACCAGAGCAATCCGCTCGCCCTGGCGATGGATCAACATCATTGAGGGCCACGTCAGGTGGAAACCCATCACCAGATCAATAACAGGGTCCTTCACCTGCGTCGTCTCTCGCACGAAGGTCAGCCACAGATCAATATCCTGCTCCTGCAAGATCTCGACGGCCTGCTGGGTCTTCTCGCGCACAATCGCTGCCGCTTCAAAATTGGCACTCATCTTGCCTCCTGCTGTTTTACACCGTGCCGTAGCCCGGTTCTGTATTTGAGATCAGAGCCTTTCTCCGGTAAGGTGCTGATACAATGCCTGAAACTCCTCATCGGAGTAGTAGTAGATGACGACGCGCCCCCCCTTGCGCCCGGTCTTGAGCTGCACCCGCGTCCCCAACGCCTCCTGGAAGCGTCGTTCCAACGCCTTGACCTCCGGCGGCGGCTTGGGCGGGGCCTTCTTCGGCTGCGACACCGGCTCGCCAGCGCGGACGCGCTGCACCAGCGCCTCGGTCTGGCGGACGTTGAGCGCCTCCGCGCAGACGACCTCCAACGCGGCGACCTGCTCGTCGGCGGAGTCCAGGCCCAACAGCGCCCGCGCGTGCCCTTCGGTGATCTCCCCGGCGAGCAGCGCCTCCCGCACCTCCGGCGCGGCCTGCAACAAGCGCAAGGTATTGGTGATCGCTACGCGGCTCTTGCCGACCCGGCGCGCCACCTCCGCCTGCGAAAGGCCAAACTCATCCACCAGCTGTTGGTAAGCGAGCGCCTCTTCCAGAGCGTTGAGATCCGCCCGCTGGACATTTTCCACCAGCGCCAGCTCCAACATCTGTTGGGGCGCGACATCCTTGACGATGACCGGAACCCGTTCCAGCCCGGCCAACCGCGACGAGCGCCAGCGGCGTTCGCCCGCGATGAGCTGATACCCCCCCTCAGGGCGGCGCGTCACCACCAGGGGCTGGATGATGCCGTGCTCCTGGATCGAAGCGGCCAGCTCCACCAAATCCTGATCGCGGAAGGGCATCCGTGGCTGGTGGGGGTTGGGTACGATCTGCTCGACTGGGACCTCTTGCATCCCCAGCGAGACGCCCTCTGCTTCCTCAGTCGGAATCAAGGCCTCCAAGCCCCGTCCCAGCCCGCGTCGTTTTGTCATAGTCTCGTATCCTCTAGTTCAGTCTCTGTTCTCGGCACCACATCCAGTATAGCACTATCCGATGAGAAGCCAACACAAACGGCGCAGTTGTGATCGCAGCGGCTCCATCTATAATCATACGAGCACGAAAATGTAGCGCGGACTGTCAGTCCGCGTAGCCAGCGGAGGGGAATAATGAACGCACAATCTGACACGCGGTTGATCATCGGCATCAGCGGGGCGAGCGGGGCCTGCTATGGGGTGCGCCTGCTGGAGGTGCTACAACAACAAGGGGTGGAAACACACCTGGTATTGACGGAAGCGGCCCGGCTGACGCTCAAACTGGAGCTGAACCGCACCCCGGAGGCGCTGGCAGCGGGGGCCACGCGCAGCTACGCCCCCGACGATCTTGCCGCGCCCATCGCCAGCGGCTCCTTCGCCGTCACCGGCATGATCGTCGCGCCCTGTTCCATCAAGAGCCTCTCCGCCATCGCGCACAGCCACACAGATGATCTGCTGAGCCGCGCGGCGGATGTGACCCTCAAGGAGGGCCGCCCACTCGTGTTGGTGGTGCGGGAGACGCCGCTACACCTGGGGCATCTGCGCTTGATGGCCCAGGCCGCCGAGATCGGCGCTGTCATCTTTCCGCCGGTGCCAGCCTTCTACACACACCCCCAGACGGTGCAGGAGATCATTGACCAGACCGTGGGGCGGGTGCTCGCCCGCGTTGGCATCCCCAACGCGCTCTTCGCGCCGTGGGCGGGAGGGGCGTGATTACCGGCGCTGGCGCTCCGCAACAACGAGGTCCCACAACGCCTTAGCTTCCGGCTCCGTGGGCGGTTCGATTTCCAGGCCGTGCGGGGTCGCACGTTCATCCATAATGTGAACGAAGGAGACGAAGCCATTGGTGCTCACGGCATTCTCGCCGCGCAACGGCCACGCCTCCACATACACGGTGATGCTGCTGCGGCCCACATAGGCGATGCGCCCTTCCATCACCAGGGTTTCGCCGCCGACCACGCTCTTGCGGAAGTCCATCCCATGCAGGCGCACGCAGACCAGCCGGTCGGGTGTGCAGTTCAAAGCCTGGCGCGCCGTCATAAAGCCGGCCTCCACCAGCCACTCCGCCATCCGCCCCGCGAAGAGCGTCCCGTGGTGATTCAAGTCAATGGATTTGACCAAATGCGATGCAGTAATCCGAGGCAATGCTTCCAGTTTCATCAGACCTCCCCTACGATACGAACGCTGTGTCTAAAATGAAAGAGCCGGCGCAACGGCGTCGGCTCTTTCGATTACTGGTGGCCCCAAGGGAATTCGAATCCCTGTTTCCGGCTTGAGAGGCCAGCGTCCTAGGCCACTAGACGATGGGGCCAGCAACACAGGGGATTCTACCAGAAAGCGGGGGTTTGTCAACCTCGCGCCAGATGCAACTCAGCGCCAGGCGCTTACGTATCACAAATACATGGGTTGCGCATTTCGGCTTTATTCCCTATAATGAGGGCAGGAAGGATGGACAGGTAGAGATATGGATATAATTCTAGATTTGGCCTCGGCATTTGGGCTTTCCACATCAGCAGGGCTGAACGCTTACATCCCCATGCTGATTGTGGCAGTTCTGGCGCGCTTCACCAACCTGATCAACTTGCAGGAACCGTGGTCAGCCTTGACGAGCTGGTGGATCATCGGGCTGCTGATTGTGCTGCTGGTCATCGAGGAGTTTGCCGATAAGGTCCCCGCAATTGACACCGTCAATAACGTGGTCCAAACTCTTATCCGGCCCACAGCTGGCGCGATCCTCTTCGCGGCGACCACGCAAGAGAGCATCGGCATCCACCCGATCTTCGCGCTGGGGTGCGGCTTGCTGCTCTCCGGCACCGTCCATGTGGCGAAGACCGGTGCGCGCCCGGTGCTCGCCGCTGCCACGGCTGGCGCTGCCAGCCCCGTGGTCAGCACCATCGAAGACGTCGTCGCCACCATCACCTCACTGGTCGCCATCATCTTCCCCTATCTCATCGCCCTGTGGTTTTTGCTGATGATTGCGCTGATTGCCGTGGTGATCCGTCGACGCCGTACCCAACGTCTCGCGCGGGAAGCCAGGCAGTAGCACACGCATGTGCCTGCTGCTTTTCGAAATCATCATGTGCGGGGTGGGCTGCTACGCGCTTGCGGCAGGACGGCTCTCGCCGATGCCGGGGCGCGTCACAATCGGGCGCCGCGCCCGGATCGCTGGCGCATTCTTGATAGCACCGCTGCCGCTGGCCTTTGGCCTGGGACTGCTGCTGGGATTGCTCAGCGAGCGAGGCGCTTTCAGCAATCCACCGCCGGTCATCTTTTTGGAGTTATTGCTCGTCTTGTGCGGGCTGATTGGCGCAGCCCTTGTACTTAGCCCAGAGCTGCGCTAAAATTAATCTTATATGGAAAGGACTGAAAAATGAACCATCCCTATTATCAACAAGCACCGCCGCCCTATCGCCAGGAGCCATCAACGAGCGGCACGGCAGTAGCCAGCCTGATCTTCAGCATTCTGGGCCTTCTGCAGATTCTACCCTTTATCGGCTGCGTCGTCGGGCTGATTTTGGGCTATTCAGCGCGCAACCAGATTGACCGCAGCGGAGGGTACATCGGCGGACGCGGCATGGCCCAGGCCGGGATCATCCTGGGTTGGCTGGGGGTCGCGTTCGCGGTCATCGGTATCTGTCTGGCCATCCTGGTCTTTGCGGGCGCCATCACGTTGCCGTTTGGCATGGCTTTATGCGCCGAACTAGGCAGTTTTTAGTTATTAAACCATCTCAGTTGCATTAATTCCAAGGAGGAACTATCATGACCCAAGATCCAAATTTCGGACACCCAATGCCCGAACCGGAACCCTTTCAGTCAGAACCCACTTACCAACACACCCCGACCATGGTGGTCGGTGGCTCCGCGCCGCCCCCGCCGCCGCCCGATCCCTATGCCGCCGATGATCCCTACGCAATGCCCAGCGCCCCACCCAAGAAAAGTAACAAGACGCTGATCATTGTCCTGGCGATTGTCGGCGCGTTGCTGCTGCTTTGCTGCTGCATCGTGATCGGGGGTTTGATGCTCTTCGGCGAGGACATCGCGCGCAAACTGGGCTACTGGCTGCCCACCGCCATCCAATTCCTGGCCTAATCATACGTAAGGCAACTCCTCAGGCGCGGGTGAAGCCTGGGGAGTTTTGCGTTATAATAGGGATGTGAAAGCGCCAAACGAAAAAATCGCTCGAAAACTCGCGGCCTTGCCCGACAAGCCCGGCGTCTACTTGATGCACAACGCACGCGGCAAGATCATCTACGTCGGCAAGGCAGTCAACCTGAGCCAGCGCGTGCGCTCGTACTTCCACGCTTCGGCGCAGGAGAACCCCAAGACGCGCCGCCTCGTGGCGGAGATCGCCGACATCGAATGGATCCTCACCAACTCGGAAGTCGAGGCGCTGATTCTCGAGGCCAACCTCATCAAGAAGCACCGCCCGCGCTACAACGTCCGCCTCAAAGATGACAAACGCTATCCCTATCTCAAAATCACCAACGAGGCCTTCCCCAAAGTGCTGATCACCCGCCGGATGGAGCAGGATGGGGGCCAATACTTCGGGCCGTACACCTCGACGAGCGCGCTGCGCGAGACGGTGGATCTGCTGCGGCGACTCTTCCCCTATCGCACCTGTGACCGCGAAATCACCGGTCAGGATCGCCGGGCGTGCCTCTATCTCGATCTGCACCTCTGCACCGGGCCGTGCGTGGGCGCGGTGACGCAGGCGGAATACACGGAGGTAATCGCCCAGCTGCAACGCTTCATGGAGGGGGAGACCGAGGCGGTGATCGCCGAGCTGAAGCAGCAGATTGACGAGGCCGCTGCCACGCTGGCCTTTGAGCGAGCGACGCAATTGCGCGACCGCTACCTGGCCCTGCAACGGGTGCTGGAGCGCCAACGCATTATCACCACGGCCTCGACCAACCAGGATGTGATCGCGCTGGCGAGCGATAACGGCAACACCTGCGTCGAGGTCTTCTTCGTGCGCCACGGGAAGATGCTGGGCCGAGAGCACTTCGTAATGGAGAGCCAACCGGAGGAGGAAGCCGAAGCGGTGATGACGGCCTTCTTGCAGCAATTTTACCAGGACGCGGCCCAAATCCCGCCGGAGATCCTGCTGCCGACGCAGATCGCCGAGGCCGCGGTGCTGGAGCAATGGCTGCGCACCAAGCGCGGGGATGTGGTTTATCTGACCGTGCCGCACCAAGGGCCATCCAAAGAGATCCTCGACCTGGCTGCGACCAACGCCAGTGAGACGTTGCGGATGTTGCAGGCGCAGTGGGCGATGGACAAGCTGCGCAGCGAGTCCGCCCTGGCGGAACTGCAAGCGGCGCTCGAGCTGCCGCGACAGCCGGCGCGCCTGGAATGTTACGATATTTCCACCACGCAAGGCGTCGAGGTCGTGGGTAGCATGGTCGTCTTCGAGCACGGGGTGCCGAAGAAAAGCCACTACCGCCGCTTCAAGATCAAGACAGTGGAGGGGCAGGATGATTTCGCCAGTATGCGCGAGGTGCTGACGCGCCGCTTCGACCGCTGGCGGCGCATCACGGCGGGCGAGCTCATCGGCGCGCGGGGAAATCAGGCCTGGGCCAAGCTGCCCGATCTGCTCGTCGTGGATGGCGGCAAGGGACAGCTGGGAGTCGCAATGGAGGTATTGCAGGCGTTCGGCCTGGAGGAACAAGTACCCGTGGTCGGGCTGGCAAAGCGCCACGAGGAGCTCTTCCGCCCTGGACGGCCCAAATCGCTGCGCCTGGACCCCGCAGCGCCCGCGATCCTGCTGCTGCGCCGGCTCCGCGACGAGGCGCACCGCTTCGCCATCACCTATCACCGCCAGCGGCGCCAGAAGCGCGGGCTGGCCTCGCAGCTGGATGAGATTCCGGGGATCGGGCCGGTCAAGCGTCGCGCGCTGCTCAAACACTTCGGCTCGCTCCACGCCATCCAAACCGCCAGCGAGGAGGCGCTGATGCAGGTCGAGGGGATCTCCGTGGTGCTGGCAAGTGAGATCTGCCGCTTCTTTGCCGCGCAGGCCGCGAAAGAGACAGATGACAAAGCTTGATTCATGCTCTATAATGAGGTTAGATAAGTTTCACTTACGCACGTCGTAGGGAGTACAGAGTGGTTCTCGATCCATCAACCATAGTGACAGATATCAAAGCGCTTTTGAGAGAGATGATCGCTTGGGCGCAAAATCAGGAAGAGATCCTTGCTTTATACCTCTACGGTTCTCAGTTGTACGGTCGCGTCCATCCAATGAGCGACATTGATGTCGCGCTGCTGGTAGCGCCAGAACTCTCTAAGCATCAACTATGGCGCTTAGAGGACCGCTATGCTACCCGATGGCCCGAAGTGGTAGATCTTCACCTTTTGAATTTGGCCCCCTTAGCCTTTCGCTTTGAAGTCACAGCCCAAGGACAACGGTTGTGGGCGCGCGATCTTGAAGCTGTCGCAGCTTGGGAATCTTTGGTCTGGCGGCGTTATTGGGATGTAAGCCCTCGACTGAAGCGCCATTGGCGAGAGCACGTCACGCAAATCATGGAGCACAAAGATGAACTTGAACGTCAGCAGTATCAGACAGCGCTCGCAAAAGTTAGAGCAGTACATCGCCGAGTTAGAGAAGCAGCAAGCGGTTACAATCGAGAACCTCAAGAGTGATTTTACCCGCCAACTGGCAGTAGAACGCGCCTTCCAGGCAGCCATTGAAAGTTGCACCGATATTGCTACCCATATTGTCTCGGTTTACCGACTCGGGCACCCGCAAGAGAGTCGGGACGTGTTCCGTTTTCTAATCGAGGCCGGCTATTTAGACGCGGCATTTGGGGAAGCTATGATAGCCCTGGTAGGATTCCGCAACCGCATTGTCCACCTGTATTGGGATGTTGATGTAGAACGTTTGCATCAATACCTTCAAGAAGACATTGGATTGCTACGCCAATTCCATGATTTCACCTTACAGATTCTAGAAGCCGAAGAGACTCTCTGATCATATTTAACCGGCACCGAATGGAACATGGGGGCGGATTCCATTGAGAAATCCGCCTCCGCGCCGGCACTACAGCAACCGCGATTTTTCCGTCTGCCGTGGCGTCTTGACCACCAGGAAGCGGAAGACGGCCTCGCTCTCGTTCCACAAGCGATGGGGAATGCGCGCCGGGCTGACGACGAGCTGATCCTGTTGCACAGGCTGCTGCTCCCCGCCAATTTCCACCACGCCCTCGCCCTCCAGCCCATAGAAGAAGGCATCCACCGGCGTGAGATGCAACTTAAGCGCCTCACCCGGCTGAAGCGTGATCATCACCACTTGCACATGCTCGGTGCTGTGCAGCTCCCTGACGCTCACGTTGTGCGCGTTAGGCGCCTCTTGAACGGTCTTGCTGTCAATGATCTCCATGACTTTCTCCTTGTAACAGTGTGGTATCAAACTACCAATGCCGCCATATCGCTGGCGAACAAGCCCAACCGATCTCCAGGCGCGACCGGCAGATCGGCATCCCAATCCCAGACATCCTGCTGGGCCTGCTGATAGCGCAGCCAGGGGGCCATGGTGTTGTGCGTTGCCAGCAGGTTCCCATTGTGGAAGACGTGATAGAGCTCCTCCAACGGAATACCTGCCCGGCGCAACAGCATCATCACCGTCTCACCGGCCTGTGGCTCCAGATGGATGACAGTCTCCTCGGCGGCGCGTGCGCCTGGGACCAGGCGACGCAATTTTCCATACAGATGAATTTCAACCATCGTGTCCTCCTACTCGTCCAGCAGCCGCCGCTCGCCTTCCAAAGCGCGAAGCGGCGTCAGGTTCTGGCTGACCTCGAGCGCGCCGCGATAGGCACCATCGGCGTCGCGCAGCGCAAAATAGCGGATGTGAATGAACATGCCCGCCATCTGGATCCAGAACTCGGCGCTGTCGCGGGTTCCGGCGCGGAAATCATTGAGGATGCGCTGCACACGATCCACGCTCTGCGGCGGGTGGCAGTTCTGCACCGCGCGCCCGATGATGGATGGCGTGCGCGGGAAGATGCGCTCCGGCGTCTGCGAGAAATAGCGCACCGTGTCCGTCTCGTCCACGAAAGTGATATCCACCGGCAGCGCCTTGAGTAGCAAGTCGAGCTGGGCAGGGCTGAGCGCGCCCACGCTGAGCGGGATCAGCCCCCCGGCCACGCCGACCGGCGGCGCAGCAGCCTCGACCTGCTCCTGCTCGCGAGGGTCAAGGCGCGGCTGCCATTGGTTGCCGGGCCGGGCGTAGCAGTAGCCGATCTCGTCGCCCTGCGCGCGAATCGCGGCCCACTCCACCTCCGTCAGCCGTTCCAGCGCCGCCGGAAAGAGAATCTTCTCCTCCTTGTAGACCATGTCGCGGATGGCCTGTGCCAGCGGCAGGAAGAGCGCATCTATCTGTGCCGCCAACTCCGCTGACGGCATATCCTCGGCGCCCGCCAGCAGCGCCGCGAGCGCCTTCCACTGGGCGCGGATCTCATCGTGGACGCCCCACATCACCTTGGTGGGGCCGGAGAAGCCGGTGCGCTCCAGATAGGCGAAGAGGATGTTCTCCTTGCGCAGATAGTGCTGGTCATACTCACGGAGTTTGTCCACCGCCGCCCGCGCCGCCGCGAAGGTCGCCGCGTTGGGCAGATTTTTTACGTCCTCCAGCGCCTCCGCCAGCGCATCGAGCACACGCTGCACGCCGAGGTTCTCGGCGCGGTAGGTGAAGACTGGGTGGCCCGGCACGGTCTCCGGCGCGCGCTGCTCGTCCAGCGAGTCGCGGAAGACGGCGACGTGCAGGTCGCACAACGGCTGAATCTCCGCCGGATCAAGACCCTCCTCCACCAACGCCTGCTCAATGCGGATGATCTCATCCGGGCCGACGTCCTCCAGCAGCGCCGCGAAGTCCGCCTTGACTTCATCCGGTGATTTCCCGGCGTGCAGCGCACGGATAATAGCCTTCAGTTTGGCCTCGCGCTGGCTTTGGTTGTTGATAAACTCACTCATGATTATCCTCCTGTTGATCTGCCGTCCACGAATCAGGCCACAAATACAAGAATATAGGTGCTGTTATACATGACGCTTGCATCAGACGACAGCGCATTCGTGTATTCGCGCAAATTCGTGGACGGCCACCTTGGTTATTCCAGTATCGCTATCCCCACCCGCTCGCGCCACCAGTTGCCCAAGCCCCAGGTCATCCCGGCTTCGGTCTGCGCCAGCAGGACGAAGAGCAGCGCGTAGATGATGTGCTGGTCAATCAGCGGGTTCTGGGCAGGCGGCAGGTGCGCCGACCACATCATCAGCATCATGAGCGGGCCGCCAACCCCGGCGATCTTTAGGCCGATGCCCAGGATTAACGCCAGTCCCAGTCCCAGAAGCCCAAACATGAAGAGCACGTTCACCACCGGCAGGCCGGCGATGCTCTGATAGAGGCCCGCCAGCGGCCCGGCGGTGGCAAAGGTCAAAAAGCCGTAGGTCGGCGAGCCGCCAGCCAACCAGGCGTTCTCCGGGGCCGTCGAAATGCCCAACCCCAGGAGTTTATCCAGGAAAGACCAGAAAAAGACCCACCCCAGACTAATGCGCAGTACAGCGAGTACATAGCGGGTTTTCTGATTCATCGTTTCCTCCGTACTTCCCTTTCCCTACGCCCCGACGGCGATAGCAGCCAGATCCGCCTCGACCTCGCCAATGGGCTTGATGTCGAAGTTATCCACCAACACCTTGACCACACCCGGCGAAAGGAACGCGGGCAGGCTCGGCCCCAGGCGGATGTGCTTGACGCCTAAGTAGAGCAACGCCAGCAGCACGATAACGGCCTTCTGTTCGTACCAGGCGATGTCGTAGGAGATGGGCAGGTCGTTGATGTCGTCCAGGCCGAAGGCGTCCTTCAGTTGCAGCGCGATGTAGGCCAGCGAGTAGGAGTCATTGCACTGCCCGGCATCGAGGATGCGCGGGATGCCGCCGATGTCGCCCAGATCGAGCTTGTTGTAGCGGTACTTGGCGCACCCCGCCGTGAGGATGACGTGATCCTGCGGCAGACCCTCGGCGATTTGCGTGTAATACTCGCGGCTCCGCTGACGGCCATCGCAGCCTGCCATCACCACAAAGCGGCGGATATCGCCCTGCTGCACGGCGTTGATGATCTTGTCGGCCACGCTCATCACGGTAGCGTGGGCGAACCCGGCGGGAATCGCCCCGTCTTCGAGGGCCTGCGGCTCGGCTGAACGCTGCGCCATCTCGATAAGCGGAGTGAAGTCCTTCTGCTGCCCCGGCTCCCGGTCGGGGATGTGCGGGCAGCCGGGCCAACCGGCCAGGCCAGTGGTGAAGAGGCGCTCCCTGTAGCTCTCTTTCACCGGGACAATACAGTTGGTTGTCATCAGAATGGCCCCGCCGAAGCTCTCAAACTCCTTGGCCTGATGCCACCACGAGCCGCCGTAGTTCCCAACGAAGTGCGGATACTTCTTGAAGGCGGGATAGGCGTTGGCGGGCAGCATCTCGCCGTGGGTGTAGACGTTGACGCCCGTGCCCTCGGTCTGCTGAAGCAACTCATCCATGTCGCGCAGATCGTGACCGCTGATGAGGATCGCCGGGCCGGGCCGCACGCCGAGATTGACCTGGGTCGGCTCCGGGTGGCCGTAGCGCCCGGTATTGGCCTCGTCGAGCAGGCGCATGGCCTCCACCCCCATCTCGCCAGCCTTGAGCACCAGGCCCACCAGATCAGCGGCGCTCAGGCTGTCATCCAGGGTGGCGTCCAGCGCCTCCTGCATGAAGTGCAAGAGCGCATCGTTGGTGTACTCCAGCACGTAGGCGTGCTCGGTGTAGGCCGCCAGCCCCTTGAGGCCGTAGATCAGCAGTTCCCGCAGCGAGCGGATGTCCTCGTCAAGGTCGGGATCGGCCAGAACGCCCACCAGCTGCCCCTTCATCTCCAGCACGTTGGCATCGTAGGTCTTGGGGAGCCAGGTTGCCGCTTCGGGCAGGCCATCGCCGCAGGCATCCGCGCCGTGGAGGGCGCGACATTGCGCCTGGGCGCGCTCGCGCAGCGCCTCGCGGCGCTGAATCGCTTCCTCGATCCAGGCCACATGCACCGCCGGATCGAAGTTGACATTGGTGATGGTCAAAAAAAGCGCCTTCGCCACGAACAGATCGGTCTCCGGGTCCACAATCCCCAGGTTCGCGCGTCCCCGCACGCCCCAGAAGGAAATTCCCTTGAGCGCCCAGATTAGCAAATCCTGCAGGTTCGCCACCTCCGGGGTCTTGCCGCAGACGCCACGCACCGTGCACCCCTCATTCTTGGCCGCTTCCTGACACTGATAACAGAACATATCCATCATAACCTCCTCGTAAATTAGCGCGTATTGTTATCTGATGCAGCAGGAGCAACGACGAACTCGTAGGCCAGGGTAATCGCATCCTCCGGGCAGAGCTCCTCGCACAGGCCACAGTAGGAGCAGTCCGCAGGCCGCACAATCACCGGACGGCCCGCGAGCAGTTCAACGGCCTGCGTGGGGCAATAAGTCACACAATGCCCACAGCCCGTGCAGCGCTCCAGGTCAATCGTCGGCAGCCATAAATCCATCGTCATCTTCCTCCGCATCAGTAGCCATAGCATACCACGCGGGGGTCAGGGAGTCTGTGACTTTAGTTACAAAGCGAGTCAGCGAATCCGGGGGCAGCAAAATCCAGGTCACTCGTGGTTGTAGTTCACAGCTCCGCCTCGCGTTCAAGGGCGGCGTGATCCACCACGGTAATGCGCTGGCGCTCCGCCTTGAGCAGCCCTTCCTTGACGAAGGCCCGCAGCGTGCGGCTCACCACCTCGCGCACGCTGCCGATGTGCGCGGCGATCTCCTCGTGGGTCCAACGGGCCGGCAATTCGGCAGCTTCTTGCTCGAGCAAGAAACGCGCCAGCCGCCCCCGCACCGAATACAGCGCCAGGTCACTCGCCAAGCCGGTGAGATGCGCCAGCCGTTCGGCAAAATCGGCGAGGAGCACCTGCGCCAGATCGGGCCACTCGCGCAGCAGGCGGCGGAAATCGGCGGCGTGGAGGAGGAGCAAGGTCACATCGTTAAGCGCCTCGACGCTGGCGGCGTTCAGTCCTGCGGACTGCAAGGGGGGCGCGATGTTGAACGCTTCCCCCGGCCCCAACTGCACGAGCACCTGCTGGCGGCCCTGCGGCGACATCCGATAAACGGAGACCTCGCCCGCGAGGATGAAATAGGCCGCCTCGCAGAGGACGCCTTCGAGCAGTATTAATGCACCGGCAGGATAGCGGCGCTCGATAGCCGCTTCCGCGATGCACGCCAATGCCGCATCGGGCAGCTCGGCGAAAAGCGCGATCTGCCGCAACGTGTCGGAAGCAAAGGTCGCCATAGCGCCTGGGGATGGGCAGGAGACCCCTCGCCCATCCCCAGATCCCCTATCAGCTATTCCAGCGCGCGGGTGGCTAGCGCCTGCTGCACGTGCGCGATGAAGTCATCCACTGAAAGCACGCCCAGCTGCCGGTTCTTGCCACGCAAGCGGACAGCGACCGTGCCGGCTTCCGCCTCCTGATCGCCGACGACCAGCATGTACGGGACCTTCTGCAGCTGCGCCTCGCGGATCTTGGCGTTCATCCGCGACGCCGACGCATCCACATTGACGCGGATGCGCGCCTGGCGCAGCTGCTCCTCGACCTGACGGGCGTACTCGATGTGCCGGTCGGCGATGGGGATCACCCGCGCCTGCTCCGGGGCCAGCCACACCGGGAACGCACCCGCGTAGTGCTCCACCAAGATGCCGAAGAAGCGCTCGATGGAGCCAAGCAGCGCGCGATGCACCATGTAGGGGCGGTGCTCGGCACCATCCTCGCCCACGTAGGTCATATCGAAGCGCTCCGGCAGGTTAAAGTCGAACTGGATCGTCGTCAACTGCCACTCGCGGCCCAGCGCGTCCCGGATTTTGAGGTCAATCTTGGGGCCGTAGAAAGCCCCGCCGCCCGCATCCACCTCATAGGCGACCCCCTCGGCCTCGATGGCCCGCTGGAGCGCGGCCTGCGCCTGCTCCCAACGCGCGGGTTCGCCCACTGCCTTCTCCGGGCGCGTGGCAAGATAGGCCTCGATCTCCTCAAAGCCGAAGGCGTGCAACATCTCCAACGAGAAGCGCAACACGCGCAGCACCTCAGCCTCGATCTGCTCCGGCGTGCAGATGATGTGCGCATCATCCTGCGTGAAGCCGCGCACGCGCAACAGCCCATGGAGCACGCCGCTCTTCTCATAGCGGTAGACCGTACCCAGCTCCGCCCAGCGTAACGGCAGCTCGCGATAGGAGCGCAAGCTCGTCTTGTAGATCATGATGTGGAAGGGGCAGTTCATCGGCTTGATGAAGTACTCCTGGCCGTCCACGTCCATCGGCGCGTACATGCTCTCGCGGTAGAAATCGAGGTGGCCGGAAGTATCCCACAGCCACGCCTTGCCGATGTGCGGCGAGTAGACGAAATCATAGCCGCCCTCGAGGTGCTGGTCGCGCCAGAAGTCCTCGATGGTCTTGCGCATCATCGCGCCTTTGGGATGCCAGTAGGCCAGACCCGGCCCGGCCTCCTCGTGGAACGAGAGCAGGTCGAGATCGCGAATGAGCCGGCGGTGATCGCGCTTCTTCACCTCTTCCAGCCAGTCGAGGTATTCGCGCAGCTCCTTGGGGCTTTCCCAGGCCGTGCCGTAGATGCGCTGAAGCATGGGGCGGTCGGCATCACCGCGCCAGTAGGCCCCGGCGACGTTGAGCAGCTTAACGGCCTTGGGGTTGATCTCGCGGGAGTTTTCCACATGCGGCCCCCGGCAGAGATCAACGAACGCGCCGCTCTTGTAAATCGAGAGTTTGGGCGTCTCCGTCTTCTCGCCGTACTCGTCGGTGCCGCGCTCCAGGATGTCGTGGATCAGCTCCAGCTTGTAGGGCTGATCCGCGAAGAGCGCCTCACCCTGCTCTGGCGCGATCTCCTCGTAGACGAAATCATGCCTCTCGGCGAGCAGCTCTCGCATCCGCTCCTCAATTTCCGCCAGGTCCTCCTCGGTGAGCGGGCGTGGCAGATCGAAGTCGTAGTAGAAGCCATGCTCGATGGGCGGCCCGATGGCGACTTTGCCGTCGGGGAATTTTTCCAGCACCGCAGCCGCCATCACGTGCGCGGCGGAGTGCCGAATACGATACAGTTTACTTTCGTGATAAGCTTCGGGACTCATGGATTTCATCGCTTTTCCTCCTTGTTACCTCTACGCAAAAACGCCCCGGTTCCTCTTGGGACGCGGGGCGCACGTGGTTCCACCCAAGTTCGCAAGCCAGTTTTCTGGCTGCGCACTCTTACGGCTATAACGGGCCTACCCGGAAATCTATACTCGGCCTCGGCCTTTCCAAATTTCACTCGCGGGGGGTTTTCGCCGGGTTGGGGTGGAAAAGGCTCTCAGTCGCTGACCCTCTCTCCCTGTCACCTGCTGCCGGGTACTCGTCCCGCTCAACGCAGTAACATCTTCAACTGAGTATGATTATATCCCCAACGCGGTCGAATGTCAAGAAAATCCGGCGATTTTCGCGCAAAATTGCCCTAATCCGCCATTTGTGGATTGCGCAAAGGTCTTTTTTCGTGTAAAATGAAGGTAGAGATGTGGCGCGCCTCTTGCGATATGAAGATAGTGAACCGCAAGCACCCAGCGCTACACACGGGAGCCTCCTCTTACCTGCAATCAAGGAGGATTGGCATTTTTTCATGTATTATTTTGGCACACAGTTCAAATAAACGCTAACAAGATTAGCATAGGCGAGAGAAATGAAACACGCAAGTATGATTTTAAGAAAAATGGCGCTCGTCTTGATTCTCGCCACGCTCTTGGGCGCTCTCCCACAGCAGCCCGCCCTGATGCAGCAGGATGGAGAACGCTTCCGTTACTTTGAGGAGACGGGGCACTATGTGCGCGGCGTCTTTTTGGATTTCTTCGAAAGCCGTGGCGGCTTGAGAATTTTCGGGTATCCCATCACCGAGCCATTTGTTGACCAGGGCTTTCTGGTGCAGTATTTCCAAAACGCGCGCATGGAATGGCATCCCAACAATCCCGATCCCTACAAGGTGCAGCTGGGCCTCCTGGGCGACGAGCTCCGCTACCAACAACCGTTCGTGCCACGCCCACAGTTCTCCTCCCGGCGGCGGGTCTACTTCCCCGAAACGGGACATACCGTCGCCTACGCCTTTCTCGATTACTTCAACGCCAACGGCGGCATTGATATCTTTGGCTATCCGATCTCCGAGATGTATTTCGAGGACGGCACAATCGTGCAGTACTTCCAACGGCTCAAGATGGAGTGGCACCCACAGGACAACGTCAATCCGGTGCAGATCGGCAATTTGGGAGAGCTCTATGTGAGCGTCTACCGCAGCCGAATGCCGCAGGAGGCCTTTACCCGCCGGTCGCCCATCCCTACCGCCGACACAACCCCCGAACCCATCCAAACGCCCCGCGTCACGGCCCTACGCGCGGTCGTCTCACTGCGGTACTCCGTGATGGGGCAACAGGGCGACCAGACCGTCTCTGTGCTGGTCACTGATAATACGGGGGCAGCCTTGCCAGAGGCGCAGGTTGATATTCGCTTTATCAGCCCTTCAGGCGCGACGCTAGGCTCCCGCACGGGTCTCCGCACCGACGGGCGGGGATTTGTGCGCGCAGAGATTCCCGTGACGGGCGGGCGCACTGGCGAGCAAGTCGTCGTACAGGCCGATGTGCGCTACAGCAATCTCACCACTAACGCGCAGAATATCTTCTTGCTCTGGTGGTGAATCGAGCTGACAACAAGCGCGCCGCGCATGTTTGAAACGTGCGCGGCGTGTGGTTTATAGTGACGAGCACTTTCACTCATCGGTTGATTTAGCTTCTCCCAGTCCCAAGCGGGCCTTCAATCGCTCGAACCAACTCTCTTTACGCTCTTCGAGTCTCCCATCTGAGCGCAGTTGGCGCAATCGCCCCACGGCCCGGCGTAATTTCTGCATACGAATGACTTGATTCTCTTTAGACTCTTTCTCTGTCATGCTCGTGCTCTCCTCGAATCCTGCATCACCGCCATTGTAACCCCAACTGGCTACAAGGCAACCGCTATGCGCATCAGCGCGCATCCGGCGTGGAGGCAAACATATACCCTACCCCGCGAACATTGAGGATGTAGCGCGGCTTCTTAGCGTTCGGTTCCAGCTTGCTGCGCAGCCGCCGAATATGTACCCGCACAATGGAGCGCGCGCCCCAGGGGTCGGCCTCGTAGCCCTGCGCGCACCGCACCAGTTCCTGCGGCGTGCAGACCTCATCAACACGGGCCATCAGGCACTCCAACAGGCGGAACTCGGTCGGGGTCAGGTTGACCGGCTGCTCGCGGAATGTCACCAGATGTTTGGCGCGATCCATCAAGACCTCATCTACCTGTAAAAAGCGCTCCTCATCCAGGCCGCCGGTCGTCGCCACGCCCGCTTCGCCGGAGCTCGCCACCAGTTCCTCGACGGTCTCCTGTAACCGCTCGACCAGCACGCGGCGATGCCGCTCCTTGACAAGTTCGTTCAGCCCGCGCTTGACCGCCGCCAGGATATCCTCCACCGGGCACGGCTTGAGCAGGTAATCGTAGGCCCCCTTGCGCATCGCCTGGATGGCGGTCTCAAGGGTTCCGTAGCCGGTGATCAAGATCGCCACGATGTCAGGAGAGTGGGCGTGCAGCCCCTCCAACACCTGCAACCCATCCATCCCCGGCAATTTGAGGTCGAGGACGGCCAAATCGAAGGGCGTCTCCGCTGCCTGTACCAGCGCGAGCGCGTCCTCGCCAGAAGCGGCCAGATCAACGTAATAGCCCTCTAGCCGCAGCAGTTCCGCCAGCGTGATGCGTTCAGCGGGCTCATCATCAACCACGAGAATACGATTCTGCGCCATTCATCCTCCTTCTCGATACCTGGGCAAACGCACGATAAAGGTCGCGCCCCTACCCGGCGGGTTTTCCACATCTATTGCGCCCCGGTGACGCTCAACGATCCGATAGCTGATAGCCAAGCCCAACCCCGTTCCGGTGGGCTTGGTGGTAAAAAAAGGCTCAAAGAGATGCTCGCGCACCTCCGGCGTGATGCCCAATCCACTGTCCCGAAAGGCGGCGACCACTTGCTCGCGCTCGGGGTGATAGGCCGTCCCCACCCAGAAAGTGCCCCCCTCCGGCAACGCCTCGATGGCGTTGATGATGATGTTGAGGAAGACCTGCGTGAGCTGATTGGGCGTCCCCCAGACCAACAGCGGTTCGGCGGCGAGATGCGCCACCACCTGGATTTTGGCCTGTTGGAGGCGCTTGTTAGCAATCGCCAGCGCATCTTCCACGGATTTGTTGATGTCAATGGCCTCCATCACGTCGGAGGCCGGGCGATAGAAATCGAGCATCCGCCGGACGATCTGCACCAGACGATTGATCTCCTGTTGAGCCAGGCCCAAATAGCGCCGCTGATCGCTCTCGCTGAGGCTAGGATGCAGCGAGAGGTGGAGGCTGTTCTGGATCGCCTGCAACGGGTTGTTGACCTCATGCGCGATGGAAGCGGCCAGCCGTCCTACGGCGGCCATCTTTTCCGCCTGGATCAACTGGCTCTGGGAACGCTCCAATTCATCGGCGAAGGCGGCGAGCTCCCCGTAGAGGCGGGCGTTATCCACCGCAATGGCGACCATCGCCGCGATGTGCCGCAGCAAGGGCACCGAATCCACATCGAGGCTCCCCGCTTGGCCCAACACCACGAGCAAGCCGACGGTCTCCTCGTGCGTCATCAACGGCACGCAGAGGAGATCGAGCGGCCCCATCTCCAATGCGGTCTGCCAGAAACCCGTAGGCACGGCGGTCTGCAACACCGGCTCGAATGTTGCCAGCGCCTTGGCGATAGCGCCCTCCTCGGCCACCGGCACCACGCGGCCTTCCAGCCACGTTCCCTCCGGGCTGCGCGCGGTGCGGATGACCCAGGCGCCCATCTCCTCATCGTTAAGCACGAGGGCCAGCGCGTCGGCCTCGACGACCCGCTCCAACCCTCGAAGCGCCAACATCAGCACTTGATCCAGATCGAGGCTGGAGGAGACGAGCCGGTTGATCTCGTTGAGGGCAGCCAGCTCCTGGTTGCGCTGGCGCAGCAGTTGTTCGGTGCGGCGAATCCGCAAGACCACACCGATGCGCGCGAACAATTCCTGGGGATCAAAGGGCTTAGTGACGTAATCATCGGCGCCCATGCGCAGGCCACGCGCTTTGTTGACGACCGAGTCGAGCGCGGTGATGAGGATGACGGGGATCTGTTCCAGCAGCGGATCAGCCTTCATGGCCTCCAAGATGCGGAAGCCATCCGCGCCGGGCATCACCACGTCCAGCAAGACCGCATCCACCTCGCGGGCGGCAGCGACCTCTTCACGCAACAGGTGCAGCGCGGTCTCGCCATCGCTGGCGACGAGCACGCCACAGGGCAACATCTCCAGCACTTCCTGGACTAATTGCACCATCTCTGGATCATCATCAACGATTAGTACGCGCGGGTCCATTGTCATCAGCCACCTGTTGTGTTAGCCCCTTGCTAACTTAGAGTATAAACCGAGTTGGGGAAATTGAAAGCGCGCCAGCCAATGGTGTGCAGCACTCACTCCGCACTCCTACACTGAACGACTACAAAAAATCAGGGACAGGGATTGCACCCTGCCCCTGAGACACATTGCTTGTGCGTCACAATCGCACGCTTACGGCAGATCAAATGCCTCGATGTTCCACATTTCGGAGGTCTCGGTGGAATCGAGCGACAACCCGATCACCCCTAGGCGAGCTGCCACCATCCGCAGGTGCAGATAGAGCGGGATCACGGGCAACTGCTCGGAGAAGATGCGTTGCGCCTCCAGATGGCCCTCGATGTAATCCTCCGTGCCGGGCAGCGATTCCAGCGCCAGACGGCAGGCCGCGTCATACGCCTCATTGGAGAAGCCGGTATTGTTACCACGATCCTCCCAGCCGTTTTCTGCGGAGGGGGTCTGCCACGAGGCATAGAGCTCACAGGGCGGTTCGACATCGCCGCGCCAGGCAAACGAGCCCATATCGAAGCGCCGGCCAAACAGCGGGCCGGTCGGCCCCTCGGCAAACCACTCGGCAGTGGGCAGGCTCTGCAGGTTGACCTCGATGCCGCACGCCTCCAGGTTCTGCTGGAAGAACTGCATGTACTGCATCCGCTCCGGCACGGCATTGGAGGTCCAATTGAAGGCCAACGGTGTGCCATCAGGAATACCTTCGATATCCTGTGCCACACGCGGGCCTTCACCATCATCCACCCAGCCCAATCCCTCCAGCAAAGCCATCCCCGTGGCAGGATCGTACTCGTAAGTGGCGAGGCGTTCATCCGCATACAGGGGATGTTCGGGCGGGACATAAGAATCGGGCACGACCGAGCGCCCATAGAGCAGCGTATCCACCACGCCCTGACGATCCAGGCAGTGCGCAATCGCGCGGCGTAGACGGACGTCCCCGAAGAAGTCAGGGCGGTCGTAGTCGCCCACTGGGTTGATGCCGAAATCCACATGCTCCCAAACCGTATCGGTGACGAACAGCAGCTCCAGCAAGCCGCGCTCCTCCATTTGGAGAAGTATCTCGGCCTGAGCACTCAGGGGGACATCGTGGGTAATGATATCACACTCGCCGGCCAGGAGCTGCACCACAGCCGCGTTGACATCGGGGATGAAGCGGAAGATGACGGCATCGAGGTAGGGCAAGCCTTCGCTGGCGCGGAAGTAATAGGGGTTCCGCTCAAGAATGATATGCTCGCCGGCCACCCACTCTGTGACCACGAACGGCCCCCAGCCCAGCGGCATCCGGGAGGATTCGGGGGCGGTGAGCAGCTCGCCGGCGGTGTAGCCCAGTTGCTCCTGCCAGAGACGGCGGGGAAGCGGCGACCAGAAGTTGGTGTAGTAGAGATTGTCAATATAGCCGGGCAGCCCCGTCCAAACGACCGTCTGTCCATCCACAGCCTCGTAGGAGGCTGTGCGCTGATAAATGTAGCGGGAAGCGACCGCATCGGGATCGCCCACGATCTCGTAGCTGTAGACGGAGTCATCGGCGGTAACGGCGCTGCCATCCGACCAACTCACATCCTCCCTGATGACAAACCACGCGGACATCTGATCCATCTGGACAGGCTCGCCATCGAATTCGATCTCGCAATCGGGCGCGCGGCAACCCGCAGGGCGCACCCGCACGCCCTCCGAGAGCTCCACAACGACATCCTCGGCGTTGACCACCCAATCCCCCGCCTGCACGATCACCGTGACAATCGTAGCATCGCCATCCTCAAGACTGGGGAGCTTTTCCAGAATGACCGATTGGTAAGCGTAGGTGCGATTGTCAATCGGGCCGTCGTAGAGCGCCTGCCAAATGTGTTGCGCTTCCTGCGCCGCGCTGCCGTACAGGTACAGGCTCTCCGGCTCCCGGCTTTGACAGATAACCAGGACCTTCGGCTCAGGCGGAGGCGGCTCGGGTGTGGGCGTCTCAGGAACCGGCGTCGGCGGGACCTCGGCTGCGGGAACTTCGGTCGCCGGCGCTTCCGTCACCGGCGCTTGTGTTGGCGCGGGGGTACACGCCACCAACAATAGACTCCCAAGCGTCAACATACCTACCAAAGCCATGAATTTTCTACCAAACATTATTTCCTCCAAAAGTGAACGAATCGGCGAGTCAGCGAGAGTAAAATACGAAATACGCAATACCACCCTTGCCGCTTGCGACTTACGTTTCACGTCTCGCTCACCCATTGTAAAGCAATCCCCGAAAAGTCAAGCGCATGGTCGCCAAAATTTCGCGTTACACACAAAAAAGCCGAGAGCGCAGAGTGCGCGCAGTGCGCTGTAACTCTACGCTCTCGGCTATAAGTTATTGCCAGACTTGTCCGTCTTAGACTGTCACCGCTCTATATCTTTTCTATAAAGACGGGCGTACATCGCCGCGCCAATCAGCCCCATGACCAGCCCAAATGTCGAAGCCAGATAGGAGATCATGCTCAAGATGAAGCTCGCTGGAATCAGCTGCAACACCATGAGCCAGGGCAAGACGGCGCCCAGCACGACCAAGAATAGGCCAACGAGTATCAATCTAAGCGGACTAAACCACATTACTTAAACAGCCAACAGGCAACCAGGTGATGCGGCTCCGGCTCAAAGTGCGGCGGCTGCTCCTTATCGCACAGCCCCTCCATGAAGTGGGGACAGCGCGGATGGAATCGGCAACCGGAAGGCGGATTGACCAGACTGGGCGGTTCGCCCGGCGGCACATCCCGGAACCTCGTCGCGTTGTCCGCATCAGGATCCGAAGTCGCCGCCAACAGCGCGTGCGTGTAAGGATGGCACGGGTTGCGAATCAGATCGTTGATGAGCGACTTCTCGACGGCCTGGCCCGCGTACATCACGAAGACCCGCTCGGAGAAGTAGCGCACGGTGGAGAGGTCGTGGGTGATGTAGATGACCGCCAGGTTGTGGATCTCCTGCAAGCCGCGCAGCAGCTTGAGAATCTCCACCCGCACGGAAGCATCGAGCATCGAAACCGGCTCGTCCGCAACGATCAGCTTCGGCTCCAGGAGCATCGCCCGGCTGATCACAATGCGCTGCTGCTGCCCCCCGCTCAACATGTGCGGATACTTGGGCAGGAAGTCCTCGATGGGGGCCATCTTGACCTCTTCGAGCACCTTACGGATGCGCCGGTCTTGCTCTTCCCTGGATTTCACACCATTGATGATGAGCGGCTCGCGCAAGATCTTCTCGATGGTCATAAAGGGCGCTAACGCGCCGTAGGGGTCCTGCTGCACAAAGCCGATCTGCGAGCGGTACTCCCGGAGCGCCAGCCCCCGCTGTTTGGTAAGCTGCATCTTGTTGAAGGTAATAGTCCCATCCGTCGGTGTGTTCAACCCCAAAATCGTCTTCATCAGGCTGGTCTTGCCACAGCCGCTTTCGCCGACGATGGCGATCGTCTGACCATAATCGAGATCGAAGGTGATGCCATCCACCGCCCGCACATATCCGGCGTGCCCAAAGCCAAAGCGCCGCAGCTCAAACCAGACCCGCAGATCGTTGACGGAGAGCAGTACGCCGTTATCTTCCATACTTTCGTTTTCCATTGCCACTACCTCGTCCTGACCCTTTGCATTCACTTGAATGGACATAAATCAGCGCTCCTCTCGCTCACGTATACAACCAGCATTTGACCAACCGGCCATCCAGCTCGATCGTGGGCGGTTCTTCATCGCAACGATCAAAGCGCTTGGTACAACGATCAGCAAAGCGGCAACCGGTTGGAGGCATGAGCAGGCTCGGCGGTTGGCCGGTAATGAAGTCCGGCTCCTTATCGGTGCGCAGACGCGGCACACTGTCCATCAGCTTCTGCGAGTAGGGATGCAGCGGGCGGTCGAAGAAGCGGTGCGCATCGCTCCGTTCCACGATCTGCCCCGCGTACATCACCGCCACGCTGTTCGCCAACTCGCTGGAGGTGGCGATATCGTGCGTGATAAGGATGAAACTGATGCCCAGCTCATTCTTGATCTCCTTGAGCACATTGAAGATATTCGCCTGGGTCAAAACGTCCAGCGCCGAGGTCGGCTCATCGAGCACGATGAGGTCCGGCGAAGTCACCAGGGCCATTGCGATGGCAACACGCTGGCGCATCCCCCCGCTCAGCTCGAAGGCGTAGCGGTGCAGGAAGTCCTGGGGGACACCCACGTGCTTGAACATCTTGCTGGCCTGCGCCAGCGCCTCTTCCTTGCGCATCGCGTTGTGGATGATGGAAGGCTCGGCCACCTGATCGCCTACCTTGAGCACAGGATTCAGGGAGTTCATGGCCGCCTGCGGCACCATGGACATACGCAACCAGCGCACCTGACGCCGATACTGCTCGTCAGTCAGCGCCATCACGTCCTTGCCGTCCAGATAGACCGCGCCCTTGTACGTGTGGACATTGCGGGGCAACAGGCGCAAGATCGCCTTCGCCAGGGAGGTCTTGCCACACCCCGACTCCCCCAACACCACCACCGCTTCATCGCGGTGCAGCTGGAAATTCACGCCATCCACTGCGCGCACGACACCTTTGGTTGCGCGGAAGTGTAAGATAAGGTCCTGCACATCAAGTAACAGATCTTTTCGTTCAGCCATGACTATACCTCCCTCAGGCGGGGGTTGAAGATACGATCCAGCGCGAAGCCCAACAAAGCAAAGGCCAGGCCCACCACCATCAGGAGCACCGCCGGCTGCAACACCCAATAGTATTGCCCATTGTGCAGCGCGCCATTGGAACGCGCGTCATCAATCAACTTACCCCAGGTCGGCAGAATCGGGTCGCCGATCCCCAACACCGCCAGCGAAGCCTCAAGGAAAACGTAGGCGGGGATGGCGGACACCAGGCCGGGAATCAGCACCGGGATGATGCGCGGAACGAGGTAGGAGATGATCAAACGCCAGTTGCTGGCCCCGTAAGCCTGCGCCGCCTCGATGTAGGGCGATTCCTTGACCTGCAAGAAGATGGCGCGATAGCCTTTGATTCCCGCGCCGAAGATACTCAACGCGATGACCCATCCCAGGATGACCCAGATACTACGCCCATTCTCAAAGAAGGTCCCCACCATAATGAGGATGGGCAGGAAAGGCAAGACCATGTTGATCTCGGTGATGCGCTGGATCAAGCCGTCCACCACGCCGCCAAACCAGACCCCGATCGCCGCGATGATCATCGTGGTGACGGTGGTGCCCAGGGCCGCGAGCAAACCAAAGGAAAGCGCGATGGGCGTGCCCCAGAGCAACGCCACGGTCAGATCGCGCCGCCGGTGATCGGTGCCTGCCAGACCATGGACCTGTCCATAGAGCACGAATCGAGCATCCAAGTCCGATTCCTCCTCGAAGACAACGCCCTCAACCCGCAACGTGTAGGTTCCCTTCACGACCGTGGGCGTCTCCAGATCAGGATCGGCAAAGAGGCCGATGCGCGGCTCAACTCCATCCAACCGGCGAACCAGCCGGTCATCCTGGTCAATGCGATAGGTCTCCGCGCTTCCGACGCTGATCTCGCCCAGCCGGATCGTCCGGCCATCGGGCGTGATCCAGGACATGGAGGCGTGCGGAAGGCGCTCCTCATACTGCGCGGTGAAAAAGACGCTCAGGGATTGGGGGAAGCCGTCGTAGTCATAATCGAAGGTGTACTCTATCGTCACATCATCCATATTTTCGGAGATGACCGAGGTGCTCTTTGTCACCCCCTCATCCCCCATCCTGAGCACCAACGTCTCTGGCTGTGTCTGCTCACGGAAGAGGTTTGTCCACGCCGGCGGCACGGTACGAGGATTATCGCCCCAGATGTCCTCGCCACCGCGCCAGAGCCGAATGGCTTCACTGTAAGGGATGGCGATAATGGTATAGATCGCCATCCCAACCATTACCAGAATGATCGCCAAGCCGATGACCGCTGAGGGGTATTGACGAATATCCTTAAGGGTTTGAGTAAACCATTTCATTAGTGTGCTCCTCCACTACCCACGCGCACTCTAGGATCCACAATGGCGTAGATGAAGTCCAGGAAAAAGACGGTGAACGCCAGCAAATAGGCATAAATCACCGCCGATCCGACGATCACCGCAGTATCGAAGTGACCGATAGCCTGAAACAACAACCGCCCCAATCCCGGCCAGTTGAAAATCGTCTCCGCAATGATCGCCCCCTGCCACAGGGTGATCAACATCAGCGCGAAGTTGGTGATAATATTGGGCAACGTCGGGCGTAAGATGTAACGCCGCTCAACTTCCCGGTCAGAAAGGCCCTTCGCGCGCGCCAGCTCCACGTAATCCTCCATCGAGAAGATCAGGAAGAAGGTGCGCCAGCCGTAGACGCTGCCGAAGAAGCCGCTGACCAACCAGGCTGTTACCGGCAGAATCAGGTGCCGGCCGATGCTGAGCGCGCGCCCGACCAGATCTTGAGGCGGCGGCGCGGCCACCATCCCGCCGAAGGGCAGCCAGCCCAACACCGCGGCAAAGAGCAAAATCAGAAAAATCCCATAAAACCAGGCCGGCGCAGCGGAGATCGGCGAAAGGGCAATCACCAGCTTATCCAGTAAGCTCCCGTAATTACGGGAGAGATATAACGCAAAGAAAAGACTGACAAAAAAGAGCAGCAGGTTGGCCGTTGCCATATATAGCAACGTCGGCGGCAGCCGCTCCAGGATGATGTTGCTCACCAGGCGGGAGCCGCTGTCGCTCGACATAAACTGCGCGCGGCCCAGATTGAGCGTCAAGGCGCGATAAAGGAAGCGGAAACTGCGGATCAAAAAGGGTTGATTCAATCCCAAACGCTCTTCCTCGACCGAGATGTACTCCTCAATGATTTGGTTACGCTGTTCAGCAGGTAACTGGCGTATTTCCGGATCCATCCCCACGCTGATAGAAACCTGCTCGCGAATTTGTCCTTTGAGGATCCGATCCACGTATCCGCCCATATTGGCGATGAGGATGGTCAAATAGATACCAATGACAACGGCAATCAAGAGTGCTCCCAATTTGAGGCCGGAATAACGCAGCAACTTGAGTAGCATGTTGGAGGTGGAAGCGCTCTTCTGTGCTGGTTGTTCAACATCAGGCTGCACAGCTAGGGCATTTTCAGACATAATCGCAATTCTCTCTTTCTCTTGAAGACAACCTTAAGTGATGGGGGTGTGAACCGGGGGCGAGCAATGCTCGCCCCCGGCAGTACAGCCAAACCGCACTAAGGCGCGGTTACGAAGGAAAGGGCGTCGGTGCTGGGAACAGCCACCAGCTTAGATACCACCACGATCTCCAACCGGCTGGAGCCGGCGACGAGATCGCCCGTGACATCCGCACTGAGGACCACTTCCCACAGCCCGTCCTCGATCGCCGTGCCCTCGCCCACGTACGCCACCGAGCCGACAGCGTCGAGGACCAGGAACTTGACATTGTCAATGTCCGCGATGGGGTAAGGTGAACCATCGGGCAAATTGACAAAGACATCGTAGACCGCTTCCTCGCCAATGGTCACGCGACCAGGGCCATCCACCTCAACGTCAGCCAGGGGGGCCTCGGCGAAGCGCATCCACTTGTCGGCCATGTCGGGGTAGTCGCGGAAGCGCTGCAGCACAACCGTACCCTCGACGGGGAAGGCGCGCTCCAGGTAGAAGGGGCCGGTGCCGATCCAGAAGTGACCACGGCGGCGGAACCACTCAGCGTAGTTCTCGAAGCGCATCTGAATCTCGGCGGCATCCACGTACTGGCCCAGAGTGGGCGCGTAGGGGATCTCACCGGTCTCGAGGACTGTGTTCAGATTGGCCTCCAGGATGGCGATGGTGGGGCCGGCGATGTAGCTCAGGCGCTCCACTTCCAGCGCATCGGCCTTGCCGCCGCTGAAGGCAGCCTCTTCGTTCTCCTCAGCCATGAGACCGAGGGTCAGCATGTGCCAGGAACCCTGGCCCTGCGCGTAGTAGGGGTACCAGGTGGTGACGGTGTTTTCCGCATCCGGCTGGAAGCTGTTGGAGTAGGTCTCGATGATGAGCGGATCCTCGGAGACGATGCGCACGCCCCGGAAGGCGGCCATGAAGGAGTTGTAGGCGGGCACTTTGGCCGCGTCGTAGTAGGGGCTGGCTTCCTGCGCCCGGTCGAAGGAGAGGATCATGGCCATGATGACGTCGCCGATGGAGAAGGGGCTGCCATCGTGCCACAGGCTCTTCTCGTACAGGTCGGCTTCGTAGTAGACGGTGCTCATGCGCACCGCGGTCTGGGTCTCGGTGTAAACCTCGGCGGCGGTGAGGAAGCGCTGCTCCTCAGCATCCCAGGCAACCCAGGCGTCATCGGGGACAACGATTTCCGGCACGAAGTCCAGGCTGACCCAGTCGAGGGTCTGGACGATGGGCGTACCCTCTACCGCGACGACCTCAGCGCGCTCGACGCGCTGCGGGCGGTAAAGACCGGTGAAGGGGTCGGGCAGTGTTGCCATCTCGCCCGTCGCACGGATCAACATCATGTCGTAGATCCAGTTGCTGCCGTCGAGCGGGTTCCAGGCCTCGGTGAGGATGCTGGGCATCCCGATGGTCATGGAGCCACCGACCTCGCCCGCACGCTGAATGGTCACAGGCCAGAGCCAGGAGCCGCTCACCGCGCCGTACAGGTCAGCCGCCACACGCACTTCGGCGCGCGCGGGGGTCAGGGCGCCACGATCGGCCAGCCAGACGCGCGTGGAGTCTTCCAGTGACAGCCACAGCGCCTGCTCAAGCATATCACGGCGCTCTTCTAGCGACGCATAATCGGAGCGATCCAGCCGGTCAGCCAGGTCGTAGAACACCGGGTCGTTGACGTAGGCCTGCCACAGCGGCACGCCCAGGCCCATGTCGGTGTAGAAGAAGGCGAAGTTGTCGGCCAGGTTGCGGGGCACGACAGTGGTGATCCAGCCGCCGGTGTAGATGTGGAACAGACCATCGGCAGGGTTGCCGCTGATCCAGATCGGGGAAGCCTCGGCAGAGGTCTTGTAGTCGCGGATGACGGTGAAGCCGATGTCCTCAAGCTGGTTGCCGAGGTAGTCGCCCATATCGCGGCGCTCGTCCTCGACACGGATGAGGATATTGATTTCGACAGGCTCGCCGTTGTAGTACCAGAGGCCGCCCTCCATGGTCGCCCCCAGGGCTTCCATTTCCTCGCCGATGATCTCGGCAGCGCGCTCGGGATTGTAAGCGTACTCGAGCTCGATCGCGCGGATCACATCAGCCATCAGCGCGGCATCGTTGGAGGCGCTGTTGAAGCACGTCCAGCGCGCCGTCCCCAGCCCGCCCATGATCTCCTGAACCAGGTAGTTGCGGTCAATGAGATAGTTCATGGCCTCGCGCACGCGCGCGATAGCGAAGGGGTTCAGCTTGCCGGTGCTCTCGAAAACGGGGCCGACGGGGTTGAAGGTGAATTCGTTGTAGGAGCCGGAAGAGCGGAAGCCAGATAGCTCTGGTGAAGCGTTGACACGCGCCGCAACCTCAGGGTTGCCTACCGCAAAAGCGTAGAGGTCCATTTCACCTACCTCGAGGCGGGTGATGGCCTGATCGCTGGAAGGCTCCTCGACCACGACGATGGTGTCCAGCCATGCGCCCTGGCGCTCCACAACGGGGCGCTCAGGCTCAACGGGGGCCTCAACCGGCACCTCGACCTCAACCGGGACCTCGACCTCAACGGGAACCTCGACAGTCACGGTGATCGTCTCAGGGGTCGGCTGCGCGCAGGCAGACAACATCATAGTAACAACAATCAAGATGGCGAGCACAGCCGCCAACTTTTTCTGGGTAAACATAGTCTCCTCCTTAAACAGGTTTTATGTTAGATTTTGATCAACAGATTGGAGAAACTTTTCTTTTATAATCTTGTCGCTATCACCCCCTTTTTAAGTTGCCGACTTATGTCAGAGAAACCCCTTGTTCAAAACCACCTTACCATATTACAACAAACACCACAGAAAGTCAAACCAGGGGCTTGCAAGGGCCTACAGCACTTCGTGGCCCCGCAACACACGGCCCGGTTACACTCAGGCCATCAACAACGTCAACCGGCGTTGATTTTGCAACAATCCGGTAAACGCCAGCTCCCGAGCCTCGTAGGGGAAGAGTTCGCTCACGTCCAAGAGAACCGGCATGTGGCCCTGGTACAACCCCAACCGGCCCAAAAGTCGTTGCCAACGTGGTCGCGAAGGTTGCTGCAATTGCGCCCACAGGCGAATCGCCGCCGCTTCCGGCGGCACGACCTCCGCATAGGGCCGCAACCCCTCCCATAAGAGCGCGTCTATATCATCCTTGAAATTATGTGAATTCATAGGCCATCTCAGGCACCAAACGCTGACGCCGCGCCAGCGTCTCTCGCAGACGCTCACGGGCATAATAGAGCCGGGACTTGACCGTCCCCACCGGCAAATCGAGAATCTGGCTGATCTCCTCTAGGGGAAGATTCTCCAAATAAAAGAGCACCACCACCGCCCGATGCACCTCCGGCAAATCGGCGACCACTTCCTGAACCAACCGCACCGTCTCGCCCCGTTCAGTGTTGCGATCCGGTGCGGGGAAGGCCCCCTGAGAGCCGCTAAACCATTCCAAAATATCTTCCACCGGTTGCATCCACCGCCGCTTCTTGGCCCAATCGTAAGCAAGATTGACCGTTGCCCGATAGAGCCAGGGCGCTAAGGGGCGGGTCCCATCAACTTTCGCAGCGTAGGTGTGGAGGCGAATGAAACACTCCTGCAAAATATCCTCAGCGGCGCGCTCATCGTGCGTCACAGCGAGCGCCGTGCGATATACCAGATTCTTGTATTGATGGTAAAGCTCCCCCAAAGCCTCCAAATCCCCTGCCTGGAGCCGCTCGATCAGGTCGTTGTCCATTATTGCCTACCTCACGCTACTTTATATACTCGCGCTATCATCATCAGGTTCACATAAAGCCTGTTCAAATTGTACCAGAAAATCTCGATCTGCGGAGCTCAGCATCGCTCCTTGCAACAGCTCCGGGCGGCGGACGCAGGTGCGCAGCAGGGCCTGCTCCCGCTGCCAGCGGGCAATCGCCGCGTGGTTGCCGGAGCGCAACACCTCAGGGACCGCCCACTCACGGAAGAGCGATGGGCGAGTGTATTGCGGCCCCTCCAACAGCCCGGTCGCGTAGGAATCCTGGCGCGCGCCCTCGTCGGCACCCAGCACGCCCGGCACAAAGCGCGCCACCGCATCCACCAGCACCATCGCCGCCAGCTCCCCGCCGGTGAGTACGTAATCGCCGATGGAGATCTCCGCTGTGACCAGATGCTCGCGCACGCGCTCGTCCACCCCCTCGTAGTGGCCGCACAGCAACACCAGCCGCGATTGCGTTGCCAGCTCCATCACCAACGCCTGCTCCAGCCGCCGCCCTTGCGGGGTGAGCAGGATCACCGGGGCGCGCTCCTCCCCCAGAATCGTCTCCACCGCCGCGAAGAGCGGTTCGGGCTTCATCACCATGCCGACCCCGCCCCCATAAGGCGCATCGTCGGTCAGCTGGTGGCGGTCGTGAGCATAATCGCGGATCTGATGCACGGCCACATCGAGCAACCCGCGCAGCAAAGCGCGCTTCAGGATGCTCTCCTGAAACGGCGCTAAGAACATCGCGGGGAAGAGGGTTAAGATGTCAATCCGCATTATCTACTATTGTACCTTAAAGAGCCTTGTTTTTGCAAGGGAAGAATTGCAAAATCGCCCCAGACAAATATAACCCGCCCGCTTAGGCCACGGCCCGTTGCCACAGCGCCGCCGCCAGCTCCCGCGAGCGGGCGGTGATCTCCGCCTCATCTAGCGTGAGCAGCTGGCGGTCGCGCATCAGCACCCGCCCCGCGCTGATCGTCGCGGTGATCAGCGACGCCTCGTAGCCGAAGAGGAAGTGCCAGGGCAGATTGCCCGCCGTCAACGGCGTGGTGGGATGATAATCCACCAGCACCAGATCGGCCTGCGCCCCCGGCGCGAGCACGCCCAGCTGCTGCTCCGGCCAGAAGAGGCGCGCCAGCTCCGCATTCGCGGCGTAGGCCAGCCGGAAGACCAGATCGCCGGGCATAGCGCGCGGGTCGCCCTGCGCCAGCTTATGCACCAGATAAGCGGCCTTCATCTCGGCGAACATATTGTTGCTGAAGCCATCGTTGCCCAGCGCCACCTTCACGCCCTCTGCCAGCAGCGCCTCGACAGGCCCAGTGCCCACGGCATTGTTCATGTTGGAGCGCGGCTGGTGTGTGACCCACGTCCCCGTCTCGGCCAACACCGCCATCTCGCTCGCGTCAACGTGGACCGCGTGCGCGACGATGGAGCGCGGCCCCAGGATGCCCGCCGCGTGCAGCCTGTGGATCACACGCAGCCCCGACTTGCGCAAACTGTCCTCCACATCCTCCACCCCCTCCGCCGCGTGGATGTGGAAGCCGGTCTCCAGCCCCTCCGCCGCAGCGACGGCGTCCGCCAACGTCTCATCGCTGAGCGTGAGCGAGGCATGCAGCCCAAAGGAGGCCGCCAGCTGCGGGTGCGGCGCGGCCTGCATCCGCCGCAGAAAGCGCGCATTCTCGGCGATGCCCGCCTGCGCGAGCGCCGCCCCGTCGCGGTCGGTCACCTCGTAGCAGAGCGAGGCCCGCACGCCCGCGCGCACCACCTCCTCCGCGATGATGTCGAGCGAACCGGCAATCGCGTGGGGGCTGGCATGGTGGTCAATCAGCGTTGTGGTCCCGTGGCGGATCGCATCGGCCAGGCAAACGAGCGCCGAATAGCGCACATCCTCCGGGGTGAGCTCTTTGTCCAGCCGCCACCACAGCCGCTCCAAAATCTCGCCGAAGCGGCGCGCCGGCGGGCCGGGGTAGGCCCAGCCGCGCGCGAAAGCGCCATAGAAATGCGTGTGACCACAGAGCGCCGCCGGCAGCGCCAGCTGCCCACCCGCATCCCAGCGGGGTTCGTCGGGATACTGCGCGGTCAAGGCAGCGGTCGACTCCACCGCGACGATGCGTTCGCCCTGAATCAGCACCGCGCCATCTTCAATCAACTGTGGCTCCGCGCCCAGCGTCGCCACCCGTGCATGTGTGATGAGCATATCAAACCTCCTAATGAGTCAGCGAGAATAAAATACGAAATACGAAATACGCGATACGCAATACGCAATACGCATTACGATCCCCTCACCCCTTTAACTGAAACCGTGAATCATTCGCCAGGGTGCGGCGCAGCCCTTCCTCCAACGTGACCCGTGGGATGTAGCCCAACAGCTTGCGCGCTCTGGTCAAATCCGCCCGCAAGCGCGAGACCCCGCCGCTTTCTACCTGGCTGTTGATGATATTGCTGGATGCCCCTGTGATCTCCAGAACGCACTGCGCCACCTGCGCGATGGACGTATCCACGCCGCTGCCCACGTTGATCGTCTCCCCAGAGATACCGGAGGTCGTCCCCGCCGCCAGCAGCGCCGCAACCACATCATCAATGTAGACGAAGTCCCGCGTCTGCTCCCCGGAGCCGAAGATCACCAGCGAGCCATTGCCGACCGCCTGCCGCAGGAAGCGTGGGATGACCGGCGCGTGCGCCGGGGGGAGCTGCTGCCCCGCCCCATAAGCGTTGAAGATGCGCAGGGCCACCGTCTCGATCCCCCACAGCGCCCCAATCGTGTGGACGTAGTGCTCGGCGGCGAGCTTGCTCACCGCGTAGGGCGACTGCGGCCTGGGGCGGGCGCGCTCCGTGATCGGCTGGCGACGTTGCGGGCCGTAGACCGCGCCGGAGGAAGTCAGCACCAGCCGGGGGATCTGCACATCGCGCATCGCCTCCAACAGCGCCACCGTCCCCCCCACGTTGACGGCGTTGTATTCACCGGGATAGAGGATGGACTCCGCCACCAAGACCCGCGCCGCCAGATGGTAGACGCAGTCCACATCCTGCAACAGCGTCCAGAGCTTGGGACGATCCCGCACGTCGCCGCGATGGAAGAGGACGCGCGCGTCCAGAGCCTCCGCATCGCCGGCGCTCAGATCATCAACCACGAGCACCGCGTGCCCGCGCGCGACCAGCGCATTCGCCAGCGCCCGTCCCACAAAGCCAGCCCCGCCCGTGATCAAAACTCGCATGTCATCCCTCCGATTTGGCACGCCAGTAGCGCCATTGCGCCAGCGAGAGCAGCGGCGAACGCGCCCACCGATACAGCCGGTAGAGCCACCCCTGCGGCGTGTAATCGTAGGCCCCGATGTGCGGCGTGAACGCCGCGCCGAAGCCCTCCTTGAAGCGATAGACGCCCCACAGCGGATCGCTCTCGTCCAGCACATCGGGCGCGCCCCAAAGATCGTACACCCGGCAGCCCAGGGCCTGCGCCCGGCGGATCGTCTCCCATTGCAGCAGATGGTTGGGCATCACCTGCCGATGCAGCTCCCGCGAGGCCCCGTACATGTACCAGGCCCGCGCCCCAAAGTGAAAGAGGATCAGCATGGAGAGCAGCGCGCCCTCGTATTCCGCCACCAACGGGAGCGCCAGCCCAGCCTCCACAAAGGTCCGCCACGCATCCAGATAGTAGGCCGCCTCGCGGATGATGAACCCATCGCGCAGCGCGGTCTCGGCGTACATCTCATAGAGCACCGGCAGTTCAGCGACCTCGGCTTCGCGCACGTTCACGCCGCGTCGCACCGCCAGCCGGACATTGTAACGCCACTTGGACTTCATCCCGGCCATCAATGTATCCAGATCCGGCGTCAGATCGAGGCACATCGTGTTCTTGAACTGCACCTGCTCGAACGCTCGCCGCCAGCCCCGGCGCTGCAACAGCGCCATCACCGCCGCGCCCGCCGATGTATCGCTCCGCACGTCGGGATCGATCTTCAACAGCAGGGCGGCGTGGTCGCGCGCATAGGTCGCCAGATCGGCCAACACCCGCTCCGCCAACGCCATATCCGTCCAATCGAGCAGCGGCCCTTTGGGTGTATAGAGCAAGGCGCGCCCCCCCGACCGGCGCTGCAAGAGCAGGGCCGCCGCGCGGGGCGTCTGTTCAGCATCGCGCCAGAGCAAGGGGGTGGCCTCCCATCCATGGCGCGCCTTGAACGCGCCCCAGGCCCAACTTTGTAGCACATGCGGCGCAGGCAACTGCAACAACGCCGCATCCCAAACATTTGCATCCGCTACTTCTACTCTTATCTCCATAATCTAATTGTAGCACAGCCGAGGGAATTGACACAGCGGCATATCTTGTTATGATTACGCCATGCGCCACGGCGCTACGTGAGAGAGGGGGGAATTGCGTATTTCGTATTGCGCATTTCGTATTTTACTCTCGCTGACTCGTTGATTCACTGATTTTAGAGGGAGATTTCTTGAACATACACACTAACACGCAAACCACATTGGCCCCGCCGGAACGCGCGTTCCTGGTCGGCGTTGAGTGGAAACACGGCCCCGCTGGGCCTTACCAACCGACGGCCTGGGCCGCGGAAGAATCGCTGATCGAGCTGGCCCGCCTGGCCGATACCGCCGGACTCGAGGTCATCGGGCAGGCTACCCAGGGCCTCGACCGGCCCCATCCCAGCACCTTTATCGGGAAGGGCAAGGCCGAAGAGATCGCGGAGACGTTGCAAATGCTCGGCGGCGATGTCGTCATCTTTGATGACGAACTCAGCCCGCGCCACCAGCGCGAATTGGAGGCTATCTTCGGGCGCAAGGTCAAGGTTATGGATCGCACCGGCCTGATCCTCGACATCTTCGCCCAACACGCCACCACCAGCGAGGGCACGCTCCAGGTCGAGCTGGCCCAGTACGAATATCGCCTGCCGCGCCTCACCCAGACGTGGGCCGACCTCGCGCTCACCCGCCAGGCTGGCGGGCGCGCCGGCGGCTCGACCGGCGGCGTCGGCCTGCGCGGCCCCGGCGAGACCAAGCTTGAGATGGATCGCCGGCGTATCCGTCGGCGCATCGCGCAGATCAAGCGAGAGCTCGAGGATGTGCGCGCCCACCGCGCGCGCCACCGCGACCAGCGCCGCCGCAGCGGACTGCCCACCGTCGCGCTCGTCGGCTACACCAACGCCGGCAAGTCCACTCTCCTCAACACCCTCAGCGGGGCCGATGTCTACGTCGCCGACCAACTCTTCGCCACGCTCGACCCCACCATCCGCCGCGTCGAACTGCCCGGCGGGACCGTCGTGCTCCTCAGCGATACCGTCGGCTTCATCCAGAAGCTCCCCGCCAACCTCATCGCCGCCTTCCGCGCCACCCTGGAGGAGGTCCGTGAGGCCGATCTCCTGCTCCACGTTATTGACGCCTGCCACCCGCACGCCCTGGAGCAAAGCCGCGCCGTCTACGAGACGCTGCGCGAGATCGAGGCCGATGACTTGCCCGTCATCAATGTGCTCAACAAGATTGACCGCTTGAGCGACCCCGCCGCTGCCTGTGATGCGCTCGGCGACCTGAGCGACAGCGTCGCCATCTCCGCGCTCACCGGGCAAGGGCTGGACGCGCTGCGCGCCTACATTGAAGAGGTGCTCGAAGAGGAGATGCTCCCCATCGAGGTCGTCATCCCCTTCGCGCGCGGCGAGCTCGTCAGCCTCTTCTACGAACGCGGCCTTATTGATCTCGAAGAGCATCTGCAAAGCGGCACGCGCATCCGCGGACGCTTACCGCAGAGCTTGCACACCCAGTTCACCGAGTTCCGCCCGCAACGCCGCCAGAAGGGAAAAGAGGCGCTATGAGCCATTGGCGCAAACAGCAACAAAAAGATCCCTACTTCCAACAGGCCAGAGCGGATGGCTACCGCGCCCGCTCGGCCTACAAGCTGCTCCAGATTCAGGAGAAGTTCAAGGTCATCCGCCGTGGCGATGTGGTCGTTGACCTGGGCGCTGCGCCCGGCTCCTGGTCGCAGGCCATCGCCCAGCTGGTGGGGCCGCAGGGCCAGGTCATCGCGCTCGACATCGAGCCGCTGGACCCCATCGCCGGCGTGACCATCCTCCAGGGCGACATGACCGACCCCGCCGTGCAGGCGCAAGTCATCGCGGCGGCGGGCGGGCGCGCCGATGTTGTCGTCAGCGACGCTGCGCCGTCCACCACCGGCGTCAAATTGCGCGACCATGTGCTCTCGATGGAGCTGGCGCGCGCGGCCCTCGCAGTGGCCCAACAGCTGCTACAACCCGGCGGGAACCTCGTCATCAAAGTCTTCCAGGGCGAAGACCTGCCCGATGTCGTCCACACCGTCAAGATGGCCTTCCATCCGGTCAAAATTCACAAACCCGCCGCTTCGCGCAAGGAGAGCTGGGAACAGTTCATCGTCGCACGCGGTTATAAGGGGGAAAGCTAATCCATGCTACGTCAGTCCAAATCCTATCGCCTGCTCTTGCTGGCCCTGCTGTTGTGGGCCGGACTTGCTGCCGCCACAGGCCAGGTCGCAGCCGAGATGCCACCGCCCGAACGGAGCGCGCACTTGCTATGGGCGTTGCTAGCCCCACCGCCCTACGCCGGCGATAACGACCTCCAGGTCGCGCTCTGCCAGCCCGACCGCGCCGAGGCGCTGCGTCCGGGACAGATGCGCGTCCCCATCTTGCTCTACCACTACGTGGGACGCGAAAGCCTGGAAGCCGACGGCGTCTCCACCTCCCGCTACAACGTCACAACAGCGGACTTCGCCGCGCAGCTGGAGCTGCTGGACAACCTGGGCTACCACACGATCACCGTCGCCGAACTCGCCGCCGCGCTCTCTGGCGAATTCACCCTGCCGCCGCGCCCCATCGTCATCACCCTCGATGACGGCTGGATCGAGCAGTACGACATCGTGCTGCCGCTGCTGCAAGCCCGCGACATGCGCGCCACCTTCTTCATCCCCAGCACCTACCTCATAGGTGGGCGTTTCGTCACCGCCGAACAGGCCCGCGAGCTCATAGCTGCGGGCATGGAGATCGGCTCTCACACCCGCACCCACCTCCAGCTCACCGGACTGGACGAAGCCACGGTCTGGCAGGAGATCGCTCACTCCAAAGTGGAGCTGGAAGCGCGCCTCGGCGCGCCCATCACCAGCTTCTCCTACCCCTTCGGCGCGGCGGATAGCGCCACCATCGGACAGGTGCAGGCCGCCGGTTACACCGCCGCCGTCGGGCTAGGGCCATCCACTGTGCATGGGGACTACAACCGCTACTACCTGGGGCGCATCGAAGTGCAGAGCGACATGACCCTGTCCGCACGGCTCGACCGGCTGCCCTGGCGCGGCGCGGAGACCTCGCTCTGTCGGTCGGCGCTGACCGTTGATCTCCTGCGCCGCTTCGTCATTGCCCTGCCTTTCTAAGCCATGATTCCCGAAGCGCTGCACCTGCGCAACTTCCTCTCCCACCAGCAGACCGATCTCGACCTGCGCGGCGTGCATCTCGCCAGCCTCGTCGGCGACAACGGCGCGGGCAAATCGGCGTTGCTCGATGGCATCACCTGGGCCATCTGGGGCCGCTCGCGCGCTGCCTACGGCCACGACGAAGACCTCATCTACCACGGCGAGGACTTCATGGAGGTCGAATTTACTTTCCGGATGCCCTATCAGAGCGGCGCCGAGCGGTCTTTCCGCATCCTCCGGCGACGCGAGCAGCGCGGGCGGCGCTCCAGCACCTCCATCCTTGACTTCCAGACACAGGGCGAGGCCGGCTGGGTCTCCCTCAACGGCGATAGCATCCGCGAGACCCAGGCACGCATCAGCGAGCAGCTGGGGCTGGAGTACGACACCTTCATCAACTCCGCCTATCTCCGTCAGGGGCGCGCCGATGAGTTCACCATCCAGACCGCCAGCGAGCGCAAGCGCGTCCTCAGCGCCATCCTGGGGCTGGATCGTTGGGAGGACTATCTCGAAGAGACGAAGAAGCGCCGCGCGGAGGTCAACGGCGCGCTACAAAGCCTGGAACGCCGCCTGGAAGAGACCCAGGCGGAGCTGGCCCGTCGCCCGGAGTACGAGGCCGCGCTCCACGAGGCCGAAGCCGAGGCCACGGCTGCTGAGGCGCAGCTACACGAGATCCAACAGACCGTCAACGCGCTGACGCGGCTGCAAGAGCAGGCCGCTGCGCTGGAACGGACGTTGCAGGGGCTAGATCGCCAGCTCGCTGCCGCCCGCGAACAGCAGACGGCACTCACCGCCGAGCAGGAGAGCCATCGCGCCCAACGCGATGCCTACCAGACACTTCTGGCCGAAGATGAGGTTATCCAGGCCCGCTATGCCGCGTACCAGGAGGCCCTGCAAGCGGAGCGGCGCTGGGGCGAGGTGCTCAGCCAGACCGCCAGATTGCAAGAGCAGAAGGCCGCGCTTGAACAGGAGATCGCCGCCGCCCGCGCCCAGCTCGAGCAGCAGCACAGCGACCTGTTGGGCCAGCGCCGGTTGCTGGAAGAGCGCCTCCCCACCGAGGCGACCCTCGCCGAGTTGGAGGAGCGCAGCGCACAGCAGGCTTATTTCGCGCAAGTGGCGGAGGAGCTGGAACAGGCCCGCCACGACCTCCACACCGCCGAAGTGACCCGCAGCCAGCTGGTGGAGCGCAACCGCCAGCTCAAAACCAAGATGAACGAGACCAAGGCGCAGCTCGACACGCTCGCCGAGGCCGAGGCCGGCTGTCCGCTCTGTCGCCAGCCGCTCACACCGGAGCATCACACCCGCCTGCTAGAGCAGATCCAGGCCGAGGGGCAGGCGATGGGCGACGAGTACCGCGACAACCAGGCGCAGCTCCAGGCGCTTCAAGAGGAGACGCAGGCGCTCACCCAACAGCTGGAGACCCACACCCAACTCTTGCGCGACCGCGCCCAGGTGGAGCAGGCGCTCACCCGCCTCCAACAGCAGGTGGAGCAAGGGGAGGCCGCTCAAGAACGCATCACCCAATTGCAAGCCGAGGCCGCGCCGCTGGCGGCCCGTCTCGCCGCCGAGGATTATGCCACCGAGGCGCGCGCGACCCTGGCTGAGGCGCTCGCGCAACTGGCGACGCTCGGCTACGATGCCGCCGCCCACGAGGAGGCCAAGGCACAGGTCACGGCGCTCTCCGCCGCCGAAGGCGAGCTGCGCGAGCTGGAGAAGGCTCGCGTGGGCCTCACCGGCGCGGAGGCCGCGCTGAAGCGCGTGGCCGCCGCACTCGCACAACAGGCGCAACAGCTCGAGGTGCTGGCAGCGGAGCGCGCCGCGCAGGAGACAGCTCTCGCGGAGCTGCAACCCCGTCTGGCGACCGCGCCGCAGCTGGCGCAACAGCTCAGCGAGGCGCGCCGCATCGAGGCCGAGGCCCGGCAGCGAGTGGGGGCCGCCCGCCAGACACTCGCCGCGCTGGCGACGCTGGAGAAGCGGCTGACGGAGATGCAAGCCGAACACGGGACATTAGGCTGCCGGCTCGCCATCCTCACCGAGCTGCGTGAGGCCTTCGGCGTGAACGGCATCCCCGCGATGATCATCGAGCACACGCTCCCGGAGCTCGAGCGCGAGGCCAACCGCATCCTGCAACGGCTCACCGGCGGGCGGATGCACATCCGCTTCGATACCCAGCGCGAGACCAAATCCGGGACCACCCGCGAGACGCTCGACATCATCATCAGCGATGAGAAGGGCACGCGCCCCTACGAGAACTTCTCCGGCGGCGAACAGTTCCGCGTCAACTTCGCCATCCGCGTGGCGCTCTCGCGCCTGCTGGCGCAGCGCGCGGGCGTCCGCCTGCGCTCGCTCTTCGTTGATGAGGGCTTCGGCGCGCTCGACGCCGAGGGCCGTCAGCGGTTGGTGGAGGCGATCAAGGCCGTCCAGAGCGATTTCAACCTCGTGCTGGTCATCACCCACGTGGAGGAACTCCGCGAGGCCTTCCCCGTCCGCATTCAGGTCATCAAGACCGATGCCGGCTCCCAAGTAGAGATCATCTAGCACAATCTCACCCACTGACCGCGATGAATTGATGGCAATTTGGGCTATAATAAGGGCAGATTTCTTGTATTGAGAAAGGAGCCTGACATGTGGAAAGAGTTCAAAGAGTTTGCCATGCGCGGCAACGTGGTTGATTTAGCCATCGGCGTAATCATCGGCGGGGCCTTCGGCAAAATCGCGACCTCGCTGGTCAACGACATCATCATGCCGCCCATCGGCCTGCTGCTGGGCGGGGTGGATTTCACCAATCTCTTCATTGATCTGACGGGCCAGGGGTACACCTCGCTGGCGGCGGCGCAGGAGGCGGGCGTAGCCACGCTCAATTACGGGCTGTTCATCAACACCATCATTGACTTCGTCATCATGGCCTTCGTGATCTTCCTGATCGTCCGGGGGATCAACCGGCTCAAGCGCGAGGAGGAGGCCCCAGCCGCCGACCCCACCACCAAACCCTGCCCGTATTGCCAGACCGACATCCCCATCAAGGCGACGCGCTGCCCGCGCTGCACCTCGCAACTGGGAGGGTAAGCTGGCGGAGGCGAGGCCTACGCGCAAACTCATCTTCGTTGGATTGGCCGCGGTGCTCTTCTGCATCGCAAGCTGCGCACTCGCTGTGCTCGGCGGGCGGGGCAGCCGAATCGCAACGCTGCATCATGGCCGCCGGGATCGCCACCACGCCCCAGTTACAAATCGGCGTGGCGTGGGAAGTCCCCCGGCAGACCATGATCCTGAGCTCTCTGGGGCCGCCCCTGCTCGATTCACCCACGGCGGTCTGTCTGCCGCTCCCCATGGAAGCGCCCTTCCTGCCGATACGGGGCGCGGTGGCCTTTCCGCCATAACCCATATCAGAACAAAATTACCCGAAAGGAAAAAAACTTATGGCACGCACTCCCCAATCCCGTGGTATTTGCGTCTTCTGCAACCGTGAGCTGAGCAAGAGCGGTCTCACGCGGCATCTCAAGACCTGTCCAGAACGATTGAAACTCAATGCGGAAGAAGATCAACTAGGAGGAACGCCCGAAACGCTTTTCCATCTTCAGGTGCAGGATGCCTGGGGCGGTTATTTCTGGCTGCATCTGGAGATGAAAGGGTCGGCAACACTCAAAGACTTGGATTACTATCTCCGCGCCATCTGGCTGGAATGTTGCGGTCATATGAGCCGGTTTTCCATCGGCGGATGGGCCGGCGATGAGATCCCCATGAGTCGCAAGATCAGTCAGGTCTTCCAGCCCGGTGTGGAGCTGACCCACATCTACGACTTCGGCACCTCCTCCGAGACGCTGGTCAAGGCCGTGGCTGTGCGGAAGGGGCAAGCCCTCACCGACGATCCCATCTACCTGATGGGGCGCAATATCGCGCCGCCGGCGACGTGCATGGAATGTGAGGAACCGGCCACCTGGCTCTGCCTGGAATGTGTGTATGAGCACGATGAGAACGGTTATCTCTGCGAGGCACACGCGGAGGACCATCCGCATGATGCCTATGGCGAGCCAATGCCGCTGGTCAATTCGCCGCGTTGTGGCATGTGCGGCTATTACGGCCCGGCGGAGCCGCCCTATTAGACTCGCACCAAGCTCCCGCTCCCAATGACGGGAGCGGGAGCAATTTGGATAGATTTTAGACTTGTTCCTGAATAAGCCTTGAGCAAGTATTGGACGCGGACTCACGCTGATTTCCGCTGATTTTTAAGAATTATCTACGTGAATCTGCGAAAATCCGCGTCCTGATCTCGATATGTATTATTTAGGGAACAACGCTTTCTAGCAGGTCAACGTCCCGCGCAGCACCACCACCGCCGCGCCGGTCAGCGCGACGCGCTCGCCCAACAGGCGGACGCGCAGCTCGCCGCCGCGCGCTGAGGCCTGCCGCGCGAAGAAGTCCAGCTGGCCCAGCTCCACGGCCCAGTAGGGGGCGAGCACGGTGTGCGCCGAGCCGGTCACGGGGTCCTCATTGATGCCAACCCACGGCGCGAAGTACCGCGAGGTGAAGTCGTAGGGGGGCGCGCCTGCCGCCGTCACGCAGACGCCCCGCACCTGAGCGATGGGCGCAGCGGCCAACAGCGCGGCAAAGTCGGGGGCCAGCGCCACGATCTTGGCGACCTCATCCACCCGCACCAGCACTTTGGCTGTGCGAGGATTGCGGCCCACGTAGCGCGGCGCGGCGATCCCCAGCGCGGCGAGGAGCGCCGCCGGGGGTTTCCACGGCTCCGGCGGGTCGGCGGGGAAGTTGAGCGTGATGCCGGTCGCCTCGCGGCGCGCCGTCAACGTCCCGCTCATGCGCGTCTCGAAGGCGATCTCGTCCGCGATCACGCCCACCTCGCCGAAGAGCGCCTGCGCCGTCGCCAGCGTCGCGTGCCCGCAGAGGGGCACCTCCACCGTCGGCGTGAACCAGCGCAGGGCGAAGCGGTCAGACACCGCCCAGGGCCGGTCGTCGAGCCGCTGCACAAAGGCCGTCTCCGAAAGGTTCATCTCCGCCGCAATCGCCATCATCAACGGCTCCGGCAGCGGCGCATCCACCAGACAGACCGCCGCCGGGTTCCCCGCGAAGGGGGTTGCGGTGAACGCATCCACCTGAAACAGCTGTAGCTCCGATTGCATCTCTTGTCACCTCAGGCTAATCTAAAAATCGGCAAGCCGCGCCGCCGATGGCTCCCGCCAGACAACAACAGTGCGACGCCGGAAGCGCCCCAGCACCTTGAGCAGCGGATCGGCGAGGACGCCCAACAGGACGATATTCCCCACAGCGCGGAAGGCATCCCACCACAACGAGCTGAGGCCATAGAAGACCAGGTAGCGGCGCAGCGTCTCGCCCAGCGAGAGGCCCGCCTCCCACCCACCCGCCGTTCCCGCGATGAAGGGCCAGAAGTAGAGGTTCAGCAACAGGCCGAAGCCCAATCCCCACACCCCGCCATAAGCGGCGAGGAGCGCGATCCGCAGCCAGCGTCGCTCTGGATGGGGCAACAGCCCCGCGCCGAGGCCCACCCAGCCCGCCGCCGTCATCTGGTAGGGGAGCCAGGGGCCGATCCCCCCCGTCACTACCGCCGAGACCAGCAGCGAGAGCGTCCCAAAGAGGAAGCCGAACCGCGCCCTGAAGAGGTAGCCGGTGAGGATGATCAGCAGGAAAACAGGCGAAAAGCCGCCCGGCAACACCAGGATCGTCGTTTCGGCCAGGCGCAGCGCCGCGTTGAGCGCCGCCAGCACCCCCATCAGCGCGACGGTGCGCGCATCCAGCTCGCGGACGGCCAGATCGGCGATGACGACGAGCAGGCAGAGCGCCGTCAGCGCGAAGAAGATCACGGGCGCATCGGGGCGCGCGGGCGCGGTAATCCCTGCCACGGGAAGCAGAAACGGGTAGAGAAAGCCCAGCAGTCCCGCCAGATTAGCCAGGATGAAGAGTGCGCGTGACATCCGTTCAGCGGGCGAAGAGCGCCACGTTTTCGATGTGATAGGTCTGCGGGAAGAGATCCACCGGCTGCACCCATTCCAGCGTGAAGCCGCCGTTCACCAGCCGCCGGGCATCTCGTGCCAGCGTCGCCGGATCGCAGGAGACGTAGACCAGCCGCGATGCGCCGCTGGCGACCAGGGCATCGAGCGCGGGCAATTCCAGCCCGCCGCGCGGCGGATCCACGATGACGGCATCGAACTGCTGCTCGAGGGTGGGGAGCAGCGCCTCCACCTTACCCTCCAAGATCGCGACGTTATCCAACCCCGCAAGGTTGTGCCGCGCATCGGCGATAGCGTCGGGGCTGAGCTCGATGCCGGTGACGAAGCCACCCACTTCGGCCATGAACGCGGTGAAGAGGCCCACGCCGCAGTAGGCATCGAGCACCTGCTCGTCATCCTCCAGCTCCAGCGCCTCCAGCACCAGATCAACCAACCGCGCAGCCTGCACGGAGTTCACCTGATAGAAACTCGTCGGCGAGATGCGAAACTCGCGCCCATGCACGCTCTCCATGATGTAATCCAGCCCGATCAGTGGCGCGGAAGCGCCATCGTGGCACACCTGCACAATCGAGAGGGGAAAGTCAACCTCCAGCGAGGGCGGCTCCTCGTCCTCCGTCTGAAGGACGACCATCAGGTCGCCGGTAGCAGCGCCGACCCGCAGCTCGAGCCAATCCACGCCGGGGAGCTCTAAGTCCAAAGAGGCGCACAGCTGGCAGAGGAGAGGGTGCGCGATGAGGCAATCATCAATGCGGATGATGTCCTGTCCGCCCAGCGCCAGGAAGCCCAGGCCGCCATCTACATCGGCGTGGAAGCGGATGTGGTTGCGATATTCCCACCCTGTATCATCGGGGATCGGTTCCAGCACGGGCGGATCGGTAAACTTACCGATGCGTTGCAGCTGGTCGAGCACGATCAGCGCCTTGAGCTGCACCTGTGCGGGGTAGTCAATGTGCTGGAGATGGCAACCGCCGCAGATGCCGAAGTAGGGGCAGGGCGGCTCCACACGCACCGGCGAAGGCTCCAGCACCTCCACGAGACGCGCGCGAGAGAAGCGGCGGGCCTCCTCCATAATTTCCACACGCACCTGCTCACCGGGGATCACGTAGGGCACGAAGATGGCGCGCTTTTCGTGACGCCCGATGCCCTCGCCCCCGTGAGAGAGCACTTCAATTTTCAGATCAATCAACTCGCCCATTGTATCCTCCACATCACCGTTGCGAGACCCACACGGTAAAGAACAGCACGAACAGATGAATCAAAAAGGGGTAGACGAACGATCCCGTCTGCCAGGCGACCCAGCCGAAGGCCGTCCCGCCAAAGATGCAGCTGAGCGTTTCCAGCTGCGGCTTGGTGAGATGCGCCAGCGTGAAGGGGATCGCCTGCAACAGGATCGCCCACTCGCCGGCGATGTCGGCGAGTGCGAACAGCAGCATCCCCCGGAAGAAGAACTCCCAGCCGAAGAGCTCTTGCGCCGCCCACCACAATGTCCCCCAAGCGCCGCGCGTCTGCCAGATGCGCCCATAATACTGCTGGAAGTCGGGGCGTCGGGCTACAAACCACAGCATCGGAGCCATCAACAGGCAGCCGCCGACGGTGAGCAACAAGCCGCGCTTCCAATCGCCCAACTGGAATCCATAGGCAGCGGGGGAACGGCGCAGCACCACCAGGAGCACCAATGGCAACGCCAGATAGAAGAAGAGACTATCCCACTCCTTGCGCCCTAGCAGGTCGTTGTAGAAATTCACCACCAGAGCCAACGTAGCGTAGACCAAAATGACCACGGTCTGCCAATTTTCTCTCATCCATCCACCCTTTTTACGCTTGGTCAAGCCCTCATTATAATAGCAAGCGGTGATTTTGAAAACAGGCGGTTGCCAAAACCTCAGGTCTGTGGTATATTCACCCTCAGTTGAGGAATGTAAAGCGAACATTCTGACGAATTCGGCAGTCTAAAAAAGGAGTTCGGGTCGTGCTAGATAAAGAAGCAAAGACAGCGATTATCGAGACGTACGCACGCACGCCGGATGACACCGGTTCGCCGGAGGTTCAGGTCGCTCTGTTGACACACCGCATCAGCTATCTCACGGAGCATCTGAAAGTCCACAAGCATGACGAGCACTCGCGCCGTGGCCTGCTTAAAATGGTCGGGCGGCGTCGCCGTCATCTGGCTTACTTGCAAAAGGTAAGCCCACAGCGATACCGTGAGCTCATCCAGCGGCTTGGTTTGCGTAAGTAATCGAGCGCTGCACAGTCAAAAAAGAGGGTAAAAAAACGAGTAGATGCGGACTTGACCCCCATCTACTCGTTTTCCCGTATCACAATTAGTTAACCACCTGGCATCTGCAGGCGCGCAGGAGGTGGGAATTGGGGAGTGGGGTGCATAGAAAATGCACAGCAGTTCCCAGTTTCTGACCTTCTACGGCTTGGAGCTGTCGGGCTATTTAGGAGGTAAAGAAATGTTAGAAGAACGTACCTACACCGTCCAATTGGGCGAACAAACCCTTACCCTATCCACGGGTAAGTTGGCCGGCCAGGCTGGTGGGGCCGTCGTCGCGCGTAGCGGCGAAACGGTCCTGCTGGCAACAGCCACAATGTCGCGCTCACCGCGCACCGGCATTGATTTTTTCCCGCTCAGCGTTGATTTCGAAGCGCGGCTCTACGCCGCCGGGCGTATCCCCGGCTCCTTCTTCCGGCGCGAGGGACGCCCCTCGGAGAAGGCGATCCTCACCTGTCGGTTGATTGACCGCCCGCTGCGCCCGCTCTTCCCCAAAGATATGCGCAACGAGGTGCAGATCATCCTCACCGCCCTTTCACAGGACGAGGAACAACACGCCGACACGCTGGGCATCACCGCGGCCTCCGCCGCGCTGATGATCTCCGATATTCCCTTCTACGGCCCGATTGCGGGCGTGCGTATCGGCTGTGTCGAGGGAGAGCTCATCGTCAACCCGACGATCCCCCAGATGGAGGCGAGCACGCTCGACCTGCGGGTGGCCGGCTCCGCCGACGCCATCATCATGGTCGAGGCCGGCGCCGATGAGGTCTCCGAGGACTTGTTGCTCGACGCGCTGCAGCTGGCCCACGAGGCCATCCAGCCGTTGATCCAGGTGCAGCTGCAAATGCAAGAAGAGGTCGGCAAGCCCAAGCGCGAGTATCCTGCGTTTCAGACCCCCGAAGCGCTCGTTAGCCGGGTCGAGGAACTGGTCGTCGAACGCCTGCGCACGCTGCTCCAGAACACGCTCTTCAAAGCGGAGCGCGTGGATGCCCTCCACGAGCTCGAGGAAGAGGTCCAGGAGACCCTGGCCGAGGAGGCCGAGGCCAATGAGTGGACCACCAAGATGATCGGCGAGGCCTTCCACGATGTCTTCAAGAAGCTGGTGCGCCAGCGCATCCTGGATGAGGGCGTGCGCCCCGATGGGCGCGACACACGCACCATCCGCCAGCTCTCAGCCGAGGTGGGGCTGATGCCCCGCCCGCACGGCTCGGGGCTTTTCAATCGTGGTGAGACCCAGGTGCTCAGCCTGGCGACGCTGGGGATGCCCGGCGAGGAGCAGGAGCTGGATGACCTCTTCCCAGAGGAAACCAAGCGCTACATCCATCACTACAACTTCCCGCCCTACTCCACCGGCGAGACCTGGTTCCTGCGCGGCCCCAAACGCCGCGAGATCGGCCACGGCGCGCTCGCCGAGCAGGCGCTGCTCTCCGTGTTGCCGCCCAAAGAGGAGTTCCCCTACACCATCCGCGTGGTGAGTGAGGTGATGTCCTCCAACGGGAGCACTTCGATGGCCTCCACCTGTGCCAGCACGCTGGCGCTGATGGACGCCGGGGTGCCGATCAAGGCCCCTGTCGGCGGGATTGCAATGGGCCTGATCAGTGATGGGGCCACCTACCGTGTCCTCACCGACATCCAGGGCATGGAAGATCACCTGGGCGATATGGACTTCAAAGTCACCGGAACCCGGGAGGGCGTGACCGCGCTTCAGATGGACATCAAGATCAAGGGTGTGACCCGCGAGATCCTGCGCGAGGCGCTGGATCAGGCCCGCGAGGCGCGCTTGCAGATCATTGATGTAATAGAAGAGACCCTGCCCGAACCACGGGCGGAGCTCTCCGAGTACGCGCCCAAGATGCTCACCACGCAGATTGACGTGGAGAAAATCGGCGCCTTGATCGGGCCGGGCGGCAAGAACATCCGCGCCTTGCAAGAAAAGTACGACGTCAAGATTGATATCGAAGAGGATGGCACGGTCTTCATCGCCTCGACCGGCGGCGACGGCGCGCAACAGGCGCTCGCCCACATTGACGCGATGATGGAAACGCCCGAAGAGGGCAAGGTCTACAACGGCAAAGTGGTGCGCATCACCGATTTCGGTGCGTTCGTGGAGATTCTCCCCGGCACCGACGGGATGGTTCACATCTCACAGCTTTCCGAAGGCCGCGTCAACTCCGTCTCCGATGTGGTGCAGGTAGGCGACGAGGTGCTGGTCATGGTGACAGGCGTCAGCTCCGATGGCAAGATCCGCCTCTCGCGCCGCGCGGTGCTTGAGGGGTGGTCATTAGAAGAGGCTCAAGAGAACGACCGGCCCAACCGCAGCAGCGGTGATCGCCGCTCACGTCCCCCACGGCGTCGCTAGTGGGAAGCTATATCTTGATCACGTAAAGGAGATCAAACAATGAACGAGGCAAAAATCCAAATGTTGGCCGAAACCGAACAGTACGCGGTGTGGACCTCTCTTGAGGAAAATGACGAGGTGCTCTACCATCTGGAGCTGGGCAATGTCACCGTCCACCTCTTCCCCGACGAATGGGAGGAGTTCTTCGATCTCATCACCCAGGCGACACGCTAACACTACGCATACGATCACACCACCAGCGCGGGGCTTCGGCTCCGCGCTGTGTTGTTGGATGGCAGTCGGTTCGGGGCGGCTTTTATGCTATAATTAGAGAAAGAGATAAAATTGGTAACTTGCCGTCAGGCGTATATAATACGCACAAAGACAATCCAAACCGATAGTGTAGGAAATCTCAAGGATGAAGAGCCATGTCCGATAGTTTAGATCGCTTTACCCCAACTGCACGCACGGTGTTGCGCAAGGCCCAGGAGGAGGCGCAACGGATGCAACACGCCACCATCGGCCCTGAGCATATCTTCTTGGGGCTGCTGCTGGATAGCGAGGGCATTGCCGGGCGACTGTTGCGCGACATGGGCGTCAAACCGCGTGTGGTACAATCCTCGGTGGCGCGGCTCTCGCTCTCCTCACCGCTGCACAGCGATGAGGACCCCGATCTGCGGCAGAGCACCAAGATGCTGCTCCAAATCGCCGTGGAGGAAGCCAAGCGCCGCAACAACAACACTGTAGACACCCAACATCTGCTGTTGGCGCTGCTGCGCCAGCAAGAATGGGTCATTCTGGCGATCCTGGAGCAGTTTGGGCTTAAGGTCAATACCCTGCGCCGCCGGGTGGAGCAATTCACGCCCACCCGTTCCACAGCGCAGGCGGGCGCTCCCGCCCCTGGAGGCGCGCCTCAGCCAGGCAAAGGCGGAACCACCCTCGAGCAGCTCGCCCTCGATCTGACCGAGCTGGCCCGGCAGGGCGAACTCGATCCCATCATCGGACGGCAACAGGAGATCGAGCGGGTCATCCAAATCCTGGCGCGGCGCACCAAGAACAACCCCGCGTTGATCGGACAGCCCGGCGTGGGCAAGACCGCCATCGTCGAAGGGCTGGCCCAGCGCATCGTGTCCGGCGGCGTGCCCGGCCCCATCCTCGATAAGCGCGTCATCCAGCTGGACATCGGCTCGCTGGTGGCGGGGACGATGTACCGCGGCCAATTCGAGGAACGCCTGAAGAAGGTGCTCCATGAGCTGAAAGGCTCCAACACCATCGTCTTTATTGATGAGGTCCACATGCTGGTAGGCGCTGGCGCTGCCGGTTCATCCGTGGATGCCGCGAACATCCTCAAGCCCGCGCTGGCCCGTGGCGAGCTGCAGTGCATCGGCGCGACCACGCTCGACGAATACCGCAAGCACATCGAATCCGACGCGGCATTGGAACGACGCTTCCAGCCGGTGATGGTGGAAGAGCCTAGCACCCAGGAGACGCTCTGGATTCTGCGCGGCATCAAGCACAACTACGAAGATCATCACCACCTGCAGATCAGCGATGAAGCATTGGAGGCCGCGGTCAACCTCTCCAACCGCTACGTCACCGAACGCTATCTGCCCGACAAGGCCATTGACGTGATGGACGAAGCGGCCTCGCGCGTGCGGATGTACAAATCGCCTACCTCACAGCAGCTACAGACACTCTTCAATCAGCTGCAAGAGGTGCGGCTGCAAAACGCGCAACAACAGGTCGCCGGCCAGCTGCCACAGGAACACGCCGAATTGATCGCGCGTGAAAAAGAGCTGGCGCAACAGATTGACCAGCTGCGCATGCGACAAAATCAGGACGAAGGATTGCGCGTCGAACCCGATGACGTGGCCGAAATCGTCGCCATGTGGACCGGCATCCCCGTCCAGCAGATCGCCAAAGAGGAATCGCAACGCCTGCTGGAGATGGAGGATGAGCTCCGCCGCAGCATTGTGGGACAAGATGAGGCGCTCACCACCATCGCCAGGGCCGTGCGTCGCGCGCGGGCCGGGCTGAAGGACCCCCAGCGGCCCATCGGCTCCTTCATCTTCCTGGGGCCGACCGGCGTGGGCAAGACCGAGCTCGCCAAGGCGCTGGCAACCTTCCTTTTCGGCAGCGAAGAGGCCTTGCTCCAGCTGGATATGTCGGAATTCATGGAACGGCACACCGTGGCCCGGCTGGTGGGCGCGCCGCCCGGTTACATCGGCTTCGATGAGGCCGGCCAGCTCACCGAGGCGATCCGCCGCCGCCCCTACTCCATCATCGTCTTCGATGAGATCGAAAAGGCCCACCCCGACGCCTTCAACATGCTGCTGCAAATCATGGAAGAGGGCGTGCTCTCCGATGCGCGGGGGCGCAAGGTGGACTTCCGCAACACGCTCATCATTATGACCTCCAACGTGGGGGCCGACGAGATCCGCCGCCAGGGCCGCCTGGGCTTCAACCTGCGGGCCGAGACCGCCGAGGATCGCGAGCTGGTCTACGAGGAGATGCGCCGCCAGCTGCTGGAACAATTGCGCAAGCTCTTCCGCCCCGAATTTATCAACCGCGTGGATGCCATCGTCGTCTTCCGCGCGCTGGAGCTCCCGCAGATTCGCCAGATCGTCAAGCTGGAGATTGACAAGGTAGCGCAGCGCCTCGAGGAAAATGTGCTATCGCTGGAGCTGACCGCCGCCGGGCAGGATTGGCTGGCGATACATGGCTACAGCGAGGAGTACGGCGCGCGCCCGCTGAAGCGGCTGATCCAACAGGAGATCGAGGCCCCGCTCTCGGACGCGATTCTGGCGGACGAGTACCACCCAGGCGACACCGTCGTGATTGACGTCCACGAGGATGCGGAAGGCGAGCTGCAGCTGGCCCTCCACCCCGAGCGCGAGCCGGCACCGGTCACGGAGGGCTAAAGCACGCGCTCACTCCTCGGCGCGCGGATGGGCGCGCCCGTAGACCTCGCGCGCGCGCCGCTGCGTCACGTGCGCGTAAATCTGCGTCGTGGCGAGGTTAGCGTGCCCCAGCAGTTCCTGCAAGACCCGCAAATCCGCCCCGCCATCGAGCATGTGCGTGGCAAAGGTGTGTCGCAACAGATGCGGCGTCACCGTCTGCTCGATGCCGGCGGCCTGCCCTGCCTGCCGCACCACCTCGCTGACCGAGCGCACCGACAAACGGCGTCCAAACCGGTTGAGAAAGAGCGCCGGCGACGGGCGCTTCCCCACCAACTCCGGGCGACCAGCAGCGAGATAGTTTCGCAGAGCGTTGACCGCCGGGCGGCCCAGCAACGCCACCCGCTCCTTGTCACCCTTGCCGATCACGCGCAGCTCCCCGCTCGCCGTGTCCATATCGCGGAGGTCCAGACCGGCAAGCTCGCTCACCCGCACACCGGAGGCATACAACGTCTCCAGAATGGCCTGATTGCGCAGGCCCAACGGCGTCGTGCGATCCATCACGGAGAGCAACCGGGCGACCTCTTCGTGGGAGAGATAACGTGGCAATCGCTGCGACAGACGCGGGGCGTGAATCCGCCGGAAGAGATTCTGCGTCCAGACCCGCTGGCGCACGAGAAAGTCGCCAAAGGCGCGCAACTCGAAGACCCGGCGGGCAATGCTGGCCCGCGCGTACTCGACCTCGTGTAGCTCCGCCAGATAATCGCGCACCAGGTCGCGCTGCAGGCCCTCCAGGGTGGTGACATCGTACTCCGCGCAATAGTCAATGAACTGGCGAATATCGGTACCGTAGTTTTTGATCGTGTAGGGGGAGGCGTTATCAAGTTCCAACGCCTGTAGATACCGGGCGAGCCAATGCTCAAGCGAGGCCATCATCACCCCCACGAGATAACACAAGGCCAGAAGCGGGGTACATTCCAGCTTCTGGCAGCGGATCGAACAAGACGGCTGGGGTAACCTCTTGTATCGGGGATTCAGTCACCGCCATCGCGCTCAGCCCGGAGCTGATCGTAGACGTGCAGGATATTGGCAACATGCAGCCGATGGCTGGCAATGCCGAGCGGGACGCGCTCCAGGCCGCAGGTCTCCAACGGGATTTGCCAGATATCGTCGCGGGGCTGCCCCTTGTCGAGGATCATCTGCGCCTGCTCGCGCACACACTCCAGGTAGTGGATGTAGCGATCCATCACGTGCCGCACCTCGCCACGCAGAATCACCTCACCATGCCCTTGCACCACCGTCTCAGGGGAGAGCGCCTTGATGCGTTGCAGCGCGACGATAGACTGCGCCCAATCGCCATCAGCGATGATGGGGATCGCCATCACCGCATCCCCGGTAAACAGGATGGACTCTTCTTGGTACAAGACACCGATATTGTCCACCGTATGGCCTGGCAGATGGAACAGCTGGAAGGTTTTCTTACCGGCTGAGAGGTAGAGTGCGCCTGTCTCAAAGGTGATCGTGGGCATGCGCAAAAAGACCTCGTCGAAGGCCGGGTCGTTGCGTTGTGCCTCTTGCAAAGAAAGCTCCCCCACCTCCTGCAGCCGCCGCAGACAGAGCGCGTGGCCCAAAACATCGAGCGTGTCGGGGAAGGCAAACAGACCGTAGACATGATCCATGTGGTAATGCGTGAGAATGATTGAGTGGAACTTGCCGCCCGCGCGCGCGCGCATAAAGGCGGCAATTTGCTTAGCCTCATCAGGAAAGGGCAGCGAATCAATGACTACCACGCCTTCCGAGGTCAAGATAGCAGCCGAATTTACCAGCGCATACCGCTCGCTGGTAAATAAGAAGATCTCTTCAGTTACTCTTTCCCAATACATGACCTCTCCTAATTATCCAGGCGTCATCGTTTGGATAACTTTGGTGCGAATTTGATGCTTAGAGAATAACATACCCCAGGCAGAAAGTCAAGGTTACTTTACATAACAAAGAAAATAGGTACAAGAAAAACCGCCCTTCTAAGAAGGGCGGTTTTATCATTCCGGCCCGCCGTGTCGTGTGCCGACGGTTTTGACCCTGCTAACGCAGGTGGGGACTTGCCAAGCGGTTCCGCTTTGCTCAAAAGCTACTGCATCCCCGCTTTATGGACGAGAGTCCCCTTTTGTCAAGGTGTTGGCTCAAAACCCCATCCCGGCATCACGTGCACGGCAGGTGCAGGGATATGATACCACACTTCGACAGGTTAGCAAATGCGGGTTTTTAAGCGCGATTTTTTATTGACAGCACATTGCAGATCAGATATACTGAAAACAGAACATCGCCCACCTTTGTTCAAGAGAGAGTTGGATTCGGAACAGATTTCTCTCATTCGCCTCTCAACAAATAAAGTGTTGTTCATCATTCGTAACTACTCACCCTGGCTCCGAGGGGATCGTCAGATCCCCACCAAGTCAGAAGAATTATCCGGGACTGCATTTTATAGTAGCCTAGACTTTGCTTATGCATCCACGCCGGATCTGGCGATCCGGCTAGAGCCTGAGTAGATACCATCATTCTCTCTTAGCGTCGGATACCAGGATTGCTTCAATACCGGTATTGGCACTTTCCACTTCCATCCAATATCACTGTGCTGTCAAAATTGGACGTGGCGAGTGTACGCTCACCAGACCGCCATCAAGTCAGCCTGTTCCGACATGAGCTCTTGTATTCTGCTACCGCTGACAAAATTCGGTCTCGGTATGGGCCTGCTGTTCTTTCCTCTTCACCTACGCCGGATGCTTTTCTAAACAAGATATATTTCAACGGACGATGTGCATTCACTTTCAATACAGCAATTCCCGGAGGTTGTTTTATAATCACCCTCACCGGCCAGTTATAGGCTGGTAGTCAGCCAGCAATAACATGAGGAGGAGTCAGCCATGCCCAAACCCACAGCGCTTT
>DAOTXC010000179.1:0-14814 GCA_034435555.1 Anaerolineae bacterium
CCATCTCCAAAGGGCTGGAGATTATGGAGTCGCTGCTGGGGCATACCTCCGGCTTCGCCGTGCCTAGCTACGTCGTGGATGCGCCTGGAGGCGGCGGCAAGATTCGGCTGATGCCCAATTACCTGCTCAGTAGTACCACCCATCGCGTGGTGCTGCGCAACTTCGAGGGGCTGATCACCACCTATGAAGAGCCGCTGGACTATCAACCCCACGATCCGGCGCAGTGTGCTTTCGTCGGCATCCGCGCCCTGAGGCGGGCCAGGAGGGCGTCTGGGGGCTGTTGGAAGGGGCGGCATCGTTGATGAAGCCGGAGGGATATGATGCCTGCCACACACGTAACTTCAGCGACGATGTTGAATCGTAGGCGCGTTGTAACGGCGTGTTGCAGATTTTAGCAATTCCCGCTAGAATTAGGATAAATCAACGTCCTCATCTTCGCAGGGGTAGCAGCAGCCGGGGAAAATTTTAAGTTTAGATGTCACCCTGAGCGAAGCGAAGGGTCTTATTTCCCATAAACGAGATGCCTCACTTCGTTCGGAATGACACCAATGGCTATACTCAAGGGAGGCAAACATGTCCAAAATAGTTTCCATTCATTCCTTTCGGGGCGGGACGGGCAAGTCCAACGTCTCTGCCAACGTCGCGGTGCAGATCGCGCGGATGGGAAATCGTGTTGGGGTGATTGATACCGATATCCAATCGCCGGGAATCCATGTGCTCTTTGGCATGGACGAGGATAGCATTGATAAGTCCCTCAATGACTATCTTTGGGGCCGCTGCGAGATCCAAGAGACGGCCTATGATGTTACCGCTCGGATGCAGATTGGCGCTGGCGAGGTCTTCATCATGGGGTCGGATATCTACCTCATCCCGTCGAGCATCCGCGCCGGCGAGATCACCCGCGTGCTCCGTGATGGGTACGATGTGGGGCTGCTCAACGATGGCTTTCGGGCTTTGGTGCGGAATCTCAAGCTGGATTACCTCATCATAGACACACATCCGGGGCTGAACGAGGAGACTCTGCTCTCGATTGCCATCTCCGATATGCTCTTTATCATCATGCGCCCCGACCAGCAGGACTTCCAGGGGACGGCGGTCACGATAGATGTTGCTCGCAAGCTGGATGTGCCCCATCTCTATCTGATCATCAACAAGGCCCTCTCGTCCTATGACTTTGCCGACTTGCAGCAGCAGGTGGAGGAGATTTTCGATGCCCCGGTCGCTGCTATCCTCCCGCTGTCTGAGGATGTGGCCCGCTTGCAATCCTCCGACATCTTCTCACTGCGCTACCCTGAGCATACCGTCTCTGTCCAATTGCAGAAGGTTGCTCAGATCATCGTGGACTCCGATTAGGGGGCCGCGATGATCTGCCACAAGTGCGGTGAGCCGGCGATGGGGGTTTGCGTCTTCTGTGGGCGCGCTGTGTGCCAAGAACATCACAAGACGGTGATGCCTAACATCCTCTCCATGTATCCCGGACGCGATAACGTCCTCAAGGCCGTCGTTGTTTCCAACGTCCTGTGGTGTACCGAGTGCAACTTGCAGCCTGAGCCTATCGAAGTCCCTGAGTTTTATTAGGAGGTGATCCGATGGGAATCTTCAAGAATCTCCAAAAAGAGGTCAGCGAGCGCGACGAGCGCGACGGCATCTCGATGCCGGAGCTCATTGATCTGGATCCGCCGTTGCGCAGTCTTATGAATCGGATCACCCGCAAGGAAGAACTGACGGCGGAGCAGGCCGCCAAATCTTTGGACGTCGCTCTCGAAGAGGTGGAGGAGCACCTGCGTTATCTGTTGAGCAAGGGGTACGTGGTCCGCGAGAGCCGCGATGGCGTATGGTATTATCGCATCAAGCTGGCCCGCAAACGCGGCAGCGACATTCCGTTGGGGATTTGGTCTGCTTTGGGCGAGCGCGCCAAGCCTGGCGAAGAATGAGCGCCCTCTGGCAGCACTTCTCGCGGTGAGGTGATATGAATATCCTGGCCATTTTGTTTTCGGTGGGCATCCCGGCGCTCTTCCTGCTCATCATCTACAGCCTCGACCTGTACGCCTCGCGCTCGTTCCAACTGGTGCTGCTCTGCACCGCCTGGGGCGCGATTGGCGCTTACGCCATCGCGCTCTTTCTCAATAGCCGGGTGGGCATCCCGCTGATGGTCTCGTTTGGTGTTCCTCGCGCGATGCTCGTCACAGCGATTTCGGTCTATTTCGCCCCAATAGTTGAGGAGCTTGCCAAGGCATTGTCGCTGGTCTACATCTCGCGCCGCTCGGAGTTCACCTACTTCGTGGATGGGGCCATCTACGGCTTCGCCGCCGGGATCGGCTTCTCCATTCGGGAGAATTTCCTCTACATCAACCAGAACCCCGATCAGGCCGTGCTCCTGGTGCTCCTGCGAGCCTTTTCCACCTGCTTGATGCACGGCGCAGCCGCCGGGCTGGTGGGCGCGGCGGTGGGGCGCTTCCGCTTCCAGCGGCGCCGTTCGGGCCGGGGGCTGGGCGTGATCGGCGGGCTGGTTGTGGCGATGTTGCTGCATGCGCTCTTCAACCGCTTCGCCGGCGAGCTGCCCGTGGTCGGGATCGTGTTTGGCCTCCTCGGCGTGATCGGCATCGGCATGGTGATCGGCAAGGGATTGCGGGAGCAACGCGCCTGGCTCTCCGAGACGTTGGGGCGTCAGGTGGGGGTGACGGCAGCCGAGGTGCGGGCGGCGCAGGCCTACGGCGGCCTCGATGATCTGCTGCGACCCATCATCAGCCAGTTTCCCAAGAAGGCCGAGGAGATCGAAAATCTGTTGCTCTGCCAGGCCCAGCTCGGCATCAAGCGCAAGGTGCAGGAGCGTATCGAGACGCCCAAGTTGCGCGCCCAACTCGATGCGGAGGTTGAGGAGTTGCAGCAGCGTATGGAGCGCCTGCGCGGCGAGGTCGGCCCCTACATTATGACCTATTTGCGCGGAGTTTTCCCTGAAGGGGCCTTTGATTTGTGGGCGCGCCTGGAGCTGGTCGCCGCGCAGACCGGCCCCGCCGACTTGCAGCGCTGGATGCAGATGGCGAACTTGATCGAGACCCGCTCCACGGAGCCGCCCAAGCAGGACCTCTTCGCGCGCTTGCAGGCGGTGCAGGCCGAGCGGGAGCAACCCACAGCACCCAAAGACGAGGGCCAGGCGTAGACCTGGCCCTTTTCGTTTACGAGAGGAGCGTCGCCAGCGCGATCCAGCGCCCCGGCTGCTTTTCGAGTGTCACCTCATCCCGCAATGTTCCGGCCTCGACCAACGCCTCCACCGCGCGTTGCAGCTCCCGCTCCGGCCATTGGAAGACCTTCTTCACATCGCGGAACTGCGCCGCCCCCACCGAGTGGAAATAGTCCGCCACGAGCCGCTGCTGCGCGGCGGAGATGGCGATCTCGCGGGCCTGTTCCGGCAGCGCGGGGTAGTGCCGATGCACGCAGTCGTAGATGTATGCGTAACGCCACGCGCCCGCTTCGGCGATCCCCACAGGCAAAATCTTGAAGTCGGCCTGGAGTGCCTCCAGCGCACGGCTGAAGCGGTAGCTGGATTCCTTGCCGGACATGAAGGTCGCTTTGCGGAGTGCCAACGTGTGCAGCGGTCCTTCGCGCAGCAACGCTTCGTAGATGGCCTTCGCCTCCTGTGTCAGCAGCCCCTGCCGGTATTGATCGAGATAGTCGCTCTCCGGTGAACCGAAGTTCTCGCTGAGCGCGTAGAAGTAGGGCGCGACCTCCAGCGAGATGAGCGTGCCCTTTTTGCGGAGCACCTTGGCGTAGTACCACCAGCGTTTGCCGAGCGCCTCATCCTTCCAGCGCCAGGTGACGTGGCCGGGATCGTCGTGCTCGTTGGGGACGGGGCGGTCGCCCACCGTGGCGACCCACAGGCTCGGCATCAGCACGCCGGTGATCGGCCAGAACATCGAGAAGCCGCGCGCGTTCACAAACTCGCGGGCTTCCGCCGGGCTGCGCACGGGTCGGTCGAGCCAGAAGGTCCGCTCGCGGTAGGTCTGGACGGCGGTGAGCGCTAGCGGCGTCACGTCAGGTCTCTGTCCACTCCTGCGACCAGCCCACCTGGGCCGGATCCGCTTCACCGCCCAGCGCCACGTAAACGCTCTCGACGTTGAGCCGGTGTGGCCCGGCGTTGATTTCCGGGTGGTGGATGGAGATCTCAGCGCAGGCGGTGAGGGTCTCTTCCAGGCTGTATCCTAGCGCCACCACCGCCGCGACCCGCGAGCGCAGCTCCGTCAGATAGGTGCGATCTGCTCTCAGGCGGCGCTTGATCTCGGTGCGCTCGGTGGTGGGGTTCCCGTGGCCCGGCACGAGGGCGCGCACGTCGAGCTTCGCCAGGTAGGTGAGTGTTTCTTCGTACGCGGTGAGATCATCGCTCACGTAGGGGATCTCCACATCGCTCAACATGTCGCCGGCCCAGAGCAGCCCGCTTTCGGGGTGGTAGATTACGAGTGCGTCGGGGGCGTGTCCCGGCGCGTGATGCAGCTCCAGCGCCGTCTGCCCGACGGTGATCTGGAGCGTGCTGCTAAAGGCGAAGTCCGGGCGCGGCAGGATGAAGGGCCGCTCTCGACGAATCTCCATCTGCGCTTCCCACTGCGCAATCTGCCGCTGTAAATCCTCGCCGTGTTGGTCGAGCACCTTGAGATAGGCGGCGTGGGCCACCACCTTGACGCCGGGGAAGTGCTCCGGCCCCAAGAGGTGATCCCAATGCCCGTGGGTCAGGATGAGCGCGCGCGGATCAAGCGCCTCCTCCTCAAGCTGCGCTGCCAGTGCCGCGATTTCTGCGGGCGTAATGCCCGGATCAATGAGGCAGGCGGCCCCATCATCCACAAACAAACCGCTGTTGGTGGCGTAGATGTGGCTTTGACTGACCTTCAACTGGGGGGTAAGTGCTTGCATTCCTATTCCTTTTGTAAGCGCGGCCCGCCCATGCGGGCGATGGCCTCGCGGATTTGTGCAGCGTCGGGCTGGCGGAGCGCTGTAGCCGAGGCAGGGCGATCGTCGAGCACCACGGCGACAACGCCCTCACGGCAGGGGATGGCGAGATCGGCGATGTACGCGCCATCTTCTTCGTGGATCAGGAACTCGCGCTCAGGGAAGAAACCGCTCTCCTTGAGCGTGACGTAGAGGCCATCGGCGCCGGAGGCGTAGAGATCGTTGATCTCCTCGGCGGCGGTGAAGCGATCCCATGTCGTCTCAATGAAGGTGATGCGCCGCCAGCGCAGGCTGGGGATCGGCGGTTCGCGCCGGATGAGCGGCCCCAGTTGCAGCTGATAGTAGATCGCGTCGGCGCGGGGATGATCCGGCTCGGTGGGCAGGAGCTCGCGCCGGCGCGCCAGTTCGTGGCCGCGCACCTCCGCGTACCAGTGAATGCCCCAGCGCTCCTCTTTGAAGGCGGTGGTGAAGTAGAAGCCGAGCACGGCGGCATCGGTGACGCTTGCCGGCGCGTGCTTTTGGGGGATGCGATACCACCCCTCATCGCGCGCGAGAACGTAATCCGCTGGCGTTTTCATGACGCCGATCAACACCCGGTCGGCAGCGTGAAACATGGTCACCTCCAAAAGTAGGGTAGGGCCAGTATAGTCGCGGCGGGCGGTCTGTCAAATGAGTTGACAATTTACCAAAATGGGTAGGATAGTAGGCGAAGATCAATTCATGGGAGGAGCTATGCACATTCATCACATTGCCATTGCGGTGCAGGATTTGGACGCGGCGCTGGAGTTCTATCACGAGGCGCTGGGCGTGGAGGTCGCCGGGCGGCGTGAGGTCCCCGCCGAGGGGGTGGAAATCGCCTTTCTGCCGATGGGCGAGGCGGAAATCGAGCTCCTGCGGCCTCTCGACCCGGAGAACAACATCGGCAAGTTCATCGAGAAGCGGGGCGAGGGCATCCATCACATCTGCGTGTTGGTGGAGGATATCGAGGCTTCGATGGCGCAGATTGAGGCGGCGGGCGGGCGGATGGCGACGGAGATCCGCGAACATCCCGACGGCACGCGCTATGCCTTCGTCCATCCCAAAAGCACGCGCGGCGTCTTGATGGAGCTGTACCAGAAGCCGCCGCAGGCGTAAGTGCGCGCTGTTTACAATCCCCCGATTTGTGGTAACATGTAGCTGACGCGACCTTAACAAGTAAAAAACGCATGGCTTGGGTGCCCCCGCTTGTGGGGGCTTAATGGGAGGAAGTCCGGTGAGAGTCCGGCGCTGTCCCGCAACGGTAATCCAGCATTCCCTGGAAAGCCCGATACTCCGCCCCGGCCACGGTCAACACCCTTCGCGGAAAGGGAATGGCTAGTGGGCGCTAATCACAAGCGAACCCTCTCCATGCTTTCAGCGGAGAGGGTTTTTGTTTTGCTTTTCACGTGCGCACGTGTGAACGTACAAACTTTTACTTTCAACAGGAGGCTGATGATGAAACGATTAGGAACGATGCTCTTGGTTTTGGCGGCGTTGTGGCTGGCGATCTCGCCGGTGTTGGCGGCGGTTAATCCGCCGGTGGATGAGGCCCTGGCCTGGCTGCGCACTCAGCAGCAGGCTGATGGCGGCATCACGAGTGGCTTCGCCGAAGGCTCCGACCTCGGCGCGACGGTCGAGACAATCCTGGCGGCTACGGCAGCGGCGCAAGACCCTGCCGCGTGGGAGCCGTCGCCTTTGCCCTATCTGGAGGCGCTCGCGGCGGACGCGGAAGATGCCACCGCGATGAGCCGCTTGTTGGTCGCTGCTGTGGCATTGCGCCAGGACCCCCGCGACTTCGGTGGTGTTGACCTGATCGCGGCGCTGTTGGCGGTGCAGGATAGCGCCACGGCGCAGTTTGGCGATTCGCTCTACGCGCACGCCTACGCGCTGCTGGCGCTGCACAACGCCGGCGTCGCCTTGCCGGAAGATGCCGTTCAGCTGTTGGTGGATCAGCAGCAGGACGCGGGCGGCTGGGCGATGTTCGGCGGCTTCGAGGCGGATACGGCGGACACGAACACGACGGCGCTGGCGGTTCAGGCCCTGGTCGCTGCCGGTGAGAGCGACGTGGCCCAGGCTGCACTGCCCTACTTCCGCGCCATGCAGAACGAGGACGGCGGTTTCCCCTGGCAGAAGCCCTCCGAGTACGGCACAGATACGGACGCCAACTCGACGGCGGTGGTGGTGCAGGCGCTCACCGCGCTGGGCGAAGCGCTCGACGATTGGGCCGCTGAGGAGGGGACGCCGCTCGAGGCGTTGCTGGCGTTGTGGGACGAGGACACCGGCGCCTATCACTGGCAAGCCGCGATGCCCGGCGCGAATGTCCTGGCGACGGCGCAGGCAGTTCAGGCGCTCATGGGCGCGAATCTGGTGGAGCTCCCCGTGGCGGGTGAGATCATGGTTATCATGGCGGAGCCGCCCGCGGAGGAGCCCGCGCCGGTGACGATGCCGGAGGCTGGCGGGCCGTTTGTGGGCGGGCTGCTGGTACTGGCGGGCGCGGCATTGATCGGCGGTGGGCTGGCGCTGCGACGCTGGCTGTGATGCGACGTTATCGTCTGCTGCTGATCCTCGTGGCCCTGCTGCTGGGCGCGCGCGTCGCGCTGGCGGAAGGGGGCGAGGGGCCGCGCGCCGGTCTTGTCATTGTGGGCGAGACGGGGGAGGTGCATACCTACTGTGTCGCCTTCGAGGGGGAGACGCTCGGCGGGCTGGCGTTGCTCGAACGCGCCTCGGTGGAGGTGACGGTGCAGCGCGGGGGCGGCGGCACGGCTGTCTGCGCCATTGACGGCCTGGGTTGTCCCCCCAATGATTGCTTCTGCGCCTGCAAGGGGACGCCCTGCGCCTACTGGAGCTACTTCCACCGCGACGCGGATAGCGCGTGGGCTTACTCCGGCGTGGGCGTTGGCGCCTGGCAGTTGCGTGATGGCGACGTGGATGGCTGGGTATGGGGCGATGGCTCCGCCCAGCCGCCGGCGCTCTCCTTCACAGAGATCTGCCCGGAGGCGGAGGTGGTCTTCCAGCCCCTCCCCGACGCGGGCGGGACGCCGCTTCCCACACCGGAGGCCACCTATCAGGTGTTTCTTCCCATGCCCGCGCAGACCGCCGCGCCTGCTACCGGTTCCTCCGGGCCGATCCCGGCGGCATGGCTGCGCTGGGGGCGGCGGTACGGCTCATTCGTGCTGTTGCTGCTGGCGCTGGCGGCCTGGGTCTGGCTGCAACGGGCCAAGCGGCGGGGGCGATGAGAGCACAGCCGACGGCGCGCGCGCCGCTGGCGTGGTTGCTCTGGGCGCTGGCGGTGCTCGTAGCCGCCTACACGACTTGCAATCCGCTCTACCTGATCCTGACGCTGGCGGCGTTGTGGGGGGTGGGGGAGTCGGTGGGCCAGCCGCCGACGTTGCGCCTGCTGTTGCCGCTGATCGGGTTGGCGACGCTGTGGAACTTCCTCTCGGTCCGCGTGGGCGAAACGGTGCTCTTCAGCCTGCCATCCGATTGGTTTCTCATCGGCGGGAACTACACCGTGGAGGCGGCGCTCTTCGGCGCGCTCAACGGGCTGGCGCTCGGCATCATCCTGAGCGCGTTTGCGATCCTGGTCACGGTGCTCTCACCGCGCGATCTGGCCCGCCTGACGCCGCCCGCCTTGTACGAGGCGGGGCTGGTGCTCTCGGTGGCGCTGGCCTTCTTCCCGCAGGGGCGCGAGACACTGGAGGAGATCCGCCAGGCGCAGGCGATTCGCGGCCATCGCGTGCGGGGCGTGCGCGATCTGCCCCCCCTGCTGCTGCCGCTGCTCATCACGGCGTTGGAGCGGGCCTTGCAGCTGGCGGAGGCGCTGGAGGCCCGGGGCTTCACCGCGCGGCGGACATCGGTCCCGCCCCTGGCGCGGGCGCTGTTGCTGGCGGGGCTGTTGTTGCTGATAGTGGGCGCGGGCGGGGCGTTGCTGGGGCTTTCATCCGTGGTGGGCGGCGCGCTCTTGTTGGCGGGCTGCGGGGCAATTCTGGCGGGGTTGTGGCTGATCGGACGGGGCGCGCCCCGGATGGCCTATCGCTCGCAACGGGCCGGATTCCGCGATTGGTTGCCGGCTGGCGCGGTGCTCGCGGTGGCGGCGTGGTGGCTCGGCAGCGCGCTCGTCCCCGGCTGGCTGCGCTACGAGGTCTATCCCCGCATCCAAGCGCCGGAGTTCGACCTGGCAGCGGCTTTGCCGTTGTTACTGCTGGCGTTGCCGGCCTGGGTCGGCAGCGGGCCGGTCGCGGCTGAGGCTGATGCGGCGGCAGCGATAGTGTCCGCGCTGCCTGTACCCCCTACTGATGTTCCCACCATCACTTTCGAGCAGTTGACCTTCGCGTATCCAGAAGCTGCACCGCTTGTGCTTGCTGACATCAATGTGCAAATCGCGCCGGGGGCCTTCGTCGTGGTGACGGGGCCGTCGGGATCGGGGAAGAGCACGCTGCTGCGCTGCATCAACGGGCTGGCGCCTGCCACGACGGGCGGCGAGATTGCCGGCCACGTCTGGGTGGGCGCGCGGGATGCGCCGCGTGTCGGCCCACAGCAGATGGCGACGCAAGTGGGCTACGTCATCCAAAGCCCGGAGGCCGGCTTTGTGGCGGATATGGTGGATGATGAGCTGGTCTTTGCGCTGGAGCTGGCGGGACTCTCTGAAACGGAGATCACGGAGCGGCTGGAGAGTATCAGCGCGGCGCTGGGGATTGCGGCATTGCGCGGGCGACCGCTGGCCCGGCTCTCCGGCGGCGAGCGGCAGCGGGTGGCGTTGGCGGCGGCGCTGGTGCTGCATCCGCCCATCCTGCTATTGGATGAGCCGCTCAGTCAGCTTGATCCCCAGGAGGCGCAACGGGTGCTCGCGCTGCTGGAGCAGCTCCATCAGCAAGGGCTGACGATTGTGGTGACGGAGCACCGGCTGGGGCGGTTGTTGTCGCTGGCGACGCAGGTGCTCTACCTGCCCGGTGCGGGCGCGGTGCTGGCGCTATCGCCGCAGGAGGCCGCAGCGCAGTTGGATGCGCCGCCGGCGGTGGTGGCGTTGGGGCGCGCGCTGGGCTGGGAACCGCTGCCGCTCTCGTTGGCGGCGGCGCGCAAGCGGGCAGCCGCGCTCCCGCTGGCGCTATCGCCGCTCCCCGCCGCGCCTGCACAGGAGGAGACGGCAGCGGTTCTTGAGGTGCGTGAACTTGCGGTCGCCTACAATGGGGCGACGGCGCTGCGGGACATCTCGCTGACGGTGGGGCGGGGGGAGCTGGTGGGCGTGTTGGGCATCAACGGCGCGGGCAAGACGACGCTGCTCCGCGCCATTGCGGGGCTGTTGCCGTTGCAAGCGGGCCGTATTCGCCTGAACGGCGAGGAGATCACAGCCTGGCCTCTGGCGCGCCGCGCTCGCCGCGTGGGGTATCTGCCCCAGGAGCCAGACCTGCTGCTCTTCGCTGAGACCGTGGCGGAGGAGTTGCGGGTCACGTTGCGGAATCACGGGCTGCCCGAAAACGGCCAGGTTCCGGCGCTATTGGCGGAGCTCGGCCTGAGCGCCTACGCGGACAGCTACCCGCGCGATCTCTCGGTGGGGGAGCGCCAGCGGGTGGCGTTGGGGGCGGTGACGATCCCCCCATTGGATGTGCTGCTGCTGGACGAGCCGACGCGCGGCTTGGATCGCGCCTTGAAGCTGCGGTTGGGTACTTTGTTGCAGACGTGGTGCGCTGCGGGGCTGAGCGTGTTGTTGGTGACGCACGATGTGGAGTGGGCGGTCGAGTTTGTGACGCGGGTGCTCGTGTTGGAGGCGGGGCGGGTGCGCGCGGAAGGCGACCCGCATCAGATCTTGCCTGCCGACCCGGTCTTCGCCCCGCAGATGGCGCAGCTCTTCCCGGAGAGCGGCGTGCTCACGGTCGCGGAGGTCTTGCGGAGCTTATCGCGGCATTGATGTTTGCTAAGGCTCAGCCGATGCTATATAATGGGCTTTCAATCATCAAAGGTGGTGAGTAAATGATTCTTCCTTGCAAGCATGATGAGCATATTACAAAGCAGGTGCAGCCAACCATTGAGCTGCTGAGTAATCTTGAAGAGTTACATCCTGATGTGTTGCTTCAGCACGCGATTCAGCCAACTGATTACAAGTCAGGAATGGTCTTCCGCTCTGCTGTGGAGAGCATTCGAGGCTCGTTCATTGCATCTTCAGTAACAGGCCGGCAAGGGCTTGTTCAAGATGTCTTGGAAAACTTATATCAGAGGCAGTATATTGCGGGATATGAGCAAACCAGCAGCCAGGCACGTTATGATTTTACGATTAGTATACGGCGTACCCCTGATTATTTTGTGGCTTTGGAGGTAAAAGGTGGGGAAGGGAATAGTATCAACATTTCTGAGCGGCCTATGTGGGCAAGAGAATTCGCGGTTTGGTCACATTTGGATGGTGCAATTGTCAATCAACCAGCACATGGAGCACATTCAATTGTCAATCGTTTGACCAATGAGCTTGTACGGCGGGGTAAATTGGTCGATGCCCTGTTTTTTAAGGATGTTTTGTGTGGTACACGTGCGCGACCTTGTCCCAAATATGATGATCGAGCGTGTGCGGTTGGCCTGAGCGCAGCGCCCGATATTTTCTTGTTCCCACAAAGAGCCCCCTCATTGGAAGAGCCTGACCCGCCGGTTCATACACTGGAAACACTACGGTTGCCACAACTTATCTTGAGCCTGTTTGGTGTAAGCCCGGAAGATTTTTATAGGCATGTATGGCAAGTTGGTGTAAGATTAGAGACTTTCAAGGGGGATCGCCTTCGTCGGGTAGTGCAGGTGATGCATGAGGGCACTGTGATTGATGAGAGCGTTTCTCGTTCCTGGCGAAGAGAAAGATGAAATCACGAACAATTCAGGAAGCCCGACAGTTGTATCTTTTAGATGGTGCACCCATGATTAAAGAGCTAGATGCTAATCTCTGGCATGGCTCTTTTTTGGCCCGTGAAAGTACCGTTCAACAGCTCTCTCCTTATGTGGGCAAGATGAAGTCTGGGATGGCGAAGGTATTGATACAGTTGTATTCACAACCAGACGACATCGTCTTAGATCCTTTTTGTGGTTCTGGGGTTGTGCCATTTGAAGCACTCCTGGCGGGGAGGGCCGCTTGGGCGAATGATCTAAGCCCTTATGCATATACGCTTACCAGGGCGAAGCTAGAAACACCAGGCAGCCTTCGTATCGCGCTTCAAAACGCAAGGCAGCTCATCGAAGATGCTGAAGGGATGGCGCCAGATGTTGATATAAGTGTAGTGCCAGAATGGATACAGGAGTTTTTCCACCCTCAAACTCTACGGGAGATTGTCTGCGCCTTTGATATTTTGCGCGATGAGCAGGACTATTTTCTAACGGGATGCCTCCTTGGGATTTTGCACCACGTTCGTCCAGGGTTTCTCTCGTATCCTGCAAGCCATTTGGTTCCCTATCTTCGTAAGAACAAGTATCCACCAGAAGAATTTCCTGACATGTATGAATACCGTGATTTGCGGTCGCGGCTGTTGGCTAAGGTCAAACGTGCGTATCGTCGCTCTATGTTACCAGTGGGCTGGGAAGAGCGTCGCTATAAAATATTCCAGTCTAACGCGATGGATCTGCCAATTGATAATGCTTCAGTTGATGCGATTGTCTCTAGCCCTCCTTACTTTGGTGCTTTGGATTACGCTCGTGATAATCGTTTGCGTTTGTGGTTTTTGGGTTGTAAGGATTGGAAAGACCTTGATGCTACACTTACGGCGAATTCGAAAGTGTATCTTCCTGAAATGTCGGTGTGTCTACAAGAAATGGAACGCGTGCTCAGACCTGAGGGTTACTGTGTATTGGTGCTAGGTGATGTCGAGAAGAATGGCAAAACCCGCAGGACTGCTGAAATTTTGGCGGACTTGGCAATGGAAGTTACTGAAGGCAGATTGATTATAGATGAAATTTACGATGATCGCATACCTGATGAACGGAGAGCACGTCGCCAAACTAAGACCACAAAATTCGAACGTATCTTGGTGATGCATAAGGCTTGATGGTACATTGCCGGGTTGTGCTTTGACCCGCTTGTGTTATAATTTCCCTCGGCGCGTTGCGTCAGATGATCTACCCGCGTGGTTTGTATTGCCAACGAAGCCCTGCTGGTGAAGGCGGGGCTTTTTTGCTGCGACTAAAGAGGAGTACGATGATAGCGAGTTTTCAGGAGATGCAGCTCGGCCCGGAGCTGTTGCAGGTGATTGATGAGTTGGCCTACGCCGCCCCCACGCCCATCCAGGCGGCGGCGATCCCGTCGTTGTTGGCGGGCAAAGATGTCATGGGGCAGGCGCAGACCGGCACAGGCAAGACGGCGGCTTTCGCGCTGCCGATTTTGCAGCGGTTGGACATGGAAGCGGGCGGCGTGCAGGCCCTGGTCGTGACGCCCACCCGCGAATTGGCGAATCAGGTGGCCCAGGCGATCCACGTTTACGGACGCCAGCGGCGCGTGCGCGTTTTGCCCGTCTATGGCGGGCAATCCTATGACCGACAGATCCGCCGCTTGCGGCGTGGGGTGGATGTGGTGGTGGGGACGCCCGGACGGCTCTTGGATCTGATCCGCAAGCAGGAGCTCGATCTCAGCACGGTGCGCTACGTCGTCTTGGACGAGGCCGATGAGATGTTGAGCATGGGCTTTATCGAGGACATCGAGGCGATTTTGGATGAAACGCCCCAAACGCGCCAGACCGCGCTTTTTTCGGCGACTTTGCCCGCGCGCATCCGGCAGTTGGGCGAGCGTTACTTGCAAACGCCGGAGGCGATCACCACCAGCGCCGAGCAAATCACGGTGGCGGCGATCACGCAGCGCTACTATTTGGTTCACGAGAGCGACAAGTTAGCGGCGTTGAGCCGGTTGTTGGAGACGGAGGCGACTGCCAATGTGCTGATCTTCACGCGCACCCGCGTCCGCGCTGCGGACCTGGCGGCGGACTTGACCGCGCGGGGCTTCCAGGCCGAGGCGTTGCACGGCGACATGGGCCAGGCGGCCCGCGAGACGACGATGCAGCGCTTCCGCCAGAGCAAGGTCAATGTGTTGGTGGCGACGGATGTGGCCGCGCGCGGCCTGGATATTGACGATGTCTCTCACGTCATCAACTACGACATCCCCTGGGACGCCGAATCTTACGTGCATCGCATCGGGCGGACCGGGCGCGCTGGCAAGGCTGGCGCGGCGATTACGCTGGTGACGCCGCGCGAGCGTCGGCAGCTGCGGAACGTCGAGGCCTACACACACGTCCCTGTGGTGCGCACGCCCCTTCCCAGCAGCGAGGCGATTGAGGCGCAGCGGGCGGAGCATCTTGTGGATCGGCTGGCGGAGCAGGTCGCGGTGGGCGATTATGTAAACGAACGCGTGTTTGTCACGCAGTTGGTGGAGGCCGGTTGTGATCCGCTCGATATTGCGGCGGCGGCGCTGCAATTGGTGCAGCAAGCCGAGACGCATTACCCGCTTGAGCCTATCGTGGAGGTCTCTGACCGCGCACCTGCCCGGCGTGAGCGGCGCTCCTCGACGCGAGGCGGAGAGCGCAGAGGGCCGCGCGCCGCGCGTGGCCGCGAGCAAGGTATGGCGCGGCTTGTATTCAACCTGGGACGCACGTCGGGCATTCGTCCCGGCGATGTGGTAGGCTGGATCGCCAACGAGGCGGACGTCCCCGGCAGGGCGGTGGGGGCGATCACCATCGAGGCGGGGCAGACCGTCGTTGATGTGTCGGACAAACACGTGGCCCAGGTACTCAAGAAGCTGGCGCACTCGCATTTGCGCGGGCAACCGGTTCATCTGCGCCCACTGGAATCCTGAGCCGCGAAAGGATCTTCTCAAGACGGCCCGTGCTATGCACGGGCCGTCTTTTT
>DAOTXC010000180.1:0-5528 GCA_034435555.1 Anaerolineae bacterium
AGGCAACGTCCAGCCGAACATATTGGTCTGCGGGATCGCCCGCTGCTCGAAGATGACCTCGCCGATCTTGAGATGCCACCAGAAATCGTTGGGAAGCAGTGGCACGAGGGAGAGGTAGAAGCCAAAGGCGGCGAGGATGACCAGGGGCCAGAGTTGATCTGTTCTCAGGGCGAAATGACGCCAGCTACGCATGATGACCTCCCTCACGACTCAAATCTTGACGCGCAAGCGTCTTCTTCACCAACACATACACCCCGAAGATCGCCAGCGGCAGCCAGACCAGATGATGATCGCCCGATGGCGTGAAGCGATGGGCCAGCACCATGACAACCTGCAACAGCGCATAGACGCCCAGCGCAAGGCGCAACGCGCGCGGGCCGCGTTGGGCCGCCTGCGCCGTCACCGCAATCAACGGCAACAGCGTGACGACCAGATCGTGCGTCCAGCCGTAGGGGCGAGTGATCTGCGACCAGAGGACCAGCATTGGAAGATCGACCATCCAATCCCAGCCCAGCCGTTTGCGCCACACGTACACAGCGTAGATGCCCCCTGCCAGCAGCGAGGGGAGAAATTGCAGCCAGAACTTCTCCGGGCCGAAGGCCAATCGCAGAAAACTACCCCACGCCGAAGCAATCCAGAGATCGGGCGGGCGCTGCCCCACCGCCGCGAGGTATTGCACCAGCACCGCCGGATTCGTGAGCATAGGGATAAGCAACGCCGCCGCCGTCACCGCCAGAGCTTTGCCCAGAAACGCTCCGCGTCGGAAGGTGAATAGCCACACCGCCAGCGCAATCCAGAAGAGATAAAGCACATGCGGCTTGGATGAGATTAACAAGAGCGCCGCTGCCGCTGCCCATTCCCGCCGCGCCGCATCCATAGTGGGGCGCAGGCCCCACAAGAACAGAACCGCGCCCGCCAACACTACCAGCCCTAACTGTCCGCTATGGATTGCAATCACAGTTGGCATAAAGGGTATCCCCACCACCCAGGCGAGCCAGCGTCGCTTGACCGGACCGCCGTAGGCCCGCCAGAGATAATCCACGCTGACAAAGACGCACACCAACAAGCTCAATCGCCACAATATGCATGCCGACCGCGCATCTAGCAGCGCCCAGGGCAACACCAGCGTCAACGTCCAGGGTGGATTGTACATTACCAAAGCCCAGGTCCTTGTCCAACCGGCGGCCTGCCACAAAGCGTATACCCGCTCGCGCACGAAGGGATTTTCGCCGGCCAGGTTCAGCCGGGCAGCAGCCCAAAACTGCAAAAAATCTCCACAAAGTGAAGGATACAAACGCCCTGCATAACGCCAGAGCAGTACACTCAACGCCGCCAACGCGCCACCCAGCACCAACCACCGCCACCGCTGCCATCTACCCAACGAGCGTTGCATCAATTTTACGTATCCTTACTTGCCCTGAAATGAAGCCCCAACGTCTAACGTCCCCACCACAACCGTATCGCCCACCCGGCTGTGCTCGTCAGTAGCGTAAGCCAGGGATTCGGTACTGTCATACCAGCCCACCATGAGCGTGTATGCCCCTGGAACAACGTCACGGGGAAGCGCTACGTCAAACGTCTCCGTGACTAACTCACCCGGCGTCCAGACAGTCGTGGGATGAATAGCCACAGTCGGCACATGGAGCATCCGGGAATGCTCCACGTCTGCCAGTTGCGTCACCGCAAACAGCGCCTCCTGCTGCCGAATACCATCCAACGCCAGCCAGATGTACTGGAAGCGATACCGGCGCGCGCCTATCGGCGTCACTGCAACCTCAACCAAACCAATCGCGTCTGAAAACTCCGCCTGCGTAGCGACGGAAGAAGGCTCAAGTTCAAACGTGACAGAATGCAGGAGCGTCATCTCAGCCCAAGACGCATCGGCGATCCCCTCAGGGCGCTTCTGGAATAGCAGCAAGCCATCTCTGGCAGAGATCAGGCCAAAATCCGGGCGGCTCTCGGCAGCAAACAATAGCGGCCAATCATACGTGACATCCCCCATCAGCCCGTCGCCCCCAGGCCCAACATAATCCGATAAACCGTCCAATACCACGTAATCAACTTTATCAAGCAATTCATTCGGGTCAGGCGTTACAGTCTCATCCAGAGAGAACATAATGTGCAATTCACGGCGGTGCGCCAGATGGGGGGCCAAAATCGTCGAAGCCAAAAGCGGCGCTTGATCTGGGACGTTCGCTACGAGCCACTGATCCTTCACCCCGTCGCGTGCTGTGCGCGTATAGGCCCACGAAAAAAATTCTTGCCCGGAAAGCCGTCTCCAAAACCGGGGGTTCAATGGCGTATTCACCAGGCCCGCATTGGTCAACAACGTCATCAAAGCAACCGCGACCAGAGGCGCCGCCCAGGGGACAGAACGTCTGGCTGTGCGCCCGAAAACGGTGAGACGACTACCTGGGACTTTAAGGTAGACAATGGCATTGAAAACCACCATCATTAGAAATGGCGTCACAATAGCGTACCGGTGATTGCCATAATAGAAAGTTGGCCCTGGCCCAGAACTAAGCAAGACCGGCAGAGCGACGCCCAAAGCCAATAAAGCCCAATCAGGTGCGTACATGACGACGGGAATGACCGGGGCAAATACAGCAATTGCAGTCGCCAGACGTAAAAACCAGGTGCTGGCAAGGTCTTCAAAAAATCTCCCGAAATAGAACTGAAGATAGCCCCCAGCTGTCAGTTGCTGCACGGCCCCGCCCGAAGCGGCAAACAGCGGGCGTATCCCCAAAAATACAGTAAGCCCCCAGACCATAGCAACAAGGATAGTCACAGCGCCTACACGTCTACGCCCCATAAGCCACAAAAAAGCCCCCAACGCGCAGAGTGGAACCGCAATATACAACTTACAGCTCAAAGCCAACAACAGCCAAACGCCATAGGCGCGCCACGCTTTGCGATCCAACGCTTCGAGCATAAACATCATCAACGGCATCGCCAACGTGTCGCCGTGAAAATCGAAGAGGACCGCGTTCTGCGCCGCCGGAAAAAACAGATAAATCAACGTGATTACGCGCGCTGCATGGATGTTGCCGATGCGCCTCCGGGCCAGATAATACAAAGGGAAACCGCCCAGGCCAAACAAAAGGGCCTGAATCACCACTAAGGTGATAGGTGAAGGGAAAAGTGCATACAAAGGGGTTATCAAAAAATAGATCAGCTCGGCGTGCAGCGCCAACCGACTCACAACATTACCGTGATAAGAAAATTCCAGCGGGCGGCCCTGCGTGCTGCTCCAAATAGCCTGCGCCATGTGCCCCAAGTCGAACATATTCGCGGTGTAAGCCGTGTAACGCATGACGCTCAGCAGCGCCAGCAGCGCGGTTGGCAAGACGATACACGCCACCAGCACCCAATCCAGGCGGCGCAGCGCCTCTTTATAGCGATGAACAACAGCTGCCATACTCCCCCCCTCGGAAAGTGCTTGCTTAGCTCATTCCCGTGCGCCGCCATACGAAGCACACCGACGCACGAGCCAATACCACAACAGTAGCCAGCTAGCCATCCACCAATACCAGAGCTGACTTTGGCTGGAAAAAAGCGAAACCAACATTAACCCAATATAAGCCAATAACAAACCGCGTTTGGGCCAGGTAAGTCGCCCCTGAGACAAGCCAACTGCCGCTTGCACGATTGCCAGCAAAAACACAGGCTGATCAAAGGTCCAACCATACGCCGCCGTCACCACAGAGACCAACACCAAAATGGGGAGCTGCTCACGCCAGTCCCAACGCTTGCGCTGCCGTAGCCAATAAAAAACGAACCACAAGCCACCCAAAGCTGAAGGGAGAAATTGCAGCCAGAAGTGCTCTACGCCTACCCATAATCGCAACACCGCGCCAAAAGTCGGCGTCGCCCATTCAGCGGGAGGATAATGCGCCAAAGCATACAGATATTGGCTGACTAACGCCGGATTGATGGCCCACGCGCTCCCCATCGCCAGGAGCATAGCTGCGGCAAACCCCAGCAGCACCCGCCAACGGCGCTGCTCCAACGCCCAAAACAACACTGCCAGGCCAAACAAATAGAGCAAATGCGGTTTGATTGTAATCAAAGCCGCCACAGCGCCCGCGCTCCCCCAGCGCTCCCGCCGGACGAAATACAAAAACCCTACCACACCCAACAAGAGGAGCGGCGCAATCTGCCCGGCCTTCAGCACATGCAAACATGGCCCAAAAGTAAACGCGGCCAACCAGGCCAGCCACCGATTCCCCGGCGCGCCCCCATACACACGCCAACCCCAATCAGCCACCCCAAAAATGATCCCCATACTCAACAAAAGCCATAAGAATCGGCTAACGGGATAAGCCAGCCAGCTCAACGGCATCGCCACCGCCAGCGTCCAGGGCGGATTCCACATCATCACCGGTACGCCGTCGACGCGCCCCGTCGCCAGTTGCAGCGGCGTCAGTTGAGCAGGATCGTAGGGATTCCCGCCCATTAAATTCAAACGGCCAGCGGACCAATACTCAACGTAGTCATCGGTCTTCAACACCTCTGGCGACATGAAAACAGACATAGAGCGTTGAAACAAAAACCAGAAGCTGGCTAACAAAACGCCCCATAATAAAATCCTATAAAAGACCCTTTCACGTGACATTGATTTCATAGTTTACTGCACATCACAAGGATACGCCACACGATCCGTCACATCAATGAAATCGTAAAGGCGATTCCACGATGAGAAATAGATTCTGTCCTCCAATAGCGGCAAATCTGTACCAAAATAAGTATTGAAAATCACCCGGAACGTATTCACCGGTGTGATATCAGGGTAGAGAATTTCCGCACCTGCATCGGGTAAATAATACGCATTGAAGATGGCAGTTCGTTCCCATAAACACGTTTTTTCTACCGAATCCCATTGCAGCCACGCACCAGGGCCATGATCAGCCTGTAGCACAATAACAGGCGGTGTAGCTGAGTTTGCCAGGATAGCATCAACAACTTGCAATACCTGGTGATTGGTATGCAAAATCTTTTCTGTATAGCCAGCAATGTACTCTATTGTTGAACCGGGGAAATAATTTCCATCGCGCCCGCCTTCAAGGGGGGGGCTGCCGCCAGGACAGTTTCATCATCGCGATTTATAATAAACGGGGGATGCGGTGATACAATGTGGAACATAACAAACCTCGGGCCTGGAAGTGTAGGGATAGATTGTAGAGAATCAAAGCCCATAGTTACGTGACGCCAATGGACCGCATAGCCCGTATGATAAAGCGGCAATACATCATTATCCACCAAAATAACGGCAGAAGTGCCCATTAACACCATTTCTTCATAGGTGTTAAACGGCCTATCGTTAGCGAGATTGAAGTATAGATCAGCATTGGCAATGGAAGCAAAAGAATATCCACTATCGGTGGAAATAAATTGATACCCCAATTCATCGAGTAGATTTCTAGTACCTATTCAGTGTAGTTTTGATAGAATTTCTCTCTGTGGTAAGCTGTAAGAAAACAGCAGACTCAGGGAGAGAAAAATGCCAAGAAACCGCTATGTCGTCGACC
>DAOTXC010000181.1:0-5480 GCA_034435555.1 Anaerolineae bacterium
CGGGTCGCGGCGTAGGCCAGCTCCTCCCACAGCGCGAGGCGTTGTTTACCTGCATGCCGGTCGTAGAAAGGGTGCTCAAAGACCTGCCACATCCGGGTGACGTGCTCCTGAAAGGTCTCTCGTTGATAGGGCGCAAAATCGCGCCGCTGTCCGGGGCGCTGCCGGAACGGTGACTGCCAATCCACTGCGCTGGGCTGGCCCAACTGAAAGCCAGTCTCGGCGCTGTACCGGGCCAATTGCGGATTGACGACCACTAGCAGCGCGCCTTGGAGCTCATCTTTGCTTTCGATGGGTTGCCAGCGCCAGCGTTGGGGAGCGCGGGAAGATTCGTCGTCTTCCGTTTCCGGCTCTGCACGCATCATGGCCCACGGTAAATTTAGTTGGACTTGCAATTCGCGTAAGTCGTTGTAAGCCCCGAACAAACTCCCCCGATAAAGTCCAAAGCCCTCGTAAGCCCAGGGATGCTGAATGCTGTGTGGATCGGGATGCACGATGACGGTGCGGCTATCCACCTCACGGATCAATTCACGCGCTGCGCCGCGTTCCTGCTGCTGGATGGTATGGGCGATCTTGTCGGCCCTGGCATGGCGTTGGGCGCGCAATTGCGCCAGAATTTGCCCGTCGGCTTCCGCATGGGCCGCGTTCACCACCGCCAGTTCCGCACCGAAATCAAAGTGTGTTCCTGAGCGTGCCGCCAATGCGGCCCAGGTTCTATCGCAGATCTCCCGCTGCGCCTTGAGATAGGGGGCATAGCTGGGCTTGCCCCATTGATCAGGGGGTAACGGGTAAACGTACACCTCCCCTTGTTCGCCCTGGTAACGCGCGCAACGTCCCGCGCGCTGGATGACGCTGGCAGCCGGAGCCAGCTCGGTATGTAAAGCTTCACAGGTGATGTCCAAACCGACTTCGATGACCTGCGTGGCAACCAAGATAGCGCTTTCCACAGTGTAACTGGCCTTCTCTTTGCCAAACTCCCGACGCAACCAGTTTTCATGCGCTTGGCGATCTGGGGGTAAGAAGCGACTGTGCAACAAGCGCACTTCTGTTCCCGGCGCAGCCTGAGCGCGTAGGGCCTCGAATAGCGCCTGCGCCCGGGCTACGGTATTGCAGATAGCGACCGAGCGTTGGCGATGTTGCTGCAAGACAGCCTGTGCTTCTAACAGCGTGTCAGTCGTGTGCAAACGCCGCTCCTTGTGCTGCGAAGGAATCGCCGCCGCTTCCTCTGGGCTGACCACCAGGGCTTCTGCGCCTAGCATTTTCGCTAAGGCCTGCACATAAGTCTCGGAGAAAGTAGCCGTCATCACCAGAAAAGGCGTAATCCCTTTCACCATGTTCAAGAAATGCAACACCGTCGGGAGCATCTTCTCAGGATCGAAGAGGTGCAGCTCATCAAAGACCAGATACGAGGCCAGCACCGCGCCCGCGTTCAGGTTGCCCTGGCCCAAACTCAGAGCATAGGGGATGGTGAGCACATTGCTCAACGTTTGATCTACGGTGGTGAAGATCAGGTTATCTTCAAATTTACGGTCTTCGGGCTGCGCCCCGGTCTGGATTCCCACCGTTAAAGGACGCTGGAAGTCAAAATTCGCCGCGCGTGTTGTATACTCCTCGGAGAATTGGCTGGCGAGAACCCGCAGGGGGACGGAATAGATGCACTTCCGGGGAAAATCCTCACCATATTCCCATGCCCGCAAGAAAGGATAGAGCGCCGCGCGGGTCTTCCCGGCGCCGGTGGGTGCTTGGAGGATAACCGATCGTCCAACGGAAAGGAGTTCATAGACTTGTTCTTGAAAGGGATATAGCGGCATCTTCAACCTCCAAAGAAATCGTCAAAGAATTGGTGGGGATTGTCTGGGTCGGACTCACGGTGAACTTCCCAACCGTATTGTTGCGCCAGGCGGCGCACTTCGCCGGCGAGTTGTGAACGTAAAGTTTCGGGCAACAGTACCTCCACGTCCGCACCCCAGCCGCGTATCCAGGGGAGCATCTCCTGCGGCTCGGCGATGGCGGCCTCCCACAACAGAGAGCCATCCTCTTGCAAGGTGATGTGTTCGCCCTGGAACCACTGCGTCTCTTGCACCCGCGCAGCCACCCGGGGATGAAAGCGCAAGACCACGGTCTCCGGCTCCTTCTCTGTATACCAAATGCCCCAGGCGTCGGCCAATAGCGTGTGCGGATCAAAATCCGCCGGGATGGTATACGGTTCACTCAACAGCCGAATGGCCCGGATCCGTTCCACCTTGAAAGTGCGCACTGCGCCCGGCGGCTCCCGCCAGCCGATGACGTGCGCGGTCTGCCCCACGGCGTAGGGTTCGATGAAGTACGGTGCAAAGGTGTACTCGAAGACGCGCTGATCGGCCAGCTGGTGCTTGAGCCAGACCTTGCGTCCCACCGACCAGGCGCGGGTCAACGTCTCCAGCACCTCCAAGTAGACCGGATCGTGGCGGCGGGCCTGATCGTCCATCACGTCCGCCGACGCTTTGACGTGCTCGGAGATCAGAGGGGCGAGCGCTTCCAGCGAGATGCCAATCTTGCGCAGCGCTGCCGCCGCGTGGGGATTGTGCTTATCCGTGCGCGTCGCCATCAGCCGGGCGGCCAGATGCAGGCTCAGCGCCTCGTGCATATTGAAACGCACCCGGACCAGATATCCGTCCCGGTCGAGCTTCCAACGGTTTTCGTCCAGGTCATCAATATAGATATGGCCAGGCAAATCTTCAACGTAGCGGCCAACCGTGGAGCGATTGACCTGCAACTTGCGCGCCAGTTCCGCCTGCGTCAACCCTTCGGGGTGCGCCAGTAACAGCGCTTCAATCTGTAAGAGGCGTGCGGCCTTACCAGTTGCTTTTTTCGCCATTCTGTACTCCTTGCGTTGGGATTAGTTCTACTGTAGCACAACACAGGGGTAAATCCCGCAACAATAGCGCAACAAATTCACTTTTTCCGCCCAAACGGCCATAATCCGCCCCGCGCGTCCTCACTATACAGGAAGCCCGCCTCTTCCAGGCTGGGGAGTTGGCGCATAATCGTCGAGCGAGCCACGCCTAACTGCCGGGCGATCTCTGCCGGGCGGATACCGGGGTGTTGGTGAATGAGACGATCTACCATTTCAAACTCCGAGCGTTTCTTGCTCCAAAAGGGCATCTGGCCACCTCCATCTTGGAATTTAATCCCAGGATAGCGGTGGACTGTTGCATCTAACGCAACAGGTGGAACGAGTTACCCAAGTCGTGGTGATGAATCTATAAAAAGCCCGTCGACGAGGGGCCGGTGGGTCAAGTTGCGAGCGCAGAACGGGTGTGCTATACTATTCCCACCAGGCGCTTGCATCGCCGTGGTCTGCGTCTCCGGCTTTTCCCCAAGCCGTGAGACGCTTTTGCTTTCTGGATTCAGTATAGGTGGAATTGGGGGATGTGTCAAATTTTGTAGCGCCCGCCCTCTGGTGTAGGGACGAGCAAAATGGTTCATGGATGGCCGCAGAGAGCTAGACAGGCGAGCCATCTGTCCTCCGTGGGGCAGGGGCGGGTCTCAAAGCGAGGCCTCTGTCTGCGCTCTATGCCGCAGCAGGCAGTCAGCCGCGCGGATTTGCCAGGCCATCAGCCACAGCGGTTCTGGGGCCTTGGATTCCGGGGTGATCTTCCGGCTCCGGGCAAAGCCTGCCGTATCGCGGACCGCGAACTCGATCATGCGTGTCACCAGCCCTCGCCGCTCTGAGCGGGGCAGGCGGTAGCCATCGAGAAACGACTTCAACCAGTGGATCCTGGTCTCAGCCTCAGGCAGGCCCTCGCGCTCGGCCACATCATCATCGTGCAAGTGCGCGCTGTACCATCCCGTGACCGCCACTTCGTGCAGCCTGCTGGTAGGCCCGGCATACTCCCAATTGACGAAGCCCAGGGAATGGCTGCTGCGGAACCGCACGTTCCACGGGGCGATGTTGCAGTGACTAATCACATCTCCATCACGTTCGTGCAACGCCCAGGGCATCCAGACCGCGTTCTGGGGGGTACAAAGCTCGCGGTTGTTTCGTGGAGCTGGCGCATGAGCCTGCCGATTGCCCACAGCGTGGCTTCCATCTCGGGCCATGAGGCGGGCAACCATTCCCCCAGGTACTTATGGCGCATAGCGTTTCCCTTCCGGCCCGGCATAGCGGCGATACCGCTTCGCATTGCGCGTCTTGCGCGTGGCCTGGATCGCCTGCTTGGGGCAAAAGCTGTAACAGCGCATACACGGGCAACACTGCGCGCCAAAATGCAAGCCGTCTTCATCGAGCACGATGTTGTCCACCGGGCAATGCTGCACGCACCACCCGCAGCGGGTGCAGGTCTCATCGGCGAAAAAGGGCTTGAACAGCCGCTTCTCGAATGTGTCCCTGCTCCACCGCTGCTGGATGCCGAGCAGCCGCCCGAACAGCCCGGCCCCTTCGACGTGTGGCGTCTGCGTGTGAATCAGCTCTGCCAGCCGGTTGATTTTGCGTTGTGCCTTTTCTAGTTTTTTCGGAATACGCTGTGGCGGCGTCACCGGCAGAAAATCCATCGGCGGGATGTAGAAGTTATTGGGCATCAGCACATTGGCGAGCAGGAACGGCGCATAGCCCCGCGCCTTCAGCGGTTGCGCCGCGTACCAGGCCGTATCGCCGGCAGCATAGCTGGCCGTGGTAACGACAAAGAGCGGCAGCGCCTGACACTCAGGCAATGCCGCTAGCCAGGCCCGGAACGGCGCCGGAGCATAGGACGAGGCGGTGGGAAAGGCCAGCCCGAGCACATCGCACGCGCGCAGCGCTACCGGCGCGGTCAAAGTTTCACACGAGCGTGCGGTAACCGCATTACCGTGTGCCGTCAAAGCCGCTGCCAGGCGTTGCACCACCCATGCCGTGTTTCCTGTTCCATTGAAGTAGTAAATGGCGATTTTCATACAGTTAAGCAACGCGGCCAGCGCCTGACTGTTCGGTAGCAGTCAGCGCAAAACCGCGCAAAATATGGGCTGAAACAAAAAGCCATAACCCCACCCCTGGCTGAAGTGCCACTGTGAGCAGCGCCGCGGCGCTTGCCGTCCACCGGAAGAACTCGTCAGCCGCGTAATCCGAAGCGCCGATACTGGTTAGGATCGAGATGCCAAGCCAGGCCACCACAAACAAAGCCCCTGAGAACACCGCCCAAATGGCGATCCATGCCGGCTTGCGCGAACGTCCGCGCAGGAAGAGAGTGTGTAGCCACATTCCAACCAGTAGGAGACCAACAGCCGCCACGATGGGAGCGCACACCCAGGCCTGATAGCCGACACCTTCAGAAACAGATATCATCGGATCAAAGATGCTGAATAGGGCCACCAGTATGCCCGTTGGTAGCAAGAACAGCGTCGGCAGAAGAAACGCGATGAGTAATGGCGCAAATACCAAGGTGCTAAACCCAAGCGCTTTTTTCATCCTGGTTCTCCTCAAGCAGCGCAGCGAGAGGGGGGAGCCTTTTGGCAGGGACATTTCTAGT
>DAOTXC010000182.1:0-10361 GCA_034435555.1 Anaerolineae bacterium
GCTAGATGAATGCGCAGGAGACACCGGTGCTGGCGCACACCATCCAGCACGAAAATGCTTATCAGCAGATTGAGCGGATTTAGCAGATTTTTGTTTGACTATTCGCTATTCGCTATTCGCCATTCACCATTCACCATTCACCATTCGCCATTCACCATTCGCAGATTCGCTATTTTTGAAGGAGGTGCAGGATGCATACGAAAACATTGCCCCGCTTGGGGCTTACGCTGATTCTGGTGATAGGCGCGCTGGTTGCGCTGCTGACGTCGTTGCAGATGCCGTCCTCGCAGCCGGTGCAGGCGGCAGCGCCTGCTGTGGCCCCGTCGGAGCTCCCGCCCGGCGTGCGGATCGTCGCGGAGGATGCGCAGGGCGTCACGCTGGAGCTTCTCACACCCGACTTCGCGCTCACCGAGGGCGACTGCCAGGCGCTCACCGTGCCGGGCTACGGGACGCTGGATCGCGCCGGCGCGCCCGCGATGCCGGTGCGGGGGGCGCTGCTCGGCATCCCCGAAGCGGCCCGCGTCACGCTGACGGTGCTCGAGACCGAGGCCACCGTGCTACCTGGGACCTACGATCTCTGCCCGGTCGCCACGCCCATCGTCGAGTTCCCGCTCGATGGCCCGCCCGACTATCAGGGCTACGCCCTCGTGCGCGACGAGGCCAGCTACGCGCAGGCGAACTTCACCCCGACGGTGGCGGCGGAGCTGATCGAGACGGCCTTCATCCGTAGCCAGCGAGTGGCGCAGGTGCGCTTCTATCCCTTCCAGTACCAGCCCGCCGCCGGGCAGCTGCGCCAGTTGACGCGCATCCGCGTGCGACTCGACTTCAACCTGCCGCCGGGGACGCTGATGCAATCGGCGGAGACCCCGCCCGTGGAGGAGGCCTTTGAGCCGCTGTTGCAGAGCGCCTTGCTCAACTACGAGCCGGCGCGCGCGTGGCGCGTCCCGCCCGCCGCAGCAGAAGCGACGCTCCAGACGGCCTTGCCGAGCGCCTACGAGGTGCTGGCGGCGCAGGGCGCTCCCCTGTACAAACTCACCGTCAACGCCGATGGCCTCTACGCTGTCACTTTTGAGGATTTGGAAGCGGCTGGCGCTCCCCTCGACACCCTCGATCCACGCACCTTCCGCCTCTTCAACCAGGGTGCGGAGGTCGCTATCCACATCGAGGGGGCGGCGGATGGCGCTTTCGACAGAGGGGATGCGATTCTCTTCTACGGGCAGGGCCTCGATACCAAGTACACCGCGACCAACGTCTATTGGCTCACCTGGGGCAGATTGCCGGGGTTGCGCATGGCCGAGCTCGATGGTGCGCCGGATGGGACGGGCACGCGCCCCACCTATCACGCCACGACCCTCCACCTGGAGCAGAACCGCACCTATCAGAGCAAGATGCGCGACAGCAATGGCGATCACTGGTATTGGAACTACATCTACGTCGTTGACGGCGTGCCGCGCTCCAACAACTATCCCTTCACCCTGCCCGCCGTTGCTACGCCGCCCTTGAGCGCCACCCTGCGCGGTCTCTTGATGAGCTACGATGCCAACCCAGAGCACCACACCCAAATCTTCATCAACGACCAGTTGATCCTGGATGAGACCTGGCTGCCCAACACGGAATACGCCTTCGCAACGGATTTTCCTTCGGCGTGGCTGCAACAGGGACCGAACACCATCACCGTGCGCGCGGGCCTCAGTGCGATGCGCGATATCCCCTTCATCAACTGGTTCACGCTCGACTACTATGCGCCCTATCAGGCCGTGGCGAACCGGCTGACCTTTGGCGGCGACGCGGCGGGGACGTGGGAATACGTCGTGGGCGGCTTCACCACCGAGACGGTGGCGCTGCTCGACATCACCGACCCCCACGCGCCCGCCCGCATCACCGGCGGCGAGATTGTCGCTGGCGACGGCTACACGCTCACCTTCCGGCAAAGCGCGCCGGAGCCGCGCCGCTACCTGGCGCTGGCGGAGGCAGAGCGTCGCACCCCGCTCACCATCATCGCCGACCGCGCCTCCACCTGGCGTAGCCCGGACAACGGCGCGGACTACATCGTCATCAGTCCCGCCGAATTCCATACCGCGCTCGCGCCGCTGATCGCGCGCCGTGAGGCCCAGGGCCTGCGCGTCGCCCTCGTTGACGTGCAGGACGCCTACGACGAGTTCGCCGAGGGCATCTTCACCCCCGAGGCCATCCATGACTTTGTGGCCTACGCCTACCACAATTGGAGCGCCCCCGCGCCTGCCTATCTGCTCCTGGTGGGCGATGGACACTATGATTATCGCAACTACTTCAACCGGGATCAACCCAACCATCTGCCCCCCTATATGGGATACGTGGACCCCTGGATGGGCGAGACCGCCGCCGATAACCGCTACGTGACCGTCGCCGGCGACGACAACGTCCCCGACCTGCACCTGGGCCGCCTGCCCGCGCGCCACGTCACCGATGTAGAGATTCTGGTGGACAAAATCCTGGCTTACGAGGACGCGCCGCTCGCCGATTGGCAGGCGCGGCACCTCTTCATCGCCGACAATGCGGATTATGCTGGCAACTTCCCCGCGCTCTCCGACGTCATCATCAACCATCACCTGCCCGCCCCCTACGAGGCGGAGCGCGTTTACTTGTACATCACCCATGCCAGCGCCTCGCTGGCGCGTGCGGCCAACCGGGATGCCATCAACGCGGGCGCGCTCGTCGTCAACTACGTGGGCCACGGCTCGATCCAGTTCTGGGCCAGCGAGCGGCTGATGGACTTCGGCCTGCTCAACACCTTCACCAACACCGACCGGCTGCCGCTCTTCCTGCCGATGAACTGCTACGAGGGTTATTACGTCATCCCCAATCCCTCTAACCGGAACTACCATTCCTTCGGCGAGACGGTGGTGCGGCGGGCGGGCGGCGGCGCGATTGCCAGCTGGTCGCCTACGGGGCTGGGCGTCGCCTCCGGCCACGATTACCTCCACCGGGGCATCTACGACGCCCTCTTCGCCGATGACGTCATCGCGCTCGGCCCGGCCACGACGCTGGGCAAGCTCTACCTCTACGCCAACAGCGGCGGCAGCTCCCGCGAGCTGCTCGACACCTACATCCTCTTCGGCGATCCGGCGCTCGCGCTCAACGCGCTGCCCGTGGATGTGCAGCTCGCCGCCGAGATCGTCCCGCCGACCGGCCCGCTCTATCCCGGCGACCCCCTCACCTTCACGCTGACCTTCACCAACACCGGCCCGGCCACGGCGCACCACGTCGTCCTCACCGACCTGTTGCCCACCGCGCTGACATTGGTGGATGTGACCGCCACCGGCGCGACGATCACCCCGCGCGCGGGCCAGCCCTTCGTGTGGGACGTGGCCGATCTGCCCGCCGGCGCTGGCGGCGCGATCACCATCGAGGCACACGTCGCGCCCACCTTCGGCGGCCTCTTCACCCACACGGCGGAGATCGCCACCTCCTCGGTGGATATTGACCCCGGCAACAACGTCGTTGCCCCCAGCGTCTTTGAGGTGCTCGCGCCCGACCTCGTCATCACCAAGCGCGGGCTGGTTTGGGCCGACGCCGGCGACCGCATCACCTACACGCTCGCCTACGTTAACGTGGGTACTGACCTCGCCGCGCAAGTCGTCATCACCGATCTGCTGCCGGGGGTGCTCCTCAGCCCCACCGTGACCTTTGCCGGGCAGACGATCACGCCGCAGCTGGGGACAACGTACGTGTGGGACGTTGGTACCTTGCCCCTCGGCGCGGGCGGGATCATCACCGTCTCCGGCACGCTCTCCCCTTCCTTTTGGGGACGGCTAACCAACGCCGCGACGATCCACGCGCCCGGCGGCGATCTCAACTGGGCGAATAACACGTCGCATTGGAGCACCGGCGTGAATATCTCCGACCTGGTGATCGAAAAGTGGGGGCCGAGCGAGATTCTTGTCGGCGAGCGCATCACTTATACGCTGGCCTACTCCAACGTGGGCACCGCCATTGCCTCGTCGGTGGTCATCACCGAGCTGCTGCCCCTCTCGCTTGGGGAGCTCTCCATCGCCTACGCGGGGCCGGAACCTACCCCGCGTCCGGGCGCGGCCTATGCGTGGGAGCTGGACGAGCTGATCCCCGGCGCGCGCGGCGTGATCACACTGGCGGGCACGCTCCCCACCACCTTCACGGGGGCGCTGGTTAACACCGCCGTCATCACCACCCCCAGCGTCGAGCGGGACGTGGACAACAACATCACCCCGCCCGTCGTCACCCAGGTGCTCGCGCCCGATCTGGTCATCGAAAAGCGCGCGCCGAGCATGGCCCTGCCCGGCGAACGCCTCACCTACACGGTATCCTACGCCAACATCGGTACAGCCCTCGCGTCGCAGATCGTCATCACCGACGCCTTCCCCGTCTTGCTGCAAGAGGTCGTCATCGCCTACGAGGGGGTGGAACCTGCGCTGCGTCCGGGCACGGCCTACGTGTGGGAGCTGGCCGAGCTGGCCCCCGGCGCGCGCGGCGTCATCACGCTGGCGGGGACGATCCCCGCGCACTTCACGGGGGCGCTGGTCAACACCGCCGTCATCACCACCACTGGCATCGAGCGGGATGTGCGTAACAACGAGAGCGTTCCCGTCATCACCTACGTGGTCGCGCCCGATCTGGTCATCGAAAAGCGTGGCCCGGCGCGGCTCGTGGGCGGCGCGCCGATCACCTACGTGCTCACCTACGCCAACGAGGGGACGACCGCCGCCATGGATGTGGTCATCACCGACACGTTGCCGGCGGCGTTGAACCAGGTGCAGGTGACGTGGGACGATTCCGAGCTCGTCGCGCGGCCTGGCACGGCCTACGTGTGGGAGCGCGCCGAGCTGCCCGTGGGCGGCTGGGGCGCGATCACCATCACTGGCGTGCTCCTCCGCGACTTCGAGGGGGCGCTGACCAACGCGGCCTCCATCGGCTCCGCTACCGTGGAGCCGCGCCGGGGCAACAATCACGCCCAGGTCACGACGGAGGTCTACTTCCACAAACTCTACCTGCCGGTGATGTTGCAGGCCTATTCGATGCCGTAGCTGGCAGACGACTCTTCACCGCCCTCGCAAAGCGCGAGGGCGGTGTGGTGTATAATAGATGTAAGGGGGCGCGCATGAACAAACAAACCAACGCTGGATTGCTGTCGGGGCTACAACTCTACCTGAACCGCCAGGCCGATAACCTGGGCCGCTATCTGCTGGAGCAAACCTTGCAGGCGACCTGCGGCTGGGTTCCGACGCTGGCGGGCGTCGGGCTGCGGGCGCTGCTCTACCGGCTGATGCTCCATATGGACGGCTGGGCCGCCATCGAGGCGGGGGTGCGCCTGCGCTTTGCCAATCGCATCCGCCTGGGCCACGGCGCGTACCTCGACCAGGGCGTCTACATCCACGCCTGCCCCGGCGGGGTCGAGATCGGCGCGGGGACGCTGGTGATGCACGGCTCGGTGCTGCACGTCTACAACTTCCGCGAGCTGCCGCACGCGGGCATCCGCATCGGGTGCGAGAGCCTCATCGGCGAGTACAACGTCATTCGCGGGCAGGGCGGCGTGACCATCGGCGACCGCGTCTACACCTCGCCCGGCACGCAGCTCATTGCCGTGAACCACATCTTTGCCGATCCCGCCCGCCCCTTCGTGGAGCAGGGCATCACCGCCGAGGGCATCGTCGTCGAGGATGATGTGTGGATCGGCTCGCAGGCGGTCGTGACCGATGGCGTGCGCGTGGGGCGCGGCGCGGTGGTCGCGGCGGGGGCCGTCGTCACGCGGGACGTGCCGCCGCACACCGTTGTCGGGGGCGTGCCCGCGCGCGTCATCCGTGAGATTGACGGTGCAGCGCCTCTGCCGGAGATTCCCATCTATCTCTGACCTGCGCTTCACCCGTCACCCCTTCCCCTTCCCCTGTCACTTGTCTTTTTGTATTTTTGCCAAATCTGTTATAATTCAATGCGAAAGGGGGGTGCGATGAACAACGTGTGGCGGATGTGTGTTGGCTTGGTTTTGTTGCTGGGCGTGGCCCTTGCGGCCTGTCGCCCGGCTGCTACCCTCACCCCTACGGCGGGCGCTGAGGCAACGCCGACTTCTGCTTCCCCCACCGCCACATCCCCAGCGGCAGCGGCGACGCCCGCGCTCACCGCGACGCAGGTCGCGCGCCCTACCCCGCCGCCCATCCTGGAGGGGACGCCCGTGCCCTCCCCTGAAGAAGCGCAACCGGCGGCGATCCCCAGAGTGCGCCAGCCTGAGGGCACGCTCAACATCCTGCTGCTCGGCAGCGATGAGCACAATGCCGACGACGGCACTTTCCGCACCGATGTAGTGCTGATCGTTTGCATCTTCCCGGATGATGGCGCGGTGCGGGTGATTTCGGTGCCGCGTGACTTCTACGCCTGGATCCCCACCTGGGGCTGGGATCGCATCAACACCGCCTACCAGCACGGCGAGGCGCTCGACTATCCGGGCGGCGGGCCGGGGCTGCTCAAGGCGACGATAGCGTACAATCTGGGCCTTCCCATCCACTACTACGCGCTGGTTGATTTCCAGGGCTACGAGCAGTTGGTGGATGCGGTCGGCGGCGTGACCATCACGCTCGATGCGCCCTTCGACGAGTGGCTTCCCGACGAGGACGCGCCCGACGGCATCGTGACGTTGCACCTGGAGCCGGGCACACATCACCTGGATGGGGCCACGGCGCTGCTCTACGTCCGCGCGCGGCAGCTGACCTCCGACTTCGACCGCAACCGGCGGCAGTTGCAGGTGTTGCGGTCCGTCTACACGCAGGCGATGGGGCGCAATCTCTACCGGTACGTGCCCGAGCTCTGGGACACCTTCCGCGACAACGTGGAGACCGACCTGCGCCTGCCGGCGCTGCTCTCGCTGGCGCGGCTCGCGCCGCAGTTCGACGCGAGCGCCATCGGGATGCGGCAGATCACCGCGCCGGAGCATCTCACGCCGTGGACGACGCCGACGGGCGGGGCGGTGCTGCTGCCCGATTACGACGCGCTCGCGGCCTTCTTGCGGGAGGCGGCGCTGCCCCCGCCCACCACCCGCGCTGTGCAGCGCGGCTATCGTGTGGAGATCGTGGATGCGTCGGGCGTGACGGGGTGCGGCGCGTGGGTCGCGGGGGAGCTGGAGACGCTCGGCTTTGCCGTCCCCATGGTGACGACCGCCTCGGCCCCCCAGGAAGCCACCGCGATTGAGGACTACACCACGACGACGAAAGGCTCGCCGCTGCCCCTGCTCTTCGAGCAGTTCGGCATCGCTGCCGAAGTGTACTCGCAGCCTCAGCCGGAGCGCACGGTGGATTTTAGGCTGGTGCTGGGGCGCGATTTTACCCTGTGTCCTGTGGAATAATGTGTGAACGTGTGAGGAGGATTTATGGAACCAACGCTACTTTCTGTTGTGATACCGGCCTATAACGAAGAGGACGGCATCGCCGAAATCGTCGAGCGGGTGCTGGACGTGCGTCCGGCGCTCGCTGAGATCGGCGTGGGATTGGAGCTTATCGTCGTGGACGACGGCTCGAAGGATCGCACCGCTGAGATCGTGCGCGGCTACCCGGACGTGCGCCTGCTGCAACATAGCCCCAATCGCGGCTACGGAGCGGCGCTCAAGAGCGGCTTCTGCGCGGCTACCGGCGAGCTGCTCGGCTTCCTCGATGCCGACGGCACCTATCCGCCCGAATCCTTCCCGGCGCTCTGCCAGGAGGTCTTTGCGGGCGCGGATGTCGTCGTCGGCTCGCGGCGCTCCGGCGCAGCCAGCGGGATGCCGCTGGTGCGCAAAATCGGCAACTTCATCTGGTCGAACATGGTGACGGTACTCAGCGGACAGCGGGTGCTCGACCCCGCCAGTGGGATGCGGGTCTTCCGCCGCTCGGCGCTGGAGAAGCTCTACCCCCTGCCCGACGGCCTCAACTTCACGCCGGTGATGAGCACGCGCACCGTCCACGAGGGGCTGAAACTCTCCGAAATTCCCATGCCCTACGAGGAGCGGTTGGGGCGCTCCAAGCTCAGCGTGGTGGAGGATGGGATGCGCTTCCTGCGCACCATCGTCTGGACGGCGCTCTACTACAACCCGGCGCGCCCGCTGGGCGGGCTGGGCTTCGGGCTGTTCGTGCTGGGCGCGCTCATCGCGCTGGCGCTGGTGGGGATGCGGCTCTCCGGCGTCACGCAGCTGGGGCCGCTCGGCGTCGCGGCGACCTTCGCGGCGATGTTGTGTGGCGTGGTCGGCTTCGACCTCTTCGCGTTGGGCGCGACCTTCAACTATCTCGTGGCGCTCTTCAACAAGGATGTGGTGCAGACGGGCCTCTTCGGGCGGCCCATCTTCGATCCCCCGCTCGATCAGCGCTTCTGGTGGATGGGCGGGCTGGCCTTCCTCGGCGGGCTGCTCTTCAGCGTGGCGAGCGCCATCCTGGGGATGAACGGTTGGCCCATCGAGCGGCTCTGGCTCTACCTGCTGGCGGGCACGATGCTGATGCTGCTGGGGATCCAGCTGCTCGTCTTCTGGATCGTCATGCGGGTGCTAGAGGAGCTGAGCCAGCGCGAGCGGCTCATTCAACACGATTTGGAGCAGCATTATGTGTGCTAGTTGCTGGAAGCTAGAAGCTGGATGCTGGAAGCTAGAAGCTGGAAGCTGGAAGCTGGGAGCTGGTGGCTGGGAGCTGGATGCTGGAAGCTGGGGGCTAGAAGCTGGATGCTGGATGCTGGAAGCTGGTGGCTTGAGGCTTGCCGCTTGCGACTTGCTTCCCTTTACGGATTACGCAGTACGTCATGAACACTGAACCTATCAACCGAGGCACGCTCATTCGCCCCACATTGCCCGCTCCCCGCTTCCCCAACGCCGACGAGGCCGTCCGCGCGCAGGATGTGCGACCCGCTGGCGCGATAGACCTGCTCCTTGTCAACCCGCCCGCGCCCGACCGGGGCATCTGGATTCGCAGCCAGCACCGCGTGGGGCGGCGCTCCCGCGAGGGGATGATCTGGCCGCAGGTGAGCCTGGCGCAGATGGCGGCGCTCTTCCCCGACAAGCGCGTCGAGGTGATTGACGCAATCCCGCTGCGGATGGGCTGGGACGAGTTCGAGGCGTTGCTGCGCGAGAAGCGCCCGCGCTACTACGTCACCCAGGTCACAGCGCCGACGCTCCAAAACGACATGTTCGGCGTCTTCCTGGCGAAGTCCCTCGGCGCGACGACGATTGCCTTCGGCACGCACGTCACGCCCATCCCGGAGGAGACGATGCGCGCCTACCCCGCGCTCGATTACGTCCTGCTCGGCGAGCCGGAGCTGACGCTGCGGGAGCTGGTGGATTTGCTGGATGCTGGAAGCTCGAAGCTGGAAGCTGGATGCTCGAAGCTGGAATCTGGATGCTCGAAGCTGGATGCTGGCGCGTGGTGGCCGGGGGTGGAGCCGGCGTTTGCGGAGCGGCTCAAGCGGCTCTTCACGGAGACCGATCCTGATTGGAAACCTGCCTGGCTTGGCAAAGAGAAAAATACGCAATACGCAATACGCAATACCAAGGGCCTCGTCTGGCGCGACGGCGCTGAGATCGTGATGAACCCATCGCGGCCCTTCATCGCCAACCTCGACGATCTGCCGCTGCCGCGCCACGAGCTCTTGCCCTGGCAGAAGTACCGCGCGCCGCTGGTGGGCGGGCCGTACACCTTCCTCGTGAGCAGCCGGGGCTGCCCGGCGGCGTGCCGCTTCTGCATCAAGCACGTCTCCTACGGGCGCTCGGTGCGCTTCCGCTCGCCGGAAAATGTCCTGGCCGAGATCGCGCAGCTGGTGGCGCTGGGCATCAGCAATATTCACATGTACGCTGATCTCTTCACGATTAACCGCGAGCACGTGGTGGGCATCTGCGAGGGCATCCTCGAGCAGGGCTGGAAGCTCCGCTGGACGTGCAACAGCCGCGTGGACTTTGTGGACGAGGAATTGCTGCAACTGATGGCGCGCGCGGGCTGCTGGATGATCTCGTGGGGCATCGAATCCGCCGAGCCGGCGATGTTGGAGCGGATGCACAAGGGCATCACGACCGAGCAGGTGGCGCAGGCGCTGCGCTGGTCGAAGGCGGCGGGGATCATGAACTGGGGCTACTTCATCATCGGGCTGCCGGGAGAGACCGAGGCGAGCATCCGCAAGACGATTGACTTCGCCAAGCAGCTGCCCATTGACCTGGCGCTCTTCCACATCGCCGCGCCGCATCCCGGCACCCCCTTCTTCTTCGAGGTGGTGGAGAACGGCTGGTTCCGGCCCGGCACGCGCTGGGAGGAGGTGGACATGGATCGCTCCACTGTGCTCGATTACCCGAACCTCTCGGCGGAAGATTTGGAGGGGTGGGCCAAGCGGGCCTTCCGCGAGTGGGCCTTCCGGCC
>DAOTXC010000183.1:0-7868 GCA_034435555.1 Anaerolineae bacterium
GCTAGATGAATGCGCAGGAGACACCGGTGCTGGCGCACACCATCCAGCACGAAAATGCTTATCAGCAGATTGAGCGGATTTAGCAGATTTTTGTTTGACTATTCGCTATTCGCCATTCGCCATTCACCATTCACCATTCACCATTCGCCATTCACCATTCACCATTCACCATTCGCCATTCACCATTCGCAGATTCACTATTTTCTAGGGAGTGTCCTTTGTGGTTAGAAGTGGCTCCGAGGGGATCGCCAGATCCGGCTAGAGCCTGAATGGAGCTAGCGCAGCTCCTCGCCCCGCTCGAACTTACTTTCCAGAAAGCGCCCGTGGATGAGGAGCTCCCGCGCGTGGCTCTGGGGCTGATCATCCGCAATCTCCTGCAGCGCCGTGCGGAGCAGCTCCAGCTGCCGCAGGAGCAGCGCGTGGGCGGTCTGCCCCGTTTGCAGCGGCTCGGATTGCGCGAAGTCCGGCGGCAGGGCGCGGTAGTTCTCCAGCGCGCGCGGCAGGTAGTCGCGGATGGTCTGCCGCACCGCGTAAGACTCCGGCGCGCCGTCGCCCCATTGGGGCAGCCGGGGCAACAGTTCCAGCAGCAGCGCCTCCAATGCCACAACCTGCGCCTGCACATCGGCGGGCAGCGCGCCCTCCCCGGAGCGGACGAGCCTGTGCAGCTCCTCGCGCAGCCCTTCCAACATCAGGGCCGGGGAGCGTTGCCCGCGAAGCGCCGGACGGGCGCGGCGCGCCTCCCCCGTCAGCCGGTAGACCTCACGGGCGACCAGCCCCGTCCCGGCGATGCCGGAGAGGCCGGCCAGGGCGCTCGCCAGCGGCCCGAGGAAGGGCAGCACCAGCAGCGCGGCCAGGAAGGTCGTCCCCAGCACGATCAACCCGGCCAGGGTCGTGAGGACGAGATCGCCGCCGCTGCCGGAGACCACCTCCGCGTACATGACCTCGCTGCTCTCCAGATAGGGGATGCCTTGCAGCCACTGCTGGAATTCGGGTTCGGAGCGCTCCAGCAGGCCCGTATCGGAGAAAGTGAAGGTGTGGAGCGAGCGCAGCTCCATCAACGTGAGGGGCAATGGCCCGTTGAGGGGATTTCCTTGCAGGTAGAGATGGGTGAGCCGGTTGAGGGCCTTCAGCTTCGCGGGCAGCTCGCCGCTGAGCGCGTTGTGCGCCAGGTCGAGCCGTTCCAGGCGGACGAGATCGCTCAACGCCTCCGGCAGCGGCCCGCTGAGGCGATTCCCCCGCAAGTTGAGCGTCCGTAGCCGGAGCAACAGACCCAGGCGCGGGGGAATATCGCCCGACAGCGCATTTTCCGCCAATTCTAGCACCTCCAGTTGGCGGAGATGGCCCAGGCTGGGCGGCAGCGGCCCCACCAACCGATTGCCGGTCAGATTGAGCTCCCGAAGGTGGACGAGCAGTTTCAGGCTTTGGGGCAGCGTGCCTGTAAGCCCGTTGCGCGGCAGCGCCAGGCGGGTGACGTGGCCCTTCTCGCAGGTGATGCCGTACCACGCGCAAGGGTCGTCATCCTCGCCCCAACCCTCGTTGCGCGTCCAGTTCTCGCCATCCGTGCGCCGGTAGAGATCGAGCAGCGCGCGTTTTTCTGTCGGCGACAGGCCCATCGTTGCCCGTTCCTATTTCCCCGGCGGCGGCAGGAAGAGGTCTTCGGTGGCTTCGAGCGCCTCCTCCTCGCGGATCTGCGTCAGGTAGTGTTGCGCCTTCTGCACCTGCCCTGAGAGGGCGTTGATGGTGCGCTGCATACTGCCCAGCGCTTCTACCTTGTAGGTGGAGATCATATCGAGCGTCTGGAAGACATTGGCGAAGGCCCCCTCCAACTGCTCCATGTTCACTGTGGCCGAACTGGCCTGCTGGTGAATCTCGCCCGACTGCTCCTTGAGCATGGCGGAGGTCGAGGCGATGATGTCGCCGGTGGTGGTGTTGAGCGCGGTGATCTGATCCAGCACCAGCTTCTGATTCGCCAACGCCTGCGCCGCGATGACGGCGGTGCGCAGTGCGGAGATGGTGGTCGTCGTGGCGCGCTCCACCCCCTTGATGAGCTCCAGGTCGTTCTTGCGGATGACATCGAGGGCCAGGTAGCCCTGGATGCTCACCGCCAACTGCGTGAGCAGGTCCTGGCGCTTCTGGCGGACGTAGAAGAGAATCTCCTCGCGGACGACGCGGGCCTTGGCCGGGTCTGACGCCTCGATCTCGGCGATGCGCGCCTCCACCGCCGCGTCCAGCTGCCCGGCGGCGTAGATGTACTGTTGCAAGCGGTGCATGATCTGCCACAGATTGCCCTTCTCGATTTCGATCTCGGCCACGTCGCGGCGCAACGTGTCCTGTGACTTGTAGAGCGTGTTGAGGACGGCGTCAATGTGGCTCTGGGCGGATTGGTACTTGCGGAAATAGTCATTGACCCGCGCGCCCACGGGAATGATCCCCAAAAATTTGCGGACCGGTTGCTCCTGCGGTGAGGGCGCCAGGTCTTCCACAGTGCGGCGCAGCTCCAGCAGCGCCCGCGAGACCGGCGCATCCTCATCCAGCCCGCGCAGGGGCCGGTCGAGGATGCGGCTGGAGACGTTGGCTGCCTCCCGAATCTCCCGCGTCCCCATCTTGTGGACCACATCCAGGCGCTTCTCGAACTCCTCGCTGTGCAACTCCGCTTCGGTGAGCGCCTCGGCGAACTCCACGACGCGCGCGTCCAGCTGGGTGAGCGTTTGCGGGTCTAATTTCACCAGTCCTTCCGCTTGCGCTGCGGAGACCTCATCCACCGATTCCGGCGGCTTGAGCGGCTGTAATGGTTTGGGTGGAACAAGATCAATGGTCATCAATTACCCCCTTTGTGTGAATGGGTGAGGGGCTTGCGCGCGCCTCCCCCGAATTAATGTAGATTCAGTAGATCTAATTTTGCTTGGTCTGGATCGTCAGATCCAGACCGGGAACGGGGATCTGCCGATCCCCTTGGAGCATTTTTCGATCTACTGAGATTCGACTTCAAGTGTATCACAAGGGTTGGAGGACGCAATCTGGGCTAGATGGGTGGGGGGCTTTCGACTACCTGTTGCGTTCGCGTGCGGCGCGCCATTCGTCGAGCGTCTCCGGCGGGAGGGGGATTTCGCCCTCTGGGCGACGCGCCAGCTGCAAGGCGCCTGCCGGGCAGGCGGGGATGCAAACGCCGCACCCCACGCAGCGCAGCGCGTCAACGCGGAGGGTCTCGTCGAGGGTGAGCGCGTCGAAGGGGCAGCGCGCCACACACGCCCCGCAGGCGATACAGAGTTCCGGGTCGGCGCGGTTGACGAAGGTGGAGGGCGCGACGACGTTGCGCAGCCCTAGATCGGCGATGCCGCGCAGGATGCCGCACGCGCAGGTGCAGCAGTTGCAGATGTACCAGAGGCCCTCGCGGGTGTTGCTCACCGAATGCACCAGCCCGGCATCGGCGGCGCGTTGGAGTGTTGCCAATGCCCCCTCGCGGGTGAGGGGGCGCACCGCTGCGCCCTCTGCCGGAGGGCCGGCGGGGTCGCCAAAGGCGGCGGGCCGTTCGCTCAACACCATGCACACATCGAGCGGATGCGCGCACGGCTCGCCGATGAGCGCCTGTTGCTTGCGACAGACACAATCGGTGACGCCCCAGGCCCGCGCGCGCTCCACGATGGCGACGGCGCTCTCGTAGGGCGCGATGTCCAGCTCCATGCGCACGCTTTCGCCGATGGGGATAACGTGGTGTACCGGCGGCTGTGTCGCTGCCGTGCGCCCGAACGCTTCATGGTAGTAGGTTTCGAAGAGTGCGGCCAGCTCCGCATCAATCGTGGCGGCCTGCATCTCGTAGATGCCGACGACGAAGGGCAAGAGCGCGTAGCCGAAGCCGCCCTCCGCGCGCCCGCCGGTGATAAGGCCCCGGCGGGCCATGCCCTTGAGTTGCTGACGCAGCGCGCGCGGCTCCGCGCTGAGGCGCATTGCCAGCCGCGCGGGCGTCTCCGGCGTGAGTGAGAGCTCGGCGGCGAGCGTGGCCTCCTCCGGTGTGAAGAGCTGGGCGAGGATGCGCAGCTCCACGCCGCTCTCCGTCGCGGGGAAGCCCTCCGGGAACGTATCGAGCCGCCGTGCAAGGTGTTGATAGGGTGTCAAATTGGTCATGGTGAGGTTCCTTCGAAAATAGCCTGAGCGTAAGACAGGTTGCCAACCTGTCCTACAGTGGCCCGTCACGGAGCATCAAGAGTTGTTCTCGCTGAAATCAATCCCCACCATTGCGGCGTAAGTGGTGAGGATTTGGCGGTGCAGCGGGATGTTTTCCAGATAGGTGAGGTAAAAGGGGGTGTCGGAGGGGATCAGCGCATGTTTGCGCATCATCTCATCGTAGGCGAGATCGAGGTAGTGTTCGGCCTCTTCTGGCTGCCCGGCGGCGAGCAGCGCGCCGTAGCGTCGAAAGAGGATCTCTTCGCTGGTACATTCGGGCACTTGCACAAAGCCAAACGACTCGTAGAATTTCAGCGCAAGCGCCGAGTTCTCCAGCGCGGCCTGTACATGGCGCCTGCGCGCTTCGTCCGTCGCAGCGACCTGGGCCAGCTGGAGGCGGGCGTCGGTCGCCTTGCAGGCCGCGGCCATCGCGTATTGCCGCGAAAGCAGCGGGTTATCGGACATCTGGCAGACCCTCTCGACGAGTTCGGCGGCCTCTTCAAGTTCATCGGGGATGCCGCGCAGGTTGTTGAGGTGCAGCTGGATCAAATTTTGCTTGACATCGAGCGATATTTTGCTCTCGAATTGCTGAGTCGCTGCCAGATGGCCTTTCGCCACGTCGAGATTGCCGCGCTCGGCTTCGATGAAAGCAATGTAGAGGAGGCGTTGCGCCTCGCTGGGCGTGCCCTTGATAATGTTGCGGCTGGCTTCCAGCATGACCAAGCCGGTCTCGTGATCGCCTAAATAGATACCCTGGATGATGCCACAATCGAGCAGCGCGTCGCTTTCCAAAGGGCGGTGTCCGATCTCACGGCTCATGTAGAGGCGTTCTTGTTGATATTCGGTGAGCAGGCGGTAGTAGTCGCCGCTGCGCTCGTGTTGCAATCCCAGCAGATCGAGCAGCGAGATTTGGGTGAGCTTGTCGTCGGGCGCTTGTGTGATCGAAAGCGCCGCTGCCGCTTGCAGGTACTCGATGCCGCGCTCCGATTGATCGCTCATCGCGTAAATGCGCCCCATCCCGATGAGTAGCCGGGCCTCGTAATGCTCATCGCCCAGCTGTTGGGCCAGCTCCAGGGCGCGCTCGCCCGGCTCCTGCCAGCTCGGATCGCCCAACGCCAGCCGTTGGTTGACGATGGCGATGAGGCTTTGCATCTCGCGCCGCTGATCTCCCAGCTGGCGCGAGAGCTTGAGCGCCTCCTCGGCCATCGGGATGCGCTCGCGGATCTCCTCTTGATTCTGGAAGTTGGCGATCCCTGTCTGTTGGAGCAGCGCATCAATCAGCCAGACCGGGTCATCGGAAAGTTGGCGCGCGAGGGGCAGCAGCGCCTCGGCGTCGTGGCGGGCCGCGTCGAAATTGCCGGTCAGCTGGTAGACCTTGCGACGTCCGTTGAGCACTTCAAAGCGCTGGGTGAGGAGCGTGTAGCGTTGGCTTTCCGAGGCGTGTTCCTCAAGCATATCCAAGAGGTTCAGGGCGTGGTTGTAATGCTCGATGGCTTCGGCGTTGGCGTAGACCTCAAGCGCTTGCTGCGCCATCTGGAGCACGTAGAAGAGCTCGCGTTCCAGCTTGCCCGCCTGACGGTAGTGATAGGCCAGGGCGCTGTAGTAGAGCGCGCGGTACTGGGTGAGCGTTTCGGTGTTGAAGCGCTTTTCCAGATACTCCGCGATTTGCAAGTGGTAGGCCACCCGTTGCGAGCTCAGCAGGCTGTCGTAGGCCACATCGCGTATCAGTGTGGATTTGAAGGCGTATTCGACCCCCATGCCGGGGATGCGTCCTCGTTCGACGATGAGTTGCGCCCGTTGCAAGGCGGTGAGATGCAGCTTGAGCTGTGCTATATCCTCGTAGAGCGCCTGCAACACATTCGACCAGAAGATAGAGCCGATCACGGCAGCAATCTGAAGGACGCGCTGTTCATCCGGGGTCAGCCGGTCAATGCGCGCCAACAAGAGACTCTGGAGGCTATCAGGCAGCTCCAGCGAGGTGACGGCGCGGGTGGCGACCCAGCGGGTGCGCGTTACGCCGCGTTCGTCGGTCTCGACCTGTTGGGTCAGGACGCCCTGCCCAATCAGCGAGCGGATCAGCTCCTGGATGTAGTAGGGGTTGCCCTCGGATTTGTCAATGAGGATCTGCTCGGTCTCGGGAGGGAGCGTGTCGCGGCCAATCAGCTGCTCGATGAACGCCCGGCTTTGTGCGGCGGTGAAGGGTTGCAACGCCAGTGTGGTGAGCCGATGCGGGTACTCCGTCTCGATGTTATAGCGCAAGCGCCACATCGGCGAGGTGCGGTCGGGGCGGAAGATCAGCACCCAGAGCAGCGGCTCTTGATCGCAGAGGGGGAGGCAATGTTTGAGCAGCTCCAGTGAGGTGGCATCCGCCCAATGGATGTCGTTGAGCGTGAAGATCAGGGGGCGTTGTTGCACCAGCGCCGCTACCCAGTTGCGGATCGTGGTGAAATACTGTTGCCGCAATCCCTCTGCATCGAGGTGGCGGATGCGTTCGGCAAAGGAAGGCTCCAGGGGCAGGGAGAGAAAGTTGACCAGGTAGGGGTAGTAGTCGGACATGCGCTCGCCCCAGAGCGCCTCGCACCGTTTGCGTAAGCGTTCCCGCTGCTGCTCTTTGGATTCGTCGTGGCTGAACGCGAGCCAGTTGCGCAGCAGGTCGAGCCACATCGCGTAGGGCTGCGACTGATCGTAGGAGCGACAGTGTGCGCGTATCTCAAAGAGCTCCGGAGGGATGTCCTGCTCGATTTTTGTTTGCGGCAATCCCTGACGCCCGTTCTGCTCCGGCGCGAGGTGCGGGGTGCTCTCGTCGGTCTGCGTGGCGCTGCTGCCCAGCCCCAGGTCGGGCAGCAGGTGTGGCGCGATTGCATCATGCTCGCGGGCTTCCAACAGCAGCGCGCGCTGCCGGGCGAAGGTGTGCCGCACCTCTGCCATCAGCAACGATTTGCCGATACCCCGGTCGCCGGTGATCATCACAATGCCGCCGACGCCTTCGTACAGATCGGCGATGCACTGTTTGAGGATGGCGACTTCGGCTTCGCGCCCGACGAGCGGATTGCCCAGGTCGTAGCGTTGAATCTGTTCCGAATCGGGGCGCAGGGCCAGGGGGCGGTAGACGGCAATGGGGTGGCTGATGCCCTTCACCATGATCTTGCCCAGCGGCTCCCATTCAAATTGTTCGTGGACGAGCTGATAGGTGTTCTCGCTGACCAGCACCGTGCCCGGTTCAGCCGCCGTCTCCATCCGTGCAGCCAGGGCGATAGCTTCGCCCATCGCAGTGTCCTCGCTGTACTGCCGGCTATCGCCGATGCTGGTGACGATGACCTCGCCGGTGTTGACGCCCACGCGCAGGCTCAAGTCAATGCCCGATTGGGCGTGCATCTCCGCAGCATAGGTTTTTAGCGAGTCCTGCATCGCCAGCGCCGCCAGCACCGCCCGTTCGGGATCGTCCTCGTGGGCAGTGGTCGCGCCAAAGAAGGCAACCAGGCCGTCGCCACGGAACTGATCCACCTTGCCGCCCAGGCGGTAGATTTCGCCCTCCAGGATTTGGAAGATGCGGTTCATCACCTCGACCCAGGCCTCGGTGCCGAGCTGTTCCAGCAGATCAGTGGAGCCATGCACGTCAGCGAGGATGATCGTAGCGACGCGCCGTTCGCCTTCCAGGGTGCGACGTTGCGCCGCCGATGGGCCGGGGGAAGTCGCCGGTTCGGGGG
>DAOTXC010000184.1:0-13869 GCA_034435555.1 Anaerolineae bacterium
CCAGGGAACGACGCTATTGCCTGAGCACCAGCGGCAGATGGAGCCGGAACTCTAGCGCGACGTATCGCCCGTAGATGTTGATGTGTTCCAGGGCGGTGTCGGCGCGCCCATCCTCCCACGCCACGAGCCACGCGCCATGCCCGCGCCGCGCGGTCACGGCGGGCGCTTGCCGTGCGCTATCGAGCGCCTGCACGTAGATCAGGGCGGCGCTCTCCGGCTGCCCGTTCGCGCCCAGCTGCATCCCCTGGATGGCGTCGGCGTAGGGCATCCCCTGGGTGGTCACGTCCCACACGACGAGGAAGCGCCGGCTGAACGGGTCGTAGCTGAGCGCCGGGCGCAGCTCCTGCTCCAGCTGCGAGGTGGTGAGCGCGTAAGGGTCACTCACCGGCGCGCCATCCAGCCCCAACCGCCGCGCCATGATGTTCGCCTGCCCCAGGTCCATATCGAAGGCCGACCAGACGAGCAGGTAGAAGGGCGTCTCCTCCGGCCCGGCCCAGGCGATGCGCGGATGGTTCTCCTGGAGCATTAGCTCATTGGCAAGCGCGCGGCGCGGGCCGAGCAGCGTCCCGTCCTCGCCGGCGACGACCTGCCCGACGATGTCCCAGAGCATGAGGCCCGCGCTGCGCAGGTCCTCTTCCTCCCAGACGACGTAGAAGGTGTTGTCAATCGCGTTGTAGGTGAGGTGGGCGTTGCGGGTCTGCTGCGCGGCTTCGGTCAGGCGCGAGATGTTGAACGCCTTGCCGAGCGGCGTTCCCGCCAGCGTGAGGAGTTGCCCGTAGATGTCGGTGGTCTGGCTGAGGGGATGGGTGTACTCGAAGATGACCAGGTAGGCGTTCATCCCGGCGGCCACGACCGGCGCGGCCTGTTCCCCCTCCAGCGCGGAGACGACGATATTGCCGCCGCTGAGATTCCCATCCGCCCCGATGACTTGCCCCACGATGTTGCCCGCCTCGCTCCATACCGCCAGGAACGTATCGTCCCAATAGTCCCAATCCACCGAGACCTGCGTGGTGGTTGTGAGGGCCTGTTCGGTGAGCGTAAGGGGGTGCGTGGCGAGATAATTGAGGCTTTCCAGGCGGGAGTAGGCCATGACGTGGGTGGTCTGGTTGCCCCCGCCGCCGTGGACGTTGGCCCAGACGATCAGGCTGCGGTCGGAGGTGCTGCTGTAGGCGAGGGCGGGCTGCGTTTGCAGGTAGGGCAGCGGCGTCAGGCCGACGTGCAGGCCGATGCGCTCGCCCTCTGGCGTGAGGCGCTGCCCGTAGATGCCGCCGGGGCCGCCTGCGCGAAAGTCCTCCCACACCACGAAATAGGCCCGTGGATCGGCGTTCTGCAGCACCACGACGGCGGGCTTGGCCTGGGTGTGTCTCTCGTGGCTCACGAAGAAGGGCATCCCCAGCGGCCCGCCTCCTTGCGCGTAGCGCTGTGCGGCCAGATCGCCTCCGCCGGTATTGGTTTGCCAGATCACCAGGAACTCCTGGCGTTCGAGCTGATTCCAGGCGGTCACGGCGACCATCTCCATGCTGCCCAACTCGGTAGCGATGGTGAATTCCTGCGTCAACGGTGTGCCATTGGCGGCCAGTTGCACCCCGTAGAGATCGCGTTCGCCGGGCGCTTCCTCCTCCCAGGCGACGAAGATCCGCCCGGCCTGCGGCTCAATGGCGATGACGGGCCAACCCTGGTATGCGGCGCGGGCGCTGACGGGGAAATTGCCGCCCATCAGCGCGCCATCGTGCGCGGCGATGCGCTGGCCGTAGATGTCCGGCTCGTACTGGGCGTTGCGGGCGTCGGTCCAGACCACCACGTATTCCCCGGTGTCCACGCTGTAGGCCACCGCCGGATGGCCCGCCCAGCCGCTTCCATCGGAGATGGCGATGGGGTCGCCCACCAGATTGCCGAGCACATCTACCCGCTGCCCCCACACGCTGGAGATGCCATCCACGGAGTTGGCCCAGACGACGAAGAAGTGGCCCTCCTGGGCGCTCACGGCGATGCGGAAGAAGCCTTGGTAGCCCGGCGCGGCGACGATGGGAAAATCGTCGCCCACCCGCTGCCCGTGGCGATCTACCCGCTGCGCGTAGATGTCCGGCGTCTGGCCGATGTTGCGATGATCCTCCCAGACCACGAGATAGAGGCCCGCGCTGCCCAGGTAGGCCGCCTGCGGATTGCGTCCGGGCCGGATGTCGAAGGCTTGCCCCAGGAGCCGGCCATCGCTGCTGACGCGCTGGCCGTAGATGGTGATGGGGCCGTCGCTGCGATAGTCCTCCCAGAGGAGCAGCGTCTCATCGTCCGCGCCGTTGTAGGCGAGCGCGGGCCGGTATTGGGCGCTGGCCGCGTCGGTGAGGAGGAGGTCCTCTTCCGCCGGGGCGACGCTGGGCAGGGGCCGGGGCGGCGATGGCTCCGGCGGGGGCGGCGGCGTGGAGGGCGGACGGCAGCCTTGCAGCGAGACATCGTCCACGTACATGCCGGTCTTGCCGCCCGCGCCGTCGTTGTAGACGCCGAAGAGCACCCAGATGCTCTGCCCGATGTAGGCGCTCAGGTCGAAGGTGTGCCGCTCCCACTGGCGGCTGTTCGAGCGCGTCCAGAGGAGCTGCTCCACGAGGTTCAGTTGCGCGTCGAGGATGTACACATACTGCGCATCCCCGGCCATGAAGGTGGGGAACGCCGCTGCGTTGGCGGCGAGCTGCGCCAGCTGCGTCTCGGTGGAGATGGGGTAGAGCCAGGCTTCGAGCGTCGCGGTGACGAGGGTGCTCGGCAGGGTGAGCCACTGGCGCGCGGTGGAGTAGCTGTAGACGTTGGCGGCTGTGGTAAGGCCCACGCGGATGGAGCGCTCCGGGCTGCGCGCCTCCTCGGTGGTGTAGCCCGCCGGCGCCGGGGTTTGGGGGAAGTGCCAGGCCTCGTTCAGCTCGCAGTCGCCGTTCCGCAGCGCCTCCGCGCAGGGGAGGTGCAGGCGGAACAGGCCCTCCTCGGTGGTGAGGAAGAGCAGGTCGCGCCGGGCGGCGACGAGGTCACGCGCCGTGGCGTTGGGCGCGACGCCCTGCAAAATCCAGGCGTCGCCGCGATGGGGGCTGCGATAGAGCACGTAGTTCTCATCGGCCATGGTGTTGGCGCGCTTGACGATGAAGAGTGCCGGATCGTCGGGGTATTCCGGCGAGACGTCCAGTCCCAGGATCGCATCGTCGGGCCAATCCATCGGCAGCCCCTCATTGACCTTCTCCCACGTCGCGCCGCCATCGGTGGAGCGGACGACGCCGTTCATGGGGTAGTTATCATCGCCACTGCCCTCGACCCAGAAATAGCTCACCCACAGTGTCTGATCGTTGGCGTAGTCAGGTGAGAAGAGCACCTTGCGGGGGATGTCCACCCAGGGGATGTGGACCTGCTCCCAGGTGAAGCCGCCGTCGGTGGAGCGGATGGGCGTGGCGTAGCCGGTGGCGTAGATTGTGCCATCGGCGGCGAAGTTGGGGGAGGGAGCGAGGTGATAGAGGTAGGCGAACTCCGGCAGCGCCTCGTGGAGGGGGAGCCAGGTTTCGCCGCCATCGGGCGAGCGCCAGGCGCGCAGTTCGCCCACGGCGAAGACGACCAGCTGGTCGCTCGCATCGCGGACGGCGGCGAGGGTCAGGATGGCGTGCTCCGTATCGGTGAGGACCGCCTGCCAGCTCACGCCGTTGTCGCTGGAGCGGAGGACGCGCCCCACGACGCCTGTCTCGTTGACGGCGACGAAGAGGGTGGGGTTCCACGTCGCCGCCGGGTCGCAGGCCATGCTGTGGATCGCGGCGGTGAGTGTCTCCCTGGCGTAGAGCGTGGCCCAGGCTGCGCCGTCGTCGGTGGTGACGTGCAGGGCGGCGGTGCTGATGGCGTAGAGCGTGCGGTTCACGTCGTACCAGGGCGAGCGGCGGAGGGTATGCACGTGCGGGTCATCCAAGACCTGCTCCCAGGCCAGGGGCGCGGCGGCGGCTTCTGCCGGGGGCAGCGGCAGCGCCGCCGAGGGTTGGGGCGTCGGCGCGAAGCCGAGCAACAGCGCCAGCAGGATCAACAGAGAGGGGGTTCTTTTGTTCATCTTGTCAGCTCCTTAAGCGAGTCAGCGAATCAGCGAATCAGCGAATTGGCGTCAGGGTATGAAGGTGTGGCGGGGCGCGATGGATACACGTTACTTTCATTATAGCGGAACAGTCCGCCGGAATGCAAGCGGGTGGCATTACGAAGCGGTTGCAATCTTGTGACGATTTTTCGCCCGCGCCGTGCATTTGCTCGTTCTCCGGGCCGTGCTACACTATGGCAGGCTGCAAGCGGCAAGTCGCAAGCGGCAGGCTGCAAGCAGCAAGCGGCAAGCAACCAGCAACCAGCAACCAGCAACCAGTAACATGAACAGACGCAGCTACAGCACATTGGACGCCGAGGCGCTCGCGGCGCGGGTGGCGCAGGCGGAGGCGGCGCTGCGCGACTGCCACCTCTGCGGCAACGATTGCGGCCTCGACCGCACGGCGGGCGCGGGGCCGTGCGGCATCGGCGCGAGGGTCTACGTGGCGAGCTACGGCCCGCATCACGGCGAAGAAGCGCCGCTGCGCGGCTGGCGCGGCTCCGGCACGATCTTCTTCTCCGGGTGCAACCTGCACTGCGTCTACTGCCAAAATGCCGACATCAGCCAGCAGGTGGTCGGTGAGCCGGTCACGGCGGAGCGGCTGGCCGCGATCATGCTGGCGTTGCAGGAGATGGGCTGCCACAACGTCAACCTCGTCTCGCCGACGCACGTCGCCGCGCACCTCGTCCCCGCGATGGCGCTGGCGATCCGGGGCGGGCTGCGCATCCCCTTCGTCTATAACACCGGCGGCTACGATGCGCCGCAGGCGCTGGCGCTGATGGCGGGGCTGGTGGACATCTACATGCCCGATATGAAGTACGCCGACCCGGACGTGGGCGCGCGCTATTCCGGCGTGGCCGATTATCCGGCGGTGAACCGGGCCGCCGTCCGCGAGATGCACCGGCAGGTGGGCGATCTGGCGCTCGACGCGCAGGGCATCGCGCAGCGGGGGCTGCTGGTGCGCCATCTAGTGCTGCCGGAGGGGTTGGCGGGCACGGCGGAGATCGCGCGCTTCCTCGCGGAGGAGATCAGCCCGGAGACCTACGTCAACGTGATGGGGCAGTATCGCCCCGCCTACCGCGCGCGGGCCTATCCGCCGCTGGATCGCCGGGTGACGCCTGAGGAGGTGCGTGAGGCGGAGGCCGTGGTCCGTGTGGCGGGGTTGCACCGTCTGGATCAGTGCTGAGGAGGGGCGAGGTTTGTGGGGAAAGGTCCAGGCGCTTTATGTGAACAGCGGGAGTTGTTGGGGTGCATTTACAACACTCTCAGGTAGGTAAGCAGCGAGTCGTTCTGCGGACGTATTTGCCAGCTCGCACGGTTCTAGCTTGTGCAATCCCCCTCCATAGACACGTCCTTGCTTAAGCAGTATTTCGTCCGAGATACTGTTGAGTCCTCGCCAGATCGACTCAAGGAGTGCGGAGTGTTGCTGTATGGCTTTTGCCAAGGTTGGTTTAGGATAGAGCATCAGATAGACATTAGGCGCGGTGGCCTTCGAGTGGTTTAGGATGAAGCGAAAGGGTAAATCCCCATTTGCATTGCGACGTCCCATGTAGGGAAAGAGGAAGGGCGCGGATGGACGGTGCTCCTGAGCATACCAGGGGCTGCGATGACGACAGAGATATCGTTTGTGAATGCCCTGTTGGATACCGGTCTCTAAATAAGCCCACAGCATCGGCCACCGGTCCCTTATCCTGTCCTCAGGTTGATCGCATACGAGCAAAAAAAGCCGTCGTGCGAGTTTGGGATTGCCGATTTGGTCAGCTTCAATCTCATCTGATGGTATATAGCGAGGGCTGGGTAGAATTGGTTGTAAGAATTTGTGAGGAATCTCGTAACGGCTTATCTTTTCGGGAGTCAGGATAAAGAAACGATTGGCTCCGGTGGCGATACCACGCTTGATGGTGAACAGATCTATCAGCTTTATTTTGGGAGCGCGTTGAGATGAAGCGGGATTAGAGCGATGGGATGCAGTGAATAACGCGGCCCACTTGATCGTGGGTTTGAGTTGGGATAATGCAACGTTTTTGATGATTTCTGGCTTGGATACGGTTCCGCCGGAACGGAGGCTCACTTCTTGATGGGGCGACGGGTGCTCCTTGCGAAACCACACAAGGGCTGAGGAGACCAGGGCATCTTCAAATTGTGATATGGATGTATCAAACCGCTGGATTTCTATCAGACGGACTTGAGTGGTCAGGTAGTGTTTGAGTTGGACTCCATAGTTTACGTCCATGAACTCTGCGGGGATGAGCCAGCCAGCCAGTCCCCCCTCACGCAACCATGCATGACCTAACAATAAGAAATATCCGTATAGCCCTGTAAGGCCGCTAAGATGAATATTGATCATATGCTGGACGCGCGTTTGTAGCTGGATCTTTTCGGCTGGTGGTAGATGGTGGTGGCGCACGTAAGGTGGATTGCAGATAAGAAGATTCACGCGCTCGGCTTCGGTTTGGGGCGGTGTTGCTTGAGTGAAGTCACCGAGTGTCAATATGAGTGGTGTGTCTCTCCAGAGCCGTTGCGCAGGGTTTCCATAATGCGTGTCGATATCGTAACCGTGCGCTTGGATGCTTGCTGTGGGGAAGACTTTTAACAACGCGGAATAAAACGCTCCGGTGCCAAAGGCTGGATCGAGGAAATGGATTTGTTTTCTATCCCCCTCGAGCAACATACTAGCCCGTTCCAGGATTTCTATGGCAAGCGCAGGCGGCGTAGCGAATTGCCCCAGTCTGTTACGCTCCTCTTGCGTTTTGCTGGCGTCAAGCTTTGTTTGCAAGTGGAGCCGCTGGACCTCCAGGTAATGTACGTCCTCTGGTTTCAGCATAGTTACAATCCAAACTCTGCCAAATCATCGACCCGATGCTCCCATACCCAGTCAATGCCCTCTGCTGCTTCATATCCCAGATAGCCAGAGTCGAAATAGCCGCATAAGAACAGTACCAGGCGAATCTGCTCACCATAGGTGGTGCGTAGCTGCGCCATTTTTGTGGCTTCTTCCTTACGGCGCTTGTTTGTATTTGTAAAGTCTCCTGCTGACTTGGCCTCGAGAAGTAAGGGAAATTCTCCATACTCGGCTTGCTTTGGCATGATGACCACATCGATAGGCAAGTTTACAGCGCGCGCTTTGTCGCCCTGGGTTATAGGAACGTTCATGCGGAAGGCGAAGGTTCCCCGTTCCATTGAATCTGCTGTCAAGCCTGCACTGGACTCAATTAGTTTGTAGCCCCGTGATTTCAGCCACGTCTGTAGTGTTTCCAGTTGCCGTTTCTCTTGAGCGTTGCGAATAATAGGGTCGGCGAGGGCGCCACATAGCCGATCTGCGACGACCGTTGCGGCGCGAGTGACTTCTTCTTCTGTAGGATCATGTCCGGTCTCTACCCAAGGAAACAAGTCAGTGTCCACCAGTTTCTCGATAACGTGACCGATTTTGTCTAACTCTCTTTCCAAATGTTTTGGTGGCATCCGAGGCGGCACCCGTGCTTTCGTTTCCATGCTTCTGACAAGATTGGGGGATACATCTGCTAACCCAATAAGGCGGTCACGGGCTATAGGTGGCGCTGTCGCCATACGCAGAATAGGTAAGATGGCAGGATTTGCTTTCAATACTTCTGGCTCAATCCGCGTTAAGTGATGGGTTTGGTGCAGAGCAGTTTGAACTTGGCCGGTCGTTTCCATACGGGTATCACGGTATGCTTTGGGGGCGAATCGCATAAACCAGTTGTTGTAAAAATCCACCGATTGAGTGATGTCTGCTTTCCACTGATGAGGTCTGTTCGCATTGACCGCCATATTTGTTCCCCTGTGCATTCGAATGTAACTTTATTATAGCCCCGTTATACACTTCTCACAACCCCAAGAGCTCCAGGGCGCGCCCTGGAGCTCTTGGAAGTATAAATCACTAATGTCTACAGCCCTGCCGCCTGGCGCAGCAGCGCGGCCTTGTCCGTCCGCTCCCAGGGCGCGTCAATGTCGTCGCGTCCGAAGTGGCCGTAGGCCGCCGTCGCCTGGTAGATGGGGCGGCGCAGGTCGAGATCGCGGATGATGGCCGCGGGCCGCAGGTCGAAGTGCTCCTCGATGAGCGCCACGATCTTATCTTCGGCGATCTTGCCCGTGCCGAAGGTCTCCACCGCGAGCGAGAGGGGCCGCGCGACGCCGATGGCGTAGCTCACCTGGAGCTCCAGCCGGTCGGCGATGCCCGCCGCGACGAGGTTCTTGGCGATGTAGCGCGCCATGTAGGTCGCGGAGCGATCCACCTTCGTCGGATCTTTGCCGGAGAAGGCCCCGCCGCCGTGCCGGGCGACGCCGCCGTAGGTATCCACGATGATCTTGCGCCCGGTGACGCCGGAATCGCCCTTCGGCCCGCCGGTGACGAAGCGCCCGGTGGGGTTGACGTAGAACTTGGTCGCGTCGTCGAGGAGCTCCGCCGGGATGACGGCCTTGATGATGTGCTCGATCACGTCGGCGCGGATCTGTTCCTCGCTGATCTCCGGCGCGTGCTGGGTGCTGATGAGCACCGTGTCCACGCGCTTGGGCTTGCCGTAGGCGTATTCTACCGTGACCTGGCTCTTGCCGTCGGGGCGGAGCCAATCGAGGACGCCTTCCTTGCGGGCCTGGGTCAGGCGCTTGGTGAGCTTGTGGGCCAGCGAGATGCTCAACGGCATCAGCTCCGGGGTCTCGTTGCAGGCGAAGCCGAACATCATGCCCTGGTCGCCGGCGCCGATGGCCTCGATCTCCGCCTCGGTCATCTCGCCGGTCTTGGCCTCGAGCGCTTTGTCCACGCCCAGGGCGATGTCGGCGGATTGCTCCTTGATGCTGACGATTACGCCGCAGGTCTCGCCGTCGAAACCGTACTTGGCGCGGTCGTAGCCGATGCCGATAATGACCTCGCGGGCCAGATTGCCGATGTCCACGTAGGTGCTGGTGGTGATCTCACCCATCACCAGCAGCAGGCCGGTGGTGATGCCGCACTCGCATGCCACGCGCGCATCGGGATCGTTGGCGATGATTGCATCCAACACCGCGTCAGAGACCTGATCGCAGATCTTGTCCGGGTGTCCCTCCGTCACCGATTCCGAGGTGAAGAAGAATTGCGGTGACTCCATGAAAGTTGTGCTCATGAACGACCTCCTTAAATTGAGCCGGTTTAATAGGTACGTCTGGCGCGCAGCCCTGCTGCGAGCCAGCAACCATCCCATTATACACCATTTTGGCGGATGGATAAGAGACTTCACTGAAAAAATAGGGAATCTCACGCCAAGGCGCAAAGACGCTAAAATTTTTTTAAGTTTCAAATAAATTTTACATATAAAAAACTCAATATTGTTTAATGTAAATTCAAAAAACCTTTGCGACTTGGCGGCTTTGCGTGAGGTCTGGGCTTTTTTCAGCAGAGCCATAAGAGCGCGTGTGGGGCAGTTCGGGGCGAGCGCCTATCAGCTCAGCTGCTCATTCATTCGCGGATTGAGTGCGTATTCGAGTGCGTAGCCCACCAGCGCAAAGCCTAGCCCGGTCACCAGTAGCAGGACGGCGGGCACGAGCACCAGGTGGTACGGCCCGGCAAAGATGTTGTTGGCAAAGGCTGAATGGACCAGCTTTCCCCAGGTCGGCAGCGCAGGATCGCTCAGGCCGAGGAAGGCCAGGGCGGATTCCAGGAAGACGTAGCTGGGGATGAGTGTGACCAGCTGGGGCACCAGCACCGGTGCGATGCGGGGGATCAGGTAGCGGAAGATGATGCGCCCGTCGCCCGCGCCGTAGGCCTGCGCAGCCTCGATGTAAGAGTCTTGTTTCGTTTGCAGGAAGATGGCCCGGTAACTCTTGAGCGCATTCCCAAAGATACTCAGCAGCACGACGACGCTCAGCAGTACCCAGAAGCTCTTGGAGTAGAGGGTGAAGATCATCAGGCTGACGGGCAGGAAGGGCAGCACCATGTTGATCTCGGTGATGCGTTGCAGGAGCTCATCCAGCCAGCCGCCGAACCAGGCGCCGATTGCCGCGAGCAACATCGTGGTGAGCGTCGCGCCGACGGCGGCCAGCAGCCCGAAGGCGAGCGCGACGACGGTCCCCCAAAGCACGGCGACCATCAGATCGCGGCGGCGGCCATCGGTCCCCGCCAGGCCGTACACCTGCCCGTGGACGACGAATTCCGCATCCAGCTCCGTCGTCTCCTCGAACATCAGGGCGCTGAGGCGCAGCTCGTAGTGGCCTTTGAGCGGGGTGGGGGTCTCCGCCTCCGGATTGGCGAAGAGCGCCTCCTCCGGCGCGATGCCATCGAGCCGCCGCAGCAGGCGGTCATCGTGGGCGAAGCGGTAGGTTTCTCCTCCCCTGGCGGTGAACTCGCCCAGGCGGATCTCGCGCCCATCGGGCGTGTGCCAGCTCAGCGAGATGTGCGGATGGCGGGTGGCGGGCGGGGTGTACAGGTAGACGCTCAGCTCTTGCGGGAAGGCGTCGTAAGCAAAGTCGAAGGGAAAGCGCAGCACCACATCGGTGATCTCTGGCACAATTTCCGTGATCTCGCGCTCGATGGGGTCGGTGCGGCTGTCGAAGATCAGCGTGGGCGGCAGTTGCTCGCGGCTGAAGGCGTTGACCCAGGCCGGCAGCGCGTTGCGTGGGCGGAGATAGGTGGTGCGCTGATCGCCGCGCCAGAGGGCCACCGCTTCGTCGTAGGGGATGGCGATGACCGCGTAGATGGCGACGCCGATCAAAAAGGCAATGATACTCAGCCCGACCAGCGCCGAGGGGTAGCGCACCAGCGCGGCCCACAGCTGGCTGAGGGCGTGGCTCAGGTTGCGATAGGCTTCGCGCGCGTTGCGGAGTAGCGCAGCGGGGGTGGGCAGCTGCAACGTCAGCCGGGGGAGCGTGGGCCAGCGGAGCGCGCGGCGGGGCGCTTTCGTCTTGCGGTGCGCCTCGCTGCCGATGCGCACGCGGGGATCCACCAGCGCGTAGCTGATGTCCAGCACGAAGACTGTGAGCGCCAGCAGGTAGGCGAAGGTGACGACGATCCCCAAGATCATCGGGATGTCCCGGATCGCGAGCGCGCGGATGAACAGCCTGCCGATCCCCGCGACATTGAAGAAGTGCTCCAGGATGATGACCTCTTGCCACAGGCTGGTCAGCAACAGGGCGAAGTTGGTGAGGACGCTGGGCAGCGTGGGGCGCAGGATGTAACGCCGTTCTAGTATCCGCCGTGGCAGGCCCTTGGCTTTGGCGAGGGCCACGTAATCCTCATCGTAGTGGAGCAGGAAGAAGGTGCGCCAGACGAAGACGCTTTGGAAGAACTTGCTCAGGAAGATAGAGAGCGTGGGCAGCAACATGTGCCGCAAGATGAGGGGGATGTAAGACCATTGAAATTCCCTGGGCCAGGTATCGAAGCGCGCGGTGACAAAGCGCAGACTCGGTATCTGGAAGGCCAGCACGGTGAGGAGGATGCCGTAAACCCACGGCGGCGCGGAGGAGAAGGGTGAGAGGATGATGAGGAGCCGATCTACCCAGCCGCCCTGGGCGTGGGTCAGCGCCAGCGCGCTCACGATGCTGAAGCCGAAGAGCAGCAGATTGGCGAAGCCGAAGAGCAGCAGCGTGCGCGGTAGGGAATCTAAGATGTGGGCATAGACCTCGCGGGTGTAGCCTCCGGCGAAGAAGATGCGCCCCATTCTGGATTGGCCCCAATCGAGGGTGACGGCGCGCGTGACCCAGCGCGCGGTGCGCAGCAGGAAGGGTTGATTCATCCCCTGTGCTTCCAGGATGGCATCCACGGTCTCTTCCAGATATTGGGCGCGCTCTTCGGGGGTCAGGCTGCGCGCGTATTCGTCATCGCGCATCCCCATGCCCACGGCGAAGGTGGTATCGGCCCGGACGACATCGTCCACGTAGCCGCCCATGTTGGCGACGACGGTGGTCAAGAAGGCGCTGATGAGGACCATGCAGCCCAGCGTGAACAGGCGGACCGTGGTGTACTTTGCCAGGCGTGAGAGTGTGCTCAAGAGAGAGCTGTGCTTATGCGTGGGTTTGTTTTGCATGTTGAATCAGTTGCGATGAGGTGAAAGAGTTTATGAATTTGCGCTCGCCGCGCAGCGTATTAGCGTCGTGCGCTGGGCTTCCAACAAGGTGATGGCCTGTTCCAGTGATGTGCGATCAGTTATAATCCTGTCTCCTGATGGGAAGTATAAGCTAACTTTTGGGTTTGACAACCGTAAGAATCCTGTAACTACTCACCCTGGCTTTGAGGGGATCGTCAGATCCCCGTCAAGTCAGAATTATCCTGGACTACATTTTGTAGCAGCTTGGAATTTGCTTGTGCCTCCACGCCGGATCTGGCGATCCGGCTAGAGCCTGAGTAGATGCAGAATCCTTCGGTGCGCTTGCGGGATTATTTTAAGGGGTGTATAATCATAGTTGTCAGACAGGTTTAGTGAGGAGGTCATCATGGAACGGGACGCTCTGTTGCACCTGTTGGCCGTGGCGCGCGGCGATACGCCCGCCGATGTGTTGCTCCGCAATGGGCGCGTGGTCAATGTCTTCACCGGCGAAATCCTCCAGACGGATGTGGCGCTGGCCGGGCCGTGGATTGCGGCGGTGGGCGATGGCTATTCCGGCGCGATGGAATTCGATCTGGCCGGGCAGTTCGTGACGCCGGGCCTGATTGACGCCCATGTGCATATCGAATCCTCCATGGTTGGCCCGGCGCAGTTTGCGCGCGCCGTGACGCCGCGCGGCGTCACCACCGTCGTGACCGATCCGCACGAGATTGCTAACGTCGCGGGCGCGGCGGGCATCCGCTATATGCTGGCCGCGTCTGAGGGCCTGCCGCTCTCGGTGCTGGTCAACCTGCCCTCCTGCGTCCCGGCGACGCACATGGGCACGGCGGGCGCCGACCTCGACGCCGCGGCGCTCCTCGCCCTGCGCGACCTGCCCCGCGTCATCGGCCTGGCCGAGTTTATGAACGTACCCGGCGCGGTGTTGGGACTGCCCGGCGCGCTGGAAAAAATCCTCGCCTTCCGCGACAGCCACATTGACGGGCACGCGCCCGGCGTGAGCGGCCCCTGGTTGCAAGCGTACCTTGCCGCCGGTCCCTCCACCGATCACGAGAGCATGACGGCGGATGAGGCGCTGGAGAAGGTGCGCCTGGGGATGTACATTCTCATCCGCGAGGCGACGGCGGCGAAGAACCTGCACGCGCTGCTGCCCATCGTCACCCCGGAGAACGCGCGCCGCTTCGCCTTCGCCTCCGATGACCGCCACCCCGCCGAGCTGCTCGAAGAAGGCAGCATTGATTATCTGCTGCGGCTCGCCATCGCCGCCGGACTCGATCCCGTCACGGCCATCCGCATGGCGACGCTCAATGCCGCCGAAGCGTTCGGCCTGCGGGATCGCGGCGCGCTCGCGCCGGGTCGCCGCGCCGATCTGGTCGTCACGCCTTCGCTGGAGACGTTCGAGGCCGTGTTGGTCTTCTGCGGCGGACAGCTTGTGGCCCGCGATGGCGCGCCGGTGGGCGTGTGGCTGATGCCGCAGGTGGATGAATCCGCCGTGCGCGGCAGCATCCACGTGGAGGTGGCCGCGCTCGATTTCCGCATCCCGGCGCAGGGGGCACAGCTGCGCGTTATCGGCCTGATCCCCGATCAGCTGCTCACCGAGCACCTGGTGCTGGTGCCCACCGTGCAGGACGGCGCGGCGGTGGCGGATGTCGCGCGCGATCTGGTCAAGCTGGCCGTGATCGAGCGGCATCGCGGGACGGGCAACGTGGGGCTGGGCTTCGTGCAGGGCATGGGGCTGCGGCGCGGCGCCATCGCCGGGAGCGT
>DAOTXC010000185.1:0-2787 GCA_034435555.1 Anaerolineae bacterium
AAACGATGCCAGATTTTCAACTTGTCTCCAACTTTCGGCCCACCGGCGACCAGCCCCAGGCCATCGAGGAATTAGTCGCCGGGCTTGAGCAGGGCGCGCATCACCAGATTCTCAAAGGCGCGACCGGCACCGGCAAGACCTTCACGATAGCCCACGTCGTGGCGCGGGTGCAGAAGCCCACGCTGGTACTGGCGCACAACAAGACGCTGGGCGCGCAACTCTACGCGGAGTTCCGCGAGCTCTTCCCCCAGAACGCCGTCGAGTACTTCGTCTCCTACTACGATTACTACCAGCCGGAGGCCTACGTCCCGCAGCAGGACCTCTACATCGAGAAGGACGCCGATATCAACGACGAGATCGAGCGGCTGCGGCTGGCGGCCACCGCCGCCGTGATGACGCGCCGCGACACGCTCATCGTCGCCTCCGTCTCCGCCATCTACGCGCTCGGCAACCCCAACGAATGGGCGCGGGTGATCCTCCCCCTGCGCGTCGGGCAGACGGTCCGCCGCGAGAGCGTGATGCGCCACCTGGTCGAAATCTACTACGCCCGCAACGATCTGGACTTCCGCCGGGGGACCTTCCGCGCGCGCGGCGATGTGTTGGAGATCCGCCCCGCCTACAGTGAGGACGCCTTCCGCATCTCCTTCTGGGGCGACGAGATCGAGAGCATCACCCGCGTGGAGCCGCTCACCGGCGAGGTGCTGGAGCGCCTGCACGACCTGCAAGTCTTCCCGGCCCGCCACTACGTGACGGAAGAGGGCCGCGTGAAGGATGCGCTCGTCGCCATCGAGGAGGAGCTGGAGGCCCGGCTGATCGAGCTCCGCGACGCCGACAAACTGCTGGAGGCGCAGCGCCTGGAGCAGCGCACCCGCTACGACCTAGAGATGATCCGCGAGATCGGCTACTGCTCCGGCATCGAGAACTACTCGCGCCACATGGACGGGCGCGCCGAGGGCGAGCCGCCCTACACGCTGCTCGACTACTTCCCCGACGACTACCTGCTCATCGTGGACGAATCGCACATGAGTATCCCCCAGGTGCGGGGGATGTACAACGGCGACCGCAGCCGCAAGCAGGTACTCGTTGACTTCGGCTTCCGCCTGCCCTCCGCGCTCGACAACCGCCCACTCACCTTCGCCGAGTTCGAGCAGCGCGTCAACCAGATCATCTACACCACCGCCACCCCCGGCCCCTACGAGCTGGCCCGCGTGGAGCAGGCCGCCGGCCCCGGCGGTGAGCCGCGCGTCGTCTCGCAGGTGATCCGCCCCACCGGCATTCTCGACCCGCAGATCATCGTGCTGCCCACCAAGGGGCAGATTGACGACCTGATTGGGCGGATCCGCGAGCGGCTGGATAAGGGGCAGCGCGTCCTGGTGACGACGCTGACCAAGCGCATGGCCGAAGACCTAGCCGAGTATCTCAAAGAGCTCAACATCAAAGTGACCTACCTCCACAGCGAGGTGCAGACCATCGAGCGGGTCGAGATCCTCCGCGACCTGCGGCTGGGGAAGTACGACGTGCTGGTGGGGATCAACCTGCTGCGCGAGGGGCTGGACCTGCCGGAGGTGAGCCTCGTGGCGATCCTCGACGCCGACAAGCAGGGCTTCCTCCGCAGCGCCACCGCCCTCATCCAGACGACGGGCCGGGCCGCGCGCCACCTGGAGGGCACGGTGGTGATGTACGCCGATAAGCTGACCGACGCGATGCAGGCGGCCATCGAGGAGACCGACGCGCGCCGCGCGGTGCAGGCGGCCTACAACGAGGCGCACGGCATCGAGCCGCAGGCCATCGTCAAGGAGATCCGCGACCTCACCGACCGCGTGCGCACGGCGGCGCAGGAGGAGAGCGGCATGGATCTCAAGCCGGCGGAGATGGAGCCGGCCGTGCTGGAGAAGATGATCCGCGAGCTGGAGCGGGAGATGCGCGCCGCCGCCGACAATTGGGAGTTCGAGAAGGCCGCCGCCCTGCGCGATCAGGTCTTCGAGCTGCGGGGTGTGTTGGAAGAGATCGCCCCGCTCTGGCGGCGGGAGAAGAAGACCTAGACCTGACAGGTTTCAGGTCTGTTACCGATCCGTGCGCAAGTGCTGTGCGTAGAGGCCGATGGCGCGCTCGATCTCGCGCAACGCGGCCTCGCGTCCCTCCCAGCCCAGCGTCTCAACGCCGATGTTCTGCAGGTACTTGTAGACGGAGAAGAAGTGCGCGACTTCGTTGAGGTAGTGGGGCGGCACATCTTCCAACTCCTTGTACCCATCGAAGAGCGGATCGGTGGCCGGCACCGCGAGGATTTTATCATCCGCCAGCTCCCGATCCCGCATCCGAAAGATGCCCACTGGGCGCGCCTCGATCACGGCGCCGGGGAAGCCCGGCTCTTCGGTCATCACCAACACGTCGAGCGGATCGCCGTCATCGTAGTGGGTGCGCGGGATGAAGCCGTAGTCGCCGGGATAGTGCAGCGAGGAGTAGAGCACCCGATCTAGTTTGATAAAACCCCCGTGCTTATCGTACTCGAACTTGTTGCGCGAGCGTTTGGGAATTTCCACAATCACGTAGATGGTCTCCGGGCAGTCCGGCCCCGGCGGTAAGTCATGCCATAAATTTGCCATAAGTAGCTCCTTAAAAAATCTGCAAATATCAGAATATTTTGTTTAGCGAACGTACCGCGAACTTCAGTTCGCTCCTTCGAAAATAGTGAATCTGCGAATGGTGAATGGCGAATAGCCAAACAAAAATCTGCTAAATCCGCCCAATCTGCTGATAAGCATTTTCGTGCTGGATGGTGTGCGCCAG
>DAOTXC010000186.1:0-3496 GCA_034435555.1 Anaerolineae bacterium
CCGCTCAGCGTCTCCGCGCAAAGTAAGTGATCATCGAGGCCTGCTTCGTCTTGCCGAGCAGCCAGAAGAGCGGCGCAAGCGTCACCCGCGTAGGCAGCCAACGCCCCACCCGCTGGATTCGCTGGGGCCAGGGGGCCTCGCGCCCATAGCGCTCCTCCAGATAGAACTGCAAGGTCAGCATAAAGGCCGCGTAGCTCGTCGCCACGCAGCGTGAATCCACCAGCGTCAAGCCAAGTTCCTCCAGCGCGGCGAGGAGCGCCGGGCGCGGGAAGAAATAGAGGTGCCGGGGGAGGTCCCACCCCAGCCACAACGGGCCGAAGTGGCGCGCCTCCCAGCTCTCCTGATTGGGGATGCGCACCACCAGCAACCCGCCGGGCTTGAGCAGCCGCACCGCCTCTTGCAAATCGGCCCACGGCGTTTGCAGGTGCTCCAGCACATCCCAGAAGGTAATTGCATCGAAGGAGGCCGCGGGCAGCGCGGCCTCGCGCAAACGGCCCACCGCCACCGGCAACCCGAAGCGCTCGCGGGCGTAGGCCGCCGCCTCCGCCGTCGGCTCGACGCCCTGCACCTCCCAGCCGCCCAGCTGCATCTCGTGCAGAAACAGCCCGGTCGCGCAGCCCACATCGAGCACGCGCCCGCCCGGCTGGAAACGCTCCACCGCCCGGCGGCGCTTGAGTATCCCATAGCGGCGATCCCACTGGCGCAACCGGCTCGGCTCGTCCTCGATAGCGCCGATGAAGTTGGCGTAATCCATCGGGTAATAGTAGCCGATGGCATCCGCCGTGGGGCGCGGGTTCTGCCGAATCCAGCCGCAGGTGGGACAGGTCACCACGCGAAACTGGCCGGGCAGATAGTGCAGGCGATCCGGCCCGGTGAAGAGCTCGACGCCCTCCTCCGTGCCGCAGCGGTCACAGGGCGCGAACTCGTGCGCGACTTCTGGCGGAAAGCTGTAGGTCACGTCACGCCTCCGTCGCCGTGGTAGGCAGGACAGTATCCCCGACGGCGGGAATCGGCCCCAGCGGTTTGCTCAGCCCGTCGCGCACTCCGGCCCAGAAATGCTTCAACATCGGCCCATTGCCCTTGAGAAGCTCGCGGGCCATCAAGTAACCCACGTTGATCCCCAGCGATAGCCAAACCGGGCGTCCGTGGCGGCGGTAGAAGCGTGCGCTGCTCTCGCCCCACGTCTTCCAGAAGAAGGAGGCCTTGTTGCTGTCACGGGTGCTCTTGGAGACCTTGTGCCACATCTCCGCCGCCGGTACGAAGGCAATGTGCAGCCCTTGCGCCCGCACGCGATGGGTAAAGTCCCAATCGTCGAAGAAGAAGAAATAGCCGGGGTCGAACAGCCCCGCCGACTCGAAGGCCCGCCGGTGGATGAGCAGGCCACAGCTCAGCGCGTACTCCAGGTAAAACGGTTCGTTGAACTCCGCGCTGGGCCGATCCTGCCCCAGGATGATGTGTGCCGGCGGGAACTTGCGGTAGCGCCCGCCCACCGACCAGACCACCTCCGGGTCATCGTAGTAAAGGATTTTGGGGACCATGATGCCTGCCTGCGTGTCCGGCTCGGCGGCGTCCACGAGATGCGCCAACATTTGGGGATCCACGACCGTGTCGTTGTTGAGCATCAGCACGTAGTCGGCGCTGGCCTTGAGCGCGTGGCTGAAGCCCACGTTATAGCCCCACGGCACGCCCAGGTTGTGTCCCGTCTCGACCACCTCGACCTCCGGGAAGTTAGCGCGCACCTGCGCCGGCGTCCCGTCCGCCGAGCCATTATCTACCACGAGCACTTTGAGGTTATCGTACTCGAGTTTCTGGATGGACTCCAGGCACTCGCGCGTGTCCTCGTAATGATTGTAGGTGAGCACCACCGCGTAGACCAGCGGCGCCGCCGATGTCGTCTCCATCACAGCCTCCTGTCGTCCGACGGGCATCGCCGCCGGGGCCAATGTGTTCGCCAAAGCCAGCGCGTTGGCGTAAATATCGTCCAGCTCCAGGTGCTCGAACTCCGCCGAGCGCCCCACAAAGTGCAGATTCTCGAATCGCCCCAGCGTCTCGCGCACCAGCGCAAGGTTCTGAGCGTAGCCCAAATCGTAGATGGGATAGCCGTGCTCCTGATGCAGCACCAGCGTATCCACAATCTCCTCCCGCGTGAGCAGCCCGGAGCGGATGAGATCGGCCTGTACCTGCCCGGCGACGTTGTCCCAGTCGCTCGTCACCTCGGCACAGACCACCGTGCGCTCCGGCGGCTGCCCCACCGGACTGAGATTCTTGAACTCCACCAGCCGGTTGATCGCCGTGTCTTTATCCATGAAGTAGATCCAGTGGTTGTCGGAGAGCAGCGGGCGGTCAATGAGCAGGTAGACGAAGTCCACCCCGCGATAGTCGAGCGCGAAGTCGAAGCCCAGGGCGCGCCCCACCGCCGGCAGCGAGATCGTGGCGATCACCGCATCCACCGGCTCCCGGTGGCGCGCGTCATCCTGCGTGTAGACCACCCCGGTCACGCGCCCCTCATCCGCCTCCAACGCCACCACGGGCGCGTTCAGCCGCACCTGCTCGCGCAGATCGCGGTAGACGCGGTCAATGATCGCGCCGTAGCCACCCTCGACCGGATAGTAGAAATAGCTGAAATGCTTCTTGGAGCTCTCCCGCAGAAAATCGAGCGGGCCGGAGATGCGCACCTTGCGGCGCGCCCAATCGGCAGAGATCTCATCGCCGGGGATACCGAAGAGCTTCTCCGTGTAAGGGCTGAAGAAGAAGCGGTTGAGCGGCGCGCCGTACTTCTGATGCACGTAGGCGTTAAACGAATCCACGGGCATCTCGCGCGGGCGGAAGACGTACCCGCCGATGATCTCCGCCGCCAGTTTGGGCGAATAGCGGTAGAGAATCTCTACCACGTTGACGGGATCGCGCGCCCACTTGCCGCCCAGATAGAGCTGGCTGCGCCGCAGATGGCGCCCCATGGGCACCAGCGCCAGAAGCTGCCGCAACACCGACTCGTCTTGCGTGAAGAGGCGATGCGCGCCCAGATCGCAGGTGAAGCCGCGCCACTCGAAGCTGCGTGAAATGCCGCCCACCTGCTCCGCAGCCTCGAAGATCACCACCTCCACCCCGCGTTGTTGCAACAACCACGCGGTGAACAATCCCGCCGGGCCGCCGCCTAGAATTCCGATCTTCATCTACACCTCACGAACAACTTCCAGGAAAATATGATCGCGCCCCTGGCCCAAACGCCGGTCTATTTCAAAGCACAGGCCGGCTCCCCAGCGGGCCAGCGCGGGCGACAGCATAGCCAGGATACGCAAGAGGAAATAGGTATGACGGAAGGCAGTAGCGCTCCACACGCGCGCTTGCGCCCGATACCCGGCGGGAATGTGTTGCAACAATGCATCAACATTGTAGCCCACACGCTGATGGCCCCACTGGCGCATGGCGCGGCGGGTCAAAAAAGCGGGGAATAGGAATGAATCTTCGGTCGGCGTCGAGAGCCACAAACGACCGC
>DAOTXC010000187.1:0-4853 GCA_034435555.1 Anaerolineae bacterium
CACGTCCGCAACTGTGGGGGATAGCGCCCCGATACGTTTGTGAGCAACTGGGGAAAAGTGTTGTAAAATGACAGCGATGCGCGAAGGGTGGCTTCGGCGCGGGAAAGAGGCGCTCAGCCTCTAGAGCGTTCGCGTTTGAAAAAACACGATACTTATCCCCAAAAAGAACCAGTTCTCCCCAGAAAACAGGGCAGTTTTCCACAGCCGAGCGTGGGGTTATCTGCCGTGGGGCAGCGTGTTGGAAGCCCGACCCCCCTATATGTGGGGGTCTTCTTTAATGTGTGCCCACTTATAGTGACGGACCACCTTGTGGGAAAAACCCAGGTTTTCCACAGCGCTGCGCGCGGCGCGCCGCGTGCGGAAAAGCGTGTCGGAGCGCGAGCGTCAAGTTTTGCGCGCCCATTGGAGTATGCTATAATGACTTCAGACACAGCTGGTTGCGTGCTGCATGGCGTATGTGTGATGTTACTTTTGCCTCATCTTAACAGGGTTATGGACCTTCTCCAAGCGTGCTAAGGGGGATGTATGGCCAGTGAAGAAATAATCGAATTGCGCAACAAAATTTTGGGGGCGCTGATTCACGCTGCGCGCGAGAAAGCGCGCAGCTCCAGAGAGGCTTGCGCGGAAGTGTTGGGAATCTCTGCAGGGCGCATGGCGGCCTATGAGCAGGGGGCCAAGGCCATCTCGCTGCCGGAATTGGAGCTGTTGGGACGCTTTTTGGAGGTTCCGCTCTATCGCTTGCGCGAGGATGAGCCGAACACCTCGGATGAGCCGCAGTTCGATTTGCCCCCCGCGGATTTCTTCCTGCCCTTGCGCCACCGCATCGTTGGGGCGCGATTGCGTCAGGCGCGCCTCGAATCGGGGCGCACGCAGGAGGACCTTGCCGAGCTCCTCAGTTGCTCCAATGCTACCATCTCCGATTACGAGTATGGCGAGCGCCCTATCTCCGTGGCTGAGTTGGAGATCCTGGCGCGGGCGCTGGCTGTGCCGATTGACATCTTTTTCGATAACGAGAGTGAGGTCGGCGCTTGGCACCGGCTGCAAGCGGACTTCGAATCCTTTGCCGAGTTGCCCCCGGAGATGCGCGCCTTTGTCCTGCGGCCTATCAACCGCAGCTACCTGGAATTGGCGATCAAGCTCTCCGAGATGCCGGCTGGTGCGTTGCGGCAGATTGCGGAGGGCTTGCTGGAGATCACCCTGTAGGAAGGTGTCTGACTAAAAATTTAGCCGCTAATTTTACGATTTTGCTTATTATTGTGCAAATTTCCGCAATTTACGCAACCTATAAATTATTTCAAGAGAGAGGGAGATATAGAAGATGACAGCACCTACAGCAGAAGACCTGCAAAACGAAGGCTTGCGGCTATTTCAAGAGGGCCTTTACGACGAAGCTGCACGGCGCTTCAACGATGCCCAAGAGCTCTTTGCCGGGGCGGGGCAGGAGGCGCAGGTTGCCGAAATGCTCAACAACATCGGGGTGATTCGCCGCAAACAGGGCCAATGGGATGACGCGCTGGCCGTACTGGATGAGGCCCTGCGTGTCTTCAAACGCTTGGAGGATCAATCCCGCCAGGCGCAAGTCTTGGGCAACATGGGCGGTATCTACGCTTCGATGGGCAAGCGCGAACAGGCGATGGATGCCTGGCGAGAGGCTGTGAACCTGTTCGAGGTATTGGGGGAACGCCAGAAGCAAGGCGAAACCTTGCTGGCATTGGGGTTGGCGCTCTTCAAGGCCGGGCAGCGGCAGGAGGGCCTGGGCGCTTATCAGGCCGGTTTGCAACTGTTGGAGAAGCCCACCGTCCAGCAGAAGTTCGTCCGCACCCTGCTTTCCTTGCAGGCGCGCGTGCTGGGCTAAATCCTTCGCGGGATGTTTCACGTGAAACATCCCGTGGTCTTTGCCGATTTTGTATTCTGAAGTATCATGGCGCTATTTGAAAAACAGGAGGCGGACAGATGAAGGTCCTACTTAAACGTGATGTGCCTAATCTGGGTGAAGTTAACGAGATCAAAGAGGTCTCCGAGGGCTATGGACGCAACTACTTGCTGCCCCGTGGCCTGGCAGTGATTGCAACGGATAAGATGGTCGCGGCAGCACAGCGTGAACAGCGTTTGCAGGCGCAAAAGGCGGAGCGGCTTCGTGAACAGTCTGAGCATCTGGCCGAGCTCTTGCGTCAGAAGACCGTCCGCTTTACTGCCAAGGCGGGGGAGACTGGGCGGCTCTACGGCTCGATTACCAGCAAGGATATCGCGCAAGCCCTGGCGAAGCAGCTCGATGTTGCTATCACCAAGCGGCAAATCCTGTTGGATCAGCCCTTGCGCGATCTGGGCGAGCACTGGGTTGATCTGAAACTGCAGGGCGGCGTGCGCGCGCAGGCGCGCATCGTCATCGAACCGGAGAGCTGATGGCCGAAGGTTTGGGGCTGTGGTTGCGGCGCGCCCGCGAGGTGCGCAATCTGACGCTGGAGGATGCGGAGAAGGCGTTACGCATCCGGCAGCGCTATCTTAAATCGTTGGAGATGGGCGATTACACCGCCTTGCCCGGCGAAATTCAGGCGCGCGGTTTTTTGCGCAACTATGCCCGCTACTTGGGCCTTCCTGTGGATGAGGCGCTGGCGCGCTATGAGGCGGAAGCCGCCGGACGGCCTATGCAGCCGCGCCAGCAGACCGCGACAGACTCCGCGAAGGGTAAGGTGCTTGAACGCCCCACGGTCTTTGCCCCGCCTCCCTCTGAGCATGAAACTGCCCAGACTACCGCCGGCATCCCCAGCGGATTGTTGCAAATCCTGCTCGTGATTTTTGCTATCTTCGCGTTGATTTGGCTGGCAGCGATCCTTTTCCTTACTTTTGGCCTCGATGAGGACGCATCCCAGGCCCCCGCGCCCGCCCCCGCCGCCACGCAGCCCTTGACGGCCCTCCCGGCAGATGACACGGCCCCCGTCTTTGAAAGTTCGCCGGATGGGCAGGTCTACATTCGGTTGGAGGTTGAGCAACATGCCTGGATTCGCATCTCGGCGGATAACGCCATTGTCTACGAGGACATCGCCGCGCCAGGGCAGACCCTCCAGGCGATGGGCACCGAGCTGGTGGTCGTGGCAACCGGCAATGGCGGGGCGTTCCGCCTCTACGTCAACGGGGTGGATTGGGAACAGCTCGGCGGGCAGGGCGAGGTCGTCCGGCGCGCCTGGTCGCCTGCGGGCGAAGTGCCCGATTTCTAACCATGAAGCGCCGTCCTTCCTCTCCTGCGCGCACCGTTCATCTCGTCTCCTTGGGGTGTCCCAAAAACACCGTTGATTCCTATGGGATGCTGACCCTCTTATCCCGCGCCGGCTTTCGTTCCATCGATGACCCAGAGGCCGCCTCCGTGCTCATTGTGAACACCTGTGGCTTCATCGAACCGGCGCGCGAGGAATCGCTGGCGACGTTGCAGGATCTGGCGGAGACGCTTACGCCTTCGCAACGGCTGATTGCTGCCGGCTGTTGGGCGCAGCGCGATCCCGAGCTCCTCCTGGAAGCCATCCCGCAGCTTGATGCCGTCATCGGTACGCGCTCGTGGCATCAGATCGTGCCCCTCGTCGAGCGGCTCCTGGCGTCACCGGCGCAGCCATTGCGCACGCTTGCGGCCGGCGCGATGGCGCTTCCCGAAGCCGTGGGCGCGCCGGGCTATGCGCTTTCGGGCGCGAGCGCCTTCCTCAAAATCGCCGATGGGTGTAGCCGCCGCTGCGCTTTCTGTGCGATCCCCCTGATCAAGGGCGATGCGGTCAGCCGCCCCATCCCTGCGATTCTGGAGGATGCGCGGGCTTTGCAGGCGCAGGGCGTGTTGGAGCTCAACCTGATCGCGCAGGATACCACCCATTACGGCCACGACCTGGGGATGAAAGAGGGCCTGGCGACGCTGCTGGAGCAGCTCGTCGCGGCGGTTCCCGACATCCCCTGGATTCGGGTGCTCTACGCCTTCCCCGGTTACATCACCGCCCGGCTGATCGATGTGCTGGCCGCGCATCCGCAACTTCTGCCTTATGTGGACATCCCCTTGCAGCACGCACACCCCGCCGTGTTGCGCCGGATGAATCGCCCCGCCGATTTGGGGTGGGTGCGGCGCACCGTTGCGACCCTGCGTGAGCGGCTGCCGGGGGTGGCTTTGCGCACCACCTTCATTGTGGGCTTCCCCGGCGAGACCGACGAGGAGTTCGAGACGTTGCTGGACTTCGTTGAGGAGCTGGCCTTTGATCGCGTGGGAGCCTTCATCTACTCGGCGGAGCCGGGCACCGCAGCCGCTGCGCTCCCCGATGACATTCCTCTGGAGGTCAAAGAGGCACGCCGCGAGGCCCTGATGGTGGCGCAACAGGCGATCTCACTACGGGCCAACCTGGCGCTGGTGGGGCAGCGGTTGCCGGTGTTATTGGAAGGCGCTGGCGATGGCCTCACTGTGGGGCGCACCTACCGCGACGCCCCGGAGATTGATGGTCTCGTGCTGATCGGCGGCGAACACGCCTGCAACCGTCTGGCTACAGTGGAGATCATAGATGCCACAGTCTACGATCTGTTCGGAGAACTCGTCTAGCGGACCAATACCCCTTCTGGATCGAGCAGCTGCCCCGCTGCATATAACGCCTGTTTGAGCAGCCCTGAGGCGCTCCCTTCTGTGTGGCGCGCCAGCATCTCTTCTCCCACCGCATGGATGGCGTCCAGTTGCGCGACGGGATCCGCAGATTGCAGGCCCACCAGCAATGTGCGCATTACCACGTAGTCCTCGGTGGCATAGAGGCTGCTGAACGTGTAGCCTGGTGCGTCGCCGGTAGCCTGGAGCACGCTTTGCAGCGCCTCTTCCCAGGCCGGTTGGAATTGCTCGAGCG
>DAOTXC010000188.1:0-3704 GCA_034435555.1 Anaerolineae bacterium
GTGGTGGCGCTGCTCTTTTGGATCTACATCAGCGCCACGATTGCACTTTTTGGCGCGCACTTGACCGCTGCGATAGATGAGTACCACGAGTCAGCCCAGACCATCGTTCCTGAATCCGAAGAACGATGATCTGGACAGGTTCTGCGGCATCGCCGCATCTCTCAACGCTTACGCTGGTTGTTCTTCTCCATAGCTCTTTTTGCGCCACAGATTGAAGAGGCCGAGGATCGTGCTGCCAGCTACCAACCAGGTGAGCCAGTAATCCAGCAGTTGCAGAAACTTCGGCCCGCTCTGGCGGGCCTCTTTGCGGCGGGTGAGCTCGGCAACGAAGGCGTGTGCGGCGTCGGCGTTATCAACGCGGCCTGCAATCAGCGTCACGGGGGCCAAACGCAATCCTCCTGTGCGAATCCATCCGCGCACCAGGAGCCGATCTTCGTCGGCGCTGGCGACGATGTCCACCACGCGGAACGGGGCGGTTCCTTGCTCCGCTAGTGAGATCGCAAGGGGGCGGAGCCAGAGTTGGGGTTGTTTGGCTGCTGGGGCTTCTTCTTCGCCCTCGGCAGCCTTTGATGCTTTCGCGATGCGCATGGCTTGTTCCAGGGGAACGCCTATGCCGACGGACATCCGATCCTCATACAGGGTAAAGGTCACGACTTTTTCAGGGTGTTCAGCACTGCGTGCTGTGTAAGTATAGGTGTTCTTCATGGTATTTTACTCCTTCTGTACTAATTGTTGCTGGACGTGTTATACTTCCCGCTGACGCGGTGTGCGTCGCAACCGCTTCTTCTCGCTGCGCTGACGTTTGTTCTGTAAGCGCTGCTCGCGGGCGGCGCGCGAAGGCTTTGTCTTGACGCGCCGTTTGGGTTTCTTTGCCGCGCGCTGTAGCAATTTGATGAGCCGATTTACGGCATCCTGGCGGTTGCGCTCCTGTGACCGGGAGCGCTGTGACTCGATAATAAGCACGCCATCCTGGGTGAGACGGCTTCCCGCCAGGGATTTGAGGCGCTCACGCACGTCGTCAGGGAGCGAGGTCGAATGCGCTACATCGAAGCGTAGTTGCACTGCTGTCGCTGCTTTGTTCACATGCTGTCCGCCTGGCCCAGATGATTGCACGAAGCTGAAGTCCAACTCATCCTCGCGGATGGCGATATGATCGGTTATCTGAATCTCGGTCACGCCTGTACCTCATCTCTGTCGGGCGGCTTCCAGATCACTTCTTGAATGGGGTAAGGCAGTTCGATTCCCTCACGCTCTGCTGCTGCATCCAGCGCCAGGATGGCATTGGAGTGTACTTCAAAGGGATCGCTGGCGTGTGGATCCACCCAGAAACGCGCCGCAAGTGTTATCGCAGAATCCCCTAGCGCCTCGGCTTGTAGGGTGGGTGCTGGCTCCGGCAGCACGCCGGGCAGATTGCGAAGTGTCTCCTCAAAGAGCGCCATGGCCCGTCGGGCATCCTGCCCATAGCCTAACCCGATCATAATCGTGCGACGTCGCCTGCGAGCCTGCGTGTAGTTGATGATAGGCTTGGTGAAGACCTCGATATTTGGTAAAATGACCACCTCGCCATCCCACGTTCTGAGCACCGTATCGCGGGTGTTGATCTGCTGTACCGTGCCTGCATGACCGGCGATGGAAACGGCGTTGCCAACTCTAAAAGGCTGGCGTATCAAGAGCAGCACGCCGGCGACGAAGTTTTTGGTGATGTCCTGCAGGGCAAAGCCGATGGTCAAACCTGCAACGCCCAGGCCGGCGAGGAACCCGGTCACGTTGAAGTTTACCTGTTCCAGGGCCACAATGGATGTGGTGACGATGACCGCAATGCGCGTCAGTCGGCACAGCAATTGCACAATATCTTCATTATCAATTTTTTTGGCCGCGTGAACTTTCGTCCAACGTGCGGCTGGACCGGCGGCGATCAATCCCAAGACGAAGGTAATCAATGCGACAATGAGCTTAGGCAAGAATGCAAGCAGACTGAGCACCATGGTTTCCCAAGTTCCCTGAAAATCCATTTATCCCCCTTAGCCACTGCTAGATAATTTTGAGCCTCTGATTGAGTTCCACAGGGCTGTAACTCTATTATAGCGCATCATGTTGGAGATTACAGGTGGGGTATGTTTTCTTTGGGTTGGGGTTCCGTTGTAAAAGTTAGGGATACGTTGTGGTGATGTGCAATCGCCCCCCACGAGCGCGCTTGTCTGTTTTGACATTGCCTCAATTCTAACCTACAATCAAATTGAAAAGCTGGTGTACTTATTTATCCTTGGCGATGCGCGCGCGATAGGCGAAGCGATTTGCATCAAAATGTGACAAATGAACGTATAAACAGGGCAGTTTAGACGTTCATTTTATGGCTATTGCTTGTAGACTTATCGTGGCAGGGGTGCGGCCATTGCGTCGCGTGCTGGGTATAGGCCTGCCGATGAGATAGCACCAGAGGCCCCCCTGTCTTGGTTTTTCTTAAATTGCCATGAACAAAGGAGATTTTGTGTCTATGAAACCGATTCGTGTGTTGCAGTGGGGTTTGGGCGCGATGGGCAGCGGGATGGCCCGGCTGATGCTGGAAAAATCCGGCCTGGAGATTGTGGCGGCAGTGGATGCGCGGCCCGATTACATCGGCAAGGATTTGGGCGAGGTGCTCGGCGTGGGTAAGTCGCTCGGCGTGACCGTGACCGATAAGCCGGAAACGGTGCTGGACAAAGACAAGGTGGACATCGTCGTCATCGCCACGACCTCGTGGGTGGCGGAGCAGATGGGCGACCTGACCAAAATCATCACAGCGGGGATCAACTGCATCTCTATCGCCGAGGAGATGGCCGACCCCTGGGCGCAGAGTCCCGATCTGGCCGATGAACTGCGCGCGCTGGCGCTGAAACACGGCGTCGCGGTGCTGGGCACGGGCGTCAACCCCGGCTTTGTGCTGGATTTGCTCGTCGTCGTCCTCACCGGTGGCAACCACACCGTCGAGCGCATCGAAGCCTCGCGCGTGAACGACCTCAGCCCCTACGGCCCGACCGTGATGCGCACGCAGGGTGTGGGCACGACGCCCGAAGCGTTCCGCGCGGGCGTGGCGGATGGCTCCATCGTAGGGCATGTCGGCTTCCCCGAATCCATCCACATGATCAGCGACGCGCTGGGTCTGGGTGTGGATCGCATCGAGCAGAGCCGCGAGCCGATCATCAGCAACGTCCGCCGCGAGACGCCGCACGTCGTCGTCGAGCCGGGCATGGTGGCGGGCTGCTCCCATATCGGCATCGGCTACAGCGGCGATAAGGAAGTCATCAAGCTGGTGCATCCGCAGCAGATTCATCCACACCTGGAGAACCAGGATACCGGCGACTACATCCACATCTACGGCAAGCCAGAGATTCACATGGCCGTGAAGCCCGAAATCGCGGGCGGCATCGCCACGATGGGCATCACCGTCAACATGATTCCGCACGTCGTTGCCGCCACGCCGGGGCTGAAGCGCATGATTGATCTGCCGGTGCCCGCGGCGTTGATGGGGGAGAGTGCGTATAGCCGGAAGGCGTAGGAAGGAAGTAGGGGAGTAAGGGAGTAGGGAAGTAGAGGGTTTTTACTACCTTACTTCCTACTTCCCTACTACTTAATTGCGTAGCGAGAGAAAAGACATGAATACTATTTCCAAAGGAACGTGGGTAGAGATTGAACAGATTGTTTTGACGCCGGAAGAGCGCGCGCCG
>DAOTXC010000189.1:0-2113 GCA_034435555.1 Anaerolineae bacterium
TAATGGACAAAGGCGGAGAAGAGCGCGTCGCCAGCGCCGATGGTATTGACGATCTGCCGGGTGGTGATCGCGGGGATGCGCTCCATGTACGTGCCGCTGCGCAGGGCCAGCAGCGCCCCCTCCGGCCCGTAACGGTCAAGGGTGCGCCAGCACCGGTGTCTCCTAGGCGCTCAAGGTCGCGCCGGATCGAACCACTTGTCCGCGAGAGGCTGCGGCTGATAGTCGACTAGAAAAGCGAAGATGTCGGGCACATCGGCAGCGACGTGGTAGAGCGCCCGGTGCGGTTTGGCGAAACGCTCGCGGTAGAAGTGCTCGAAGAGCGCGAGCAGCGGCTCGTAGAAGCCCAGCGTGTTGAGCAGGATGATGGGCCGGGTGTGGACTTGCAGCTGGCGCAGGGTGAGAATCTCAACGATCTCTTCCAACGTGCCGAAGCCCCCCGGCAGAGCGACAAAGGCCGTGGCGCGCGCGTCGAGCAGCGCCTTGCGCTCCCGCAGATCGCGGGTGATGATGAGCTCATCGGCCTCAGGGTAGCTCAGCCCCTTATCATAGATGACCTGGGGGATGATACCGACGACGCGCCCACCGTGGGCGTGTGTGGCGCGGGCGACGGCGCCCATCAGCCCGATGCGCGCCCTGCCGTAGACGAGGGTGTAGCCGTGCGCGGCCAACGCCGCGCCAAGCGCCTCCGCTGCAGCAAAGTAAGGGGCAGCGACAACGTCGCTCGAAGAGCTGTAAACGCAAATAGCGGGTTGCATAAATAAACTCCTGCGTCGAGGGGGCATGACGCCCCCTCGACGGTCAATCGCTTTCCTAGGGGAAGAGCGGCGAACTGAGCGGACTGCTCAGCGGGCTGGTCAACGGCGCAGGCGTGGAAGAGGCGGTTGGAGTGGCGGGGATGGCGGTGGGAGAAGGCGTCGGCTCCGGCGTGGTTGTTTTACAGCCCGATAGAATGGTCAGCGCCAGCAGCGCAACCAACAAGAGTCGTACAAAGGTCTCTTTGTGCATAGAGCATCTCCTTTACGAAAGTATCGTACTGTAACAGTCTACCAGAAGAAAGCGTAGCGGCAAATCATGTTCGGTATAGGACAAATTATTGGGAAACGCTCGGGCCGGTCTCCGACCGCGCCCGTTAAGACTGTGACACGGTCGGAGACCGGCCACAGCAGGGTTTTATCAGACGATTTTCGTACTTTTCCCTACAATTTGTCGTATACCCGGCAAATCATGTTCTGAGAAGGCAAACGTTGAGTGTTCGGATAGATTCTTAATGCCAGTTGCATCAAGTTGCGCGTTGGGTTATAATTAAAGCACGCCACGAAAGATCCGCGCCAGAGTACTGGCTCCGGTGATCCTCTGGCGAATTCCAAGTACCTGCAAATCACGCACAGGAGGAACGACAATGGTAGATTTTGACAAGACCGTAGAGACCCTGAAGCAAGTGTCCTTATTCAAGAATTTGAACAAGCGACAGCTCAATGACATGGCGCGCATGATGATAGAGCGGCAATGCGCTGCCGGGGAAGTCATCGTGCCTCAGGGACGCGACGGATACGGCTTCTTCATCCTGGTTTCAGGTCATGCCGAGGCCGTGCTGGAACAAGCAGATGGCACGAAGGCGGTCGTCAACACCTTCGATCCGGGGGACTTCTTCGGGGAGCTCGCGTTGCTCGATGGCGGGCCGCGCACCGCCTCTGTAGTCGCCACGGAGCCTACCCTCTGCCTGATCCTGCCCCACGAGAGCTTCATGAGCATTCTCAAGCGCGACTCTGAGATAGCCATTGCCATTTTGCAGGAGTTGACCCGCCGCTTCCGAGCGACATTGAGCACGTTGTAATCTTAGCCATCATCTTTCCCCCACTCCCTGTGATGCGCGCCCAACGATGCACGTCACAGGGAGTGGGCTGCCTAACCCAAGGCGACGAGTATGTCCTGCCCTAATTGCGGTTTTATAGCATCCAGCGATGCCCACTACTGTGGGATGTGTGGCGCACGCCTGGTGCAGTTCTGCACCAACTGCGGCGCGTCCAATGCCCTCTCCTACAATTTTTGCGCGCGCTGCGGCGGGGCATTGCGTCAAGTCCCTTTAGCGATTGAATCCGATGCTGCTGCGCCC
>DAOTXC010000190.1:0-30925 GCA_034435555.1 Anaerolineae bacterium
GCGGGATTTTGCTCAGGCCGATGACCTTGCCTTTGGGAATATAGGCCACATGCACCTGCCCCAGGAAGGGCAGCATGTGGTGCTCACACAGGCTGTAGAAGTCAATGTCGCGCACGATGACCATCTGATCGTACTGGACAGCGAAGATGGCGTCGTTGATGAGCTTGATGGGGTCCACGTGATAGCCGGCGGTCAGCTCGGCGTAGGCGCGCGCCACACGGGAGGGCGTGTTGAGCAGCCCCTCGCGCTCCACATCCTCGCCAATGGCCTGGAGGATATCGCGCACGGCGCACTCGATCTCGCCGCTACAGGCGCGTTCAGGGGTGTCGGTCAGGTCGTTGCGGAAAACGTCGTAATCCGCAGGGTGAATGGTTAATGGTTTGTTCATCAGTTTCTCCCTAGAAAATAGCCTGAGCGTAAGACAGGTTGGCAACCTGTCCTACACTTTCATCCTCGGTGGTGTACCGCAGGAACATGCTGACTCCTTGTAAAAATTAACGAGTCGGCGAGTCGGCGAGCTTAAAGTGGGCGCGCAAGACCTCTTACTTCCCTACCTCCTACTCCCTTACTCCCTCAAACTCACATCCTCTCGCATACGCAACCCGGCCTCCGGCAGGTTGCGCGCGATTTCCGCCAGCGTCTGCCCGGTCTCTGGATGGCACAGGTCGGGCGCGAGGTCGGCCAACGGCACGGCGATGTGCGGATAGCGCAGGATGTCGGGGTCGGGGATGTGGCGCGGCCCCAGATCGAGCACAGCGTCGCCATACAGGGCGATGTCGAGATCAATGGTACGCGGGGCGTTCTTGTCCACCGTGCGGATGCGGCCCAGCTCGCGCTCGATGGCCTGCAACACCTGCGTTTTGAGCGCCTCGGCGGAGAGGTCGGTTTCGATCAAAACCGCCGCATTGAGGAAGTTCGGCTGATCGGTCTTGCCGACGGGCGCGGTCTCGTACACGGGCGAGACGGCCAGCACGCGGCAGTGGGCCGCCAGGCGGCGCACCGCCTCCGGCAGGTTCGCTTCCGGCTGGATGTTCGATCCCAGCGCGATGCAGACGCGCGTCATTCAACCGCCTCACGCTCGCGGTGGATTTCCACGCCGACGGAGCGGGCGAAGCGCAGCGCGCCCGGCTTCTCCACGCGCACATCCACCGCCGCCACACGCGGGTCTTCAAGGCAAATCGCGGCGATTTCGGCGGTCAGCTTCTCCACGAGATAGAAGCTCGAGGCTTCCACCATCTGGATGACGCGCTTGGTGATGGTGCGATAGTTCACCGCATCCTCGATGGCGTCCGACGCGCCGGCGGCGCGGGTATCGGCATACAGCACGATGTTGATGAGCACATCCTGCCGGTTGCGCCGTTCCTCCTCGTTGATGCCGATAATCGTCCTGAGCAGTAAGTCTTTGATCTGTATTTGGTCTCGCATACGCTCTCCTTTTGCGGTAAATGGTAATGGGTGATGGGTGATGGGCAGTCTACCTGACCCATTACCCATCACTCGTTACCCACGTCACAGATGCTCCCCGCCGGTTACATGCACCAGCTCGCCGGTGACGAAATCCGCCCGCAGCAGGAAGAGCAGCGCGTGGGCGATTTCTTCTGGCGAACCGATCCGTTGCGCGGGCACCTGTACGGCCTTGCTTTCCAGATAGGCCTGATCGCGGCCCGGCGGCGGCAGAATCAGCCCCGGCGCGATGGCGTTGACCTGGATGTTGGGGGCCAATGCCAGGGCCAGACTTTGGGTCATGGCGATGATCCCCGCTTTGGTCAGCGTGTAGGCGATGTGATCGCTGCCAGGGCGCGCCCCGCGCCAATCGGCGATGTTGACGATGTGCCCGCGCCGCTCGCGCCCCACCTGCATGGCAAACCTCTGGCTCAGAAAGAACGGTGCTTTCAGATTGATGGAAAAGTGGCGCTCCCAGTTGTCCTCGGTCGTATCATCCCAGTTGCCGTGCTCGAAGATGGCGGCGTTGTTGACCAAAATATCTACTTGTCCGAAGTGCGCCACGACCCGTTCGATAAGTGCGAGTGTGGCGTGGCCCTGGCTGAGATCGGCCTGGAAGGCGGCGGCGTTCCCCCCGTCGGCAGTGATCGCTTGCACCAGCGCCGTGGCTGGCCCGGCGGAGTGCCCGTAATGCACGGCCACGCGGACGCCCTGTGCGACCAGTGCCAACGTCAACGCCTGGCCCAGGCGCACCGCCCCGCCGGTGACGAGCGCGACTTTACCTTGTAGCTCCACAATTAGGCCTCCTGATGATCCATAACTGGACTGACTTCTTCTCAAATGCTCACAACTTCATAGACTGGGGCGGATTTCGCCTGGCCTTTGAGCTTCACCGGCGCTAACTGGCGCGCTTTTATCTCTCCCTGCACCTGCTCGTAGGTGTTTTTGCAGATCAGGATTTTATCGGGCGGGGCGAGTTCTTGCAGCGCGTGCGCCTGGTTGACCGTAGCGCCGAGCGCCGTGAAGTTGACAACGTGCCGCGTGCCCACGTTGCCCACAAAGGCCTCGCCCGTCGCAATGCCTATCCCGAAGGAGATACGCTCGGCGGGCGGAACCTGCGGATGCAACTCCCGCGAAGCGGCCAATATCCGCCAGGCAGTGCGCACGGCGCGCAAGGCATAATCCGGCTGGGGCAGCGGCGCGTTGAAGAGCGCCATCACCTCATCGCCCATGAACTTATCGAGCGTCCCCTCCTCCTGGAGGATGGCGTTGGCCGCCAGGCCCAGATAGCGATTGATCACCGCCATCAGCTTGTCGGGCGGAACCTGCGTGCTGAAGGTGGTGAAGCCGCGCAGATCGGCGAAGAGCACGGAGACGGCTTGCCGCTGTCCGCCGGGGCGTACCAGGTGCGGCTGTTCCAGCAATCGCTCCACTACCGAGGGCGCGACGTAGTGCTCGAACATCGTGCGCAGCTGGCGCGTCTCCTCCTCCCGCTGCGAATCAATCTCCGCCAACAGACGGAAGTTCTGGATCGTGATGGCAGCATAGTCGGCCATCAGGCGCAGGAGCTGCTTCTGGTGGCCCCGCAAGGGTTCCCGCGAGGATTTGTTGCTCACGATGAGCGCACCGATGTCGTTGTTGCCCACGCGCAACGGCGTCGAGATCATCAAATTGCCCGTCATCGTGTACATGCTATCCTGCGATTCCGGCTCGCGGTAACGGCCCTCCTCGCGGCGGCGGCGGATCTGGGTGGCGGGCGCGCCGCCCAGCGGGTCGAAGAGCACGAGTTGCCCGTCCACCGCGCCGGTGAGATAGAGCGCCGCGTCCACGATCCGCTCCAACAAGCCCTCGCGCTCGCGCAGCGATGTCACCGCCTTGCTAACGCGATAGAGGGTATCGAACTCCTGGATGCGGCGGGCCAATTCCTCGTTGGTGTGTTGCAGGCGTTCCAGCAGTAACTGATGCTCAACTTCGAGCCGGCTGATGCGCAACACGCGCTCAATCGCTTCCAGCAACTCCTCTACGGCAAAGGGTTTGGGAACGTAATCGCGCACGCCTAGCCGGAAGACCTCCACCGCGACCGATTCGGAGCCGTAGGAGGTGATGAGAATGACGGGGACACGCACTTTGCGCAGATGGAGCTCTTGCAATACCTCGACGCCGCTCAATTCGGGCATCTCCTGATCCAACAGGATCAGGTCTGGCGGCGAGGCGAGCGCCATGCGCAACCCCTCGGCCCCGTTCACCGCGAGCGTGACCTGATACCCGGCGGGCTGGAGCACCGAATCCCGGATAAAGGAGCGGATCTCCTCGCTATCATCCACGACTAGAATGTGGGCCTGTCTGCCCTTTTGCTCCATCGTATTTCCCCTCGCTATGGGTTCATAAAAAATGCCAGACACGCTTGCAAGTGCCTGGCATCATACGACTCACCTAGTGTGCGGCCTGTTGACGGGCGGCTTCCAAGAGCCGCTCCACCCGATAATCGGAGGCCGCCTCCGCTTTCAGCAACGCTTCGGCCAGCGCGTAGACCTCCGCCAGCGCTTGCTCCGCCTCCGCCAGTGACGTGGCTGCCGCAGAGATCTCGATGATGGCGAGCAGGGTCAGCCAAAAGACCCACGCCTCGAAGTGTTCCTGGTTGAACCAGAGCACATCCTGATAGCGGTTGACGCCCAGGAAGTGTTGGACATCGCGCTCGCGCAGCATCCGGTGCAGGAATGCATAGGCGGTGAGTGGCGTCCCTTCCACGCTGAGGTACCATTCCTGCGACTCGATGAGCAGCTTGAGCGTCGCCACGGCGCGCCAGGCAGCCTCCTCGGTGACGTCCATCTCGCGCAGCGCGTTCGCCATCACCTTGCCCAGGAGCCATTCATCCACCCAGGTGCGGCTGGTCGCCGTCCCTTCCTCAGGCTCGACCATGCGTCCCAGCGGGGCGATGAAGAGCCAGCTCAACAGGATGCTCCAGATCGTTGGATCGGAGCCGGTCAACGCGGCGAGCAATGCCTCGCGGAGCATCTCGTCCTCCGGCAACGGCAAGCGGTCAGGTTCCGCCGCCAGGGTGAAGAGCGCCTCCAATTGTTGGCGAATGTCCAATGCCACAGCTGCTACCGGCCCCGCTGCTTGCGCGACATAGTTCACCGCTTTGAGCAGATCGCGCACCTTGAGCTCCACCTGTTCCATGGCGGTAGCGTCGGGGTCTGTGGCCCACGTTTCGCGCGTTTGCATCAGCCACTCGAAGGCCGGGGCGCTGATCAACATCCGTAGGGGCTGATGCACCGGCTCGAGGAAGAGCTCCTGCATGGCCTCGTGGATGCTGGGAACGCCGCGCCCGTTGAGATAGGCGTGCAATTGGCCGTATTGTCCATACTCATTTTCGCCCACCTCGCGGAAGTCGAGGAAGACGTGCGCCTGATAAGCGTGCAGTTCCGCGTAGAGACCATGTTCGTGAATCTCGCGGCAGTTACGGATATACTCCAGACCGCTGATGGCATCGCGGAAGATGAGGTAGACCTGCCCATCGTTGGGGATGCCCAGGCCGGTCGCCAGCGTCTTCTGCACCAGCACCTTTTCGCCATCGCCCTGCTTGACCGCGTAAGCGGCGGAGGTGCGAATCCAGCCGCTGGTGTCGGCGTATTTGTTGTGATAGAGCACCAAAGAGCGTTCGTCGCCAGCGCGGTTGGCATAGGCGAAGACGTTCTCGTCCACTTGACCCTGCGGCGTGTAGAAGTCGAGCAGCAGGAAATCGGCAACCTCGGCGAAGAGATAGCGTTTGTGCAACAGCGGGAAGACCTCCCGCTCGTGGCGCTCGACCAGCCAGGGATCGGGCGACTCATTCCAATAGGCCTTGCGGAACTCCATCCCGTATTTTTCGGCGTAGCCCTCCACCTGCCCGTGGCCGAACATCGGCAGACCGGGTAGGGTGATCATCAGTGTGCAGACGCCGAAGTATTTGTCGCCCTTGCCGAACTGATCGGTGGCGGTGCGTTCGTCGGGGTTGTTCATGAAGTTGACGTAGCGTTTGAGAATCTGTGGGTCGAATTCCAGCGTGTTCTTAATGAGCTGGCGGTACTCCGCATTCTTCTCGTCGCGCAACATGTTCATGAAGGCGCTGTTGTAGACGCGGTGCATCCCCAGGCTGCGCACGAAATAGCCCTCCATCAGCCAGAAGGCCTCGGCGAGGAGCAGTGTATCGGGGACCTCGCGCTGCACGCGATCCACCACCTCACGCCAGAACTCCTCAGGCATCGCCGCATCGAACTCCTCGCGGGTCATGCCGAAGCCCGCGCGGGAGGGGATGTCGCCACCGGTGCCAGGTTCGGGGAACCAGAGCCGCTGATAATGCTTCTTCGCCAGCGTCATCGCCGCGTCGAAGCGGATGATGGGGGAGCGCCGGGCCACATCGAGGATCGTCTGAATGACCGCCTCGCGCACTTCTGCTTTGAGATAATTGAGCTGGGCCGTATCGTTCCACGGCATGGAGGTGCCGTCATTGCCGTGATAGATGTAGCGGGTTGCGCCGCTCCAATGGTCCACGCGCTTGAAGACGACAGCGGCGTCGCTGCGGGTGTAATAATGATCCTCGATATAGACGCCCACGCGCGGATCGTCACAGAGATCCACACCGTTGAAGGTGTAGTTGGGAAAGGGCGGATAATCCAGGCCGATGAACCAATCGGGGTGCTCGATGAGCCAGCGTGAGTCAATCCCCATGTGGTTGGGGACCATATCGCTTGCCATGCGGACGCCACGCCGCCACGCACGCGCTTTGAGGTCATTGAAGGCTGCCTCGCCACCCAAATCGTCGGCGATGCGATAATCCTCCAGCGAATAGGCCGAGGCGACCGCCTCCGGGTTGCCCATGATCTGCTTGATGCGCTTGGAGGCCTCGCTGCGCTGCCACAGCCCGATCAGCCACAGGCCGGTGACGCCCCAGCGGGCGAGCTTGTCGAGCTCAGCATCGGGAACCTGGTCGAGGCGATAGATGTCCTGTTCGTACTCCTTGGAAAGCTGATCCAGCCAGACGTAGACGTTCTTCGCCAGCAAGACCAGGCGCGGCATCCAATCGCTATCGGGGCTGAAGCGCTCCGGCTCGAACTCCTGCTCGCCGAAATCGTAAGGCTTGAGCGCCTCCGGCCCCGGCCCAAAGCCGAAGAAGAGTTTGCCCTCCTCGGCCAGGAAGTCGAGGCTGCTGAGCAAGCGATAGAGATACGCCCCCAGGATACCGATCCAGCGCGTGCGGATGAAGTCCAGCTGTTCCTCAAGGGAGTGCGGATGGCGCAGCGCCGGTATCCGCAACATATCAATGAGGTTCTGGTTCTCCGGCCCGAAGAAGGGCTGCGTATCGAAGAAATTGTGCAGTGTCTCCATGACCGTGTGATAAGCGGTGGTCTTCTCCAAATCGCTATCATCGAAGAGCTCGAAGAAGGGATCGAAAGCCGGGTTGAGATTGGAAAGCCAAAGCATGAGGAGCTCTTCCAGCGCCACAGCGCGGTTGGAGACCCCTGCCGTCTCCCCCTCCAGGTATTCCTCTACGGTGAGCTCGCGCTGGTAGACAGCAATCGGGGGGAAATCATCGCAGAATTTCTTCAGCAGCCGCGAGATGGTCTCCGGGCTGAGTTGCGCTTCGAGATAGGCAAGCGCCTTCTCCATCACCTGTGGGTTACGCTGCTCTTGATAGAGCCGGATAACGTAGTGCAGGATTTCGTCAATCAGGCCCAGCGCATTGAGCTGTCCGGCGCGCACAGCTCGCTCCGGGTAGTTGATCAGGTCACGCTTCGCATTCATCTTTTGCGCGAAGACGCGCGCGGCATGGAAGTCGGCGAAGATGACATTACCACGTAAATTGAAAAGCGTCTTTTCGAATTGATAGCGGTCACGCGAATTACGGGAGACGTGAAACTCTCTTAGGGCGATATCTTGCTGGGCAAAGCGCATGGTAATCCTCCTGACAAACCATTCTTTGATTGTCGCAGCGCCGTGAAGGCCATTAACTCCATTGTATCATTCTATGGGCTATGGGCAAGCAGCAAACAGGCGGCCTCTGCTTTCGCAAAGGCCGCCTGGCACTTGATAAGAAGTCCGTGGTTAACGCGCACCGTGTTGGCGCTTATAACGATAGGTGATACGTCCACGCTCCAAATCATAAGGCGAAAGTTCGACCTTCACGCGGTCGCCCAACAAGATACGAATGTAATACCGGCGCATCTTTCCCGAGAGATAGGCCATGACTTCGTAGCCGGTGTCGAGATCAACCCGGAATTTGGTGCCTTTTAGAGCCTCGGTTACGGTTCCCATCACTTCAATTTTATCTTCTACCATTTACAAAAACCTCCTTCTGATTCCGACACGCTCCTTTTCGGAGCGCTCACGCCTTGCTGTCTGCCAGCATTACGTCACGGCGGACTCGATCGTTTGCTCTAGCCACTGCAGCTCACTTGCCGCCAGGGCCAGCGCGTAATCCAGCGCCAGTTGCCCCTCGATCCCTGCAAACTCGCCGTTTTCGCGCATCCGTTGCAAGGCGATGTATTGCTCGGCGATGTGCGCCTGACGCTGCTGCAACAGCGTCCGCATCCGCTCAGGCGAGAAACTGCTCGCCAAAATGAGCTGCATGACAAAGTCCTTAAGCGTCTTCGCGGTCGCCGGCACTTCGGCCCACGTCTGAAGTGCCGCTTGCCCAGTGGCGGTGATCGTGTAGATCTTGCGCGGGGGTTTCCCCTCGCGCGTGACCGTCGTGACTGTCACCAGTCCCGCTTCGCGCAGGGCATGTAATGCGGGATAGAGACTGCCGAAACTGGGGCTACCAATCAACCACTCAAGGCCCTTCAACAGGCGCTTGATATCGTATCCTGATAGCGGTTGCTGTGCCAGCAATCCCAGCACAAAATAGCGAAAACTGACCGTTGCCCCTTCGCCCATCTTGTGTCCTCCGCGATATATAGCGATTCGTTACATTATTATAACTTAAAATCGTGGTTTGTAAACACAGCGTCGGATTTCGCGTCTGGCGACTTACTTACTTGAGCCGGCACTGTTCGCTGAACAGTTGCTCTTTTTCTTAAACGGCATTAAACTTGAAGTAACTTGTAACCATAACGACGCCCTTCACCTTCACAACACTATGTTCAAAAAAGATGATGACCGTGAAGCCACCAGAATTTACAGAAAGTGAATCTATCACGCTCCCACAGCCATCCTGGGCCGAGAATTTGCTGCGCTACCAACCCTCCCTCCTCGACCATTTGCACGAGCTGCTCGATGGTGTAGCTGCCTATCTCCCGCGAGTGGTGGCCGAAGCGCTGCTTGATAGGCCCACCACCGCCATTCTGACGCAGGCGCTTGAGGGGACGGCCATGTTTGCCGATATTGACGGCTTCACTGCGATGTCCGAGCGCTTCTCGCAGCAGGCCTCGCGGGAGGGCGCGGAGGAGCTCACGGAGCTGGTCAACCGTTTCCTCGATATCCTCATCACCACCACACAGCGCTATGGCGGCGACCTGCAAAAGTTCGGCGGCGATGCGGGGATGCTCTTCTTCACCGGCGAGGCACACGCGCTACACGCCATCGGCGCGGCGCTGGATGTGCAACGCGCTATGAAGGCACAGTTGGGCCAGGTCGAGACTTCGTTGGGATGCTTCCCGCTTGAGATCGCCATTGGGCTAGGCTCCGGGCGGCTGGTCGGTGCAGGCTTGGGGACCGAAAGCGGGCGCGAGTGGGTCCTCTCCGGCCCGCCGCTCAAAGCGATGGGCCGCGCCCAACAAGCGGCCCCCACCGGCGGTGTCGTCATGGATGCCGAGACCTACGCGCTCTGCTCTGACGTCGCCGTCTGCGAGGCGCTTCCCGATAGCCTCTATCTCGTTCAGGCGCTGGAAACAGCGCCTGAACCACATGCTCCGCCCCCACTCGTCGTGCTGCCCGCGACCGACCCGACGGATCAGCTGCTCTGGTTGCTTTCGCGTCTCAATGCACTCACGCCCTATCTTCCAGAGGAATTGCTGGCGCGCCTGACCAGCGCCCCCGACCTGGAACAGATGCATCTCTGGAGCGAGCACCGCCGCGTTACCATTCTGATGCTCTCGCTCTCGGCGCTGCCTGATTACAGCATCTTCGGCGCTGATCCTGAGCGACTCAAGCGCGTGCTAGCGGAGCCTAATGCGATGTTGGGCCGCGTCCGCCAGACTATCCAACGCTACGATGGGATCGTCAACAAGATCAGCACGTCGCCGACCGGCAACTATCTGATGGCGCTCTTCGGCGCGCCCAAGGCCCACGAGGACGATCCGCTGCGCGCGGTGCTGGCGGCGCTGGAGCTGCAAGAGCAGGCAGACATCCCGCTGCGGATAGGGATCAACAGCGGCTTCGTCTTCGCTGGCGACGTGGGCACCGCTGAACGGCGGGAGTACACCGTGATGGGCGATGAGGTCAACCTGGCCTATCGCCTCATGTCGGGCAGCACACCCGGGGAGACACTGCTCGGCCCCAACACCGCAGATCATCCCTCGGTCAGCCAGCGTGTGCTGGGGGAGCGCCTGGCCCCGCAGCACTTCAAGGGCAAGCGCGATCCCATCGCGCCCTTCCTGGCCCGCCGGCTCCGCCCACTCTTCACCGGTGTGGATACTTCTGTCATCCCCCTGGTGGATCGTGAACAGGAGCTCGCGCAATTGCAACAGGCGCTCGCGGCGCTGGAGGAGGGCACGCCCCAGATCGTGCTGCTCCACGGCGAGGCCGGGATCGGCAAGAGTCGCCTGGCGCAAGAGCTCACCAAGCTGGCGCTACAAGCAGGATCCACAGTACATCTTGGCGTCGCGCCTTCCTACGGCGGACATCTACCCTACGCAGCCTGGGAAGCGCCGCTGCTCTCCCTGCTGGGGCTGGAAAATCGCCCAACGACGGAGCGCGCCGCTGTGTTGGAGCAAACACTTGCCCAATATGGGTTGGCCCCGTGGACAGCGCTGCTCGCGCCCCTCATCGGTGCAGAGATGTCGCCCTCACCAGAGGTCGCCGCGCTGGCTCCCGACCTGCAACAGCAGCAACGCATCGAGACCTTGCGCGAGCTGTGGGAGCACACGGCGCAGGAACGTCCCCTTGTACTCATTTTGGAAAATGCCCAATGGATGGCCCCCCCCTCGCTGGAAATCGTGGATGCGCTGTTGGAGCACCCCCCAGCGGCTCCGTTGCTGCTCGTCATCACCTACCGCGACCTGCCCGCTGTCACCGACCGCTGGGCCGCCCCCGACCGACCGGAACGAATGGAGATCGCATTGGAGCCGCTGAGCTCCCGCGCCACGCGGCTGTTGGCCCGCCGCATGGCCCAGGGTGCGGATCTTCCCCGCGAGGTGGAGCGCTGGCTGCTCAAGCAGGGCGGCCAGACGCCGCTCTATTCCATCGAGGCGCTGCAAGGGCTGATTGCCTCAGGTGTGTTAGAGCGTCACGAGGATGCCTGGACGCTGACGCAGCCGCTGGAGAAGATTCCTTTGCCCGCCACGCTCTACGAGCTGATCCAGAGTCGCATTGATCAGCTGGAGCCGCCCAGCCGGCACCTGTTGCGGGCGGCCTCGGTCGCGGGCGAACAGCTGACGGTGCAGATGTTGGTCGCCGGTTACGGGGAGGAGACCTTACCCGCGGTCAAGGGGCGGCTACCACGGCTCACTCCGTTGGGGTTGCTCTATGGCGATCCAGCGGAAGAGACGCTCGTTTTCCGCCAGCCGCTCACCCGCGAGGTGGCCTACCGAGGGCTGGCCTATCGGATGCAGCGACACATCCACCGCCGGCTTACTGAGTACCTGGCGCAACAGCGCGAGCGCGCGACTTCCAACTGGGTGACGCTGCTGGCGTATCACGCCTACGAGGGACAGCTATGGGAGATCGCCATGCGCGCTAATCTCGACCTGGGGCGGCAGATGCAACGGAGCTACCTCACACAGCAGGCGGTCCAGGCCTTCGAGCGCGCCCTGGAGGCCGCCGACGCCGGCGACCTACCCGCTACGGACGAGCGTTTCGAAATGCATCACCTTTTGGGGGAGACGCTCACGCTCTTGGGGGAGTATGATGCGGCACTGGAACATCTCGGACAGGCCCGCTCCTTACTTCCTCAAATTCCTGGAAATCCCATGGATGTAGCGCGCGCTGCTGATATTGCATATCACATCGCTTCGGTCTTGGAATCTCAGGGGAAATATAAAGAAGCCTTTACCGCCATCAAGCAAGGCCTCGACTTGCCCAACGTAACGCAAATTCTGGAAGGAGCACAGCTCTATCTCATTGGCACGGGGCTATTCTATCGCCAAGGAGATTATGAAAAGAGCAGTGCCTGGGCGCAAAGAGTTATTGACCTCGTTAATAACCATGTTGAAACTGCTCCTCAAAAAATAAAGGCCCGCGCCCTGTACCTGATGGCTGTCATCAATTACAGACAAGGAAATTTACAAAGAGCGGTGGCATTAGGGGAAGAAAGCCTGGCGCACTACGAAAAATTACAGGATTTACCTGGCGAAGTTAGCGCGCGAACCAATCTATTAGTCATCTATCTAAATCAGGGGGCCTGGAACATTGCGGTAACGCATGGTGAAAAAGCTCTGGCTATCGCGCAGAGAATTCACTACAAAGAGGGCGAGGCCAGAGTCGCGGCAAATCTTGGCGAAATCTACCGTTATCAGGGGCACTTGGAAGAGGCTCGGCTTGCCTATACCTCCGTATTGAACATCTCAAAAGAGCTGGGGATGACGTTTGGCGAGGCCCTGATGGAGAATAATCTGGCCGCGGTCGCCATTCAGGAGGATCAATTCTCCGAAGCCGAACAGCGACTCCAACGCTCCGAAACGCTGTTTAACACAATGGGATCCGAATCTATGCTCCCTGAAATCTATCGCCACTATGGCGAATTGGCGCTCAAGCGCGCCGACCCACAAACTGCCCTGGTGCATGGTGAAAAATCCCTGACTCTGGCTAAGTCGCAGGGCAACGCTCAAGAGATTGGAAGAAGTCAGCACTTAATAGCGAAGATATATCTTGAACTCCAAACCTATCCAGCAGTCAACGCCGCTCTCGACGCAGCCATTCCCTTGCTTGAAGAGACCAAAGACTTGTATGGGACTGCACACGCTCGTTTGACACTTGCCAAGCTACAGCTAGCACTTGGCAATCAACAAGCAGCACACACCATTCTACAGAGCGCTGCTGAGCAATTTAAGGCGCTTGACGCCCGGCGAGAGCTCGCGCATATCCGGGCTTTGCGCGAGGGAGAGAGTACTCAGGTAATGTAAGTTAGTTCCATAGTAGAAAGGAGATGACCCATGAGGAACAAAACGCTCACCCTGTTTTTCGTGTTTGCAATATCTATGCTGATATTGAGCGGGATATGGTGGCTCAATCAGCCCTCACAACCCGCGCTTGCCAGCCCGGCGGAACCCATTGCCCCGCAAGCCTTTGCTTCAGAACCCTTCGCGCTCACCTCGTTCAGCTTGCCGGGTTACGGCAACTCCACCTGTAGCCTCCCTTACTTCGATCTCAACGATGGGCAACTTGCCCCCAGCCTCCATGTGATGAACGCCATACACTACACACAGGAGGTCACGCTCTACCTCTGGGGGCCTGAGGGAGGTTCTATGGCTACCCCGGCTGCGATACTCACCCGCACGCTTGAACCCTATCAAAGCACTTTATTCACACCAGAAGATTTGCAGGGGGTGTTAGCGGGCGATAATATCTACATCGGCAGCGGTCTGGTCAGGGTTGATGACGGTAACATCGCTTGTTTGGTCAAACATGCCCCCACCACACCCGCCTCACCAAATTTTCTCGCTGCTTACGCGCCTGAAACACTCATCTACGCGACTTTTCCGTGGATCGGTGCGCCCCGCGAGGATCTGCGTCCCGTGCTCTACATCAACAACGCGGATCAAGGGGATGTGCCCGCCAATATCAAGTTCGTTATTTTTCACAGCGCCACCGATCTCATCACCATTCCACTGACCATTTCACCTCACAACACCCTCCGGTACGACTTCGCGGCGGAGGGCGCCTGGAGTCCTGGTGAAAATTTCAGCGTGCAGCTCCGACGGCCTGAAGGAGAATATGTCTACATCTCTGCCTATCTGGCCTGGGAGGATGTGCAGAACATCCCCATCGAAATCACCACTGGCAGCAGCTTCGGGGCCTATGATGCACAAATCATCCCCTCGCTTCACCACCAGGAGACCGGATTGCGCAGCGAAGGTTGGGCGATGGTCGAAAGCGAACACACCGATCTTGTCGAAACTACCCTAGACTATCATACGCCCCTCGGCGCACTGGCGCCATTCGGGGAATATCTATTCCTTCCCACCCTACAACCCCAGCCCATTCTGATGCCCTTAGCCAGCCAGAACTTCGATTGGGCCGGCAGCGCGCTGATGTCCGGGTCGAGCGCAGCAATGCCCTACTACCACAGCGTCATCGTCGAGCGTCAGGAAAGCGACGGCCCAGGCGTTGACCTCGGTGGCTACATCAGCCCCAATAGTTCCTACACCAGTATGCTCTTCTACCTGCCAGCCGTCCATCGCTACCCTGATCACGCTACTGCCTACTGGGTGCGCCACGCCGATTTTACCAGCGATCCCGTCACCGTCACTCTCAGCCTCTACGATATGGAGGGAAACTTGCGCCTGCGACGCAGTCGGCTCATTCCACCCTCAGGCAGCCTCCTCTGGGATCAGGCTGATATGACCGTGTTGGGCATGGCCTTTGATGGCGGCGGCATCCTTGAGGCATCAGAACCCGTTGTCGTGGTAGGGTACGAGCGCAGCCGGGAGAGTCTCATCCCAGAAGAGATCCGGGACCCCCACGAGTTCAATCCCACCCCCGATACCGCCGCGCCATTCCCTGCCACAGGGGTTATTGACGATGCGTACATTGAATGGCCCAATGACAAGGATTGGTATTCTTTCACGTTGAGCGTGCCATCGCTTGTTACCGCCACGCTGAGCAACCTTCCGGCGGACTACGACCTCCTGATCATGCCCGATCTTCGGCTCTTACCGGCGCTGTCGCCAGGGCACTCAATCGGACACTTGATTGACTCCGGTCAGACAAATGAACAGGGTGAATTGGAGAGCATCGGTACCTGGGAAGCAATTGGTACCTGGGAAGCGATTGGCACCTGGGAAGCGATTGGCACCTGGGAAGCGATTGGTACCTGGGAGGCCATCTCCACCAATCCCGACACGCAGGATGAGCGCGCCCGCCTCGTCGCCCTGCGACCCGGCACCTACTACATCCTCGTCACCGGCGCGGATGCGTACACCTACGACCCCGACCATCCCTACACCCTACACTTGGAACACAACCCCCTCCCCACGCCCTATACCTGCACTTGGAACCCCAACTACTTCGTCTATCCCGTCCCAGAGATCTACACCGGCGCTTCGGCCATCACCGATCCGGAAACCCTCATTCTCTACAATCCCACCCGTCTGGCTCAGACCTACGGACTTACCGCCACCCATGCACTCACCGAAAACCTGCGCCTTCTTGCCGACCACAATCAGGTGCGCGGTATCCTCTTCCCCGTCGAGTTCGATATCGAAGTGAGTAGCGCCTACGAAGATTGGAACGCCAACTATTGCAATGTCTTCGCCGCCAACCGCGTCGTCGAGCTGCTCCGCACCAACGTCATCTCTTCCTATCTAGCAAGCTATCCCACCCTCCGCTACGTCGTCGTCGTGGGGAGCGATGAGCAGATCCCCTTCTACCGCGAGTGGGACCTCGCCCGCATCGCCAACGAACGCGCTTACACCCAAGGCGCGCAGGCCGGCCCCTCGGCGATCCTGGCCGCCACCGCCAGCGGCTTCTATCTCACCGATGACGCCTACGGCACCTCCCCCGGACGCGAGCTCGGCTGGCGCGGACGCTACTTCTGGCTGCCCGACCTGGCAACCGGGCAGCTTGTCGAGCGCCCGGAGGAGATCAACGCCAGCATCTTCCAATTCCTGTTCAACGATGGGCAACTCAATTCCCAAGATGCACTGGTCACAGGCTACGATTTCCTCAGCGATGCCGCTACTGTGATTTACAACCAGCTCAACTACATGCACCCCGTCGGCGCGGTGACGAAACTCATCGGTGAGGACTGGGGCGCAAACGACCTCCGCGCCGCCTGGGTCAATGCCCCCAACGCGCCCGACCTTGCCACAGTCAACGCCCACTACGAACACTGGCGCACTCTCCCTGCCACTACCACGCAAGGCATCTTCTACAATGATGATGTCGTCAACGCCACCACCTCGCTGCCAGGAACCGTCGCCTGGTCCATGGGCTGTCACGCCGGCTACAACGTCCCCGACCCCAACGTGCTCCTGCCCGCCAGCCAGCCCGATTACCCTCAGGCCTTTGCACAACACGGCGCGCTTTGGATCGCCAACACGGGCTACGGGTACGGTCAGTACGATGGCATCGGCGGCTCCGAGCGGTTGATGCTCCTGCTTACCCATGAGCTGGGCCAGAGCGGCCCCGTAGCCGTCGGCGATGCGCTCCAGCGGGCCAAGGCGCGCTACCTCAGCAGTCTGCCGCCGGGCGGACTCACGCCCTACGATGCCAAGTCGCTCATGGTGGCGACCCTCTACGGCCTGCCCATGTATCAGGTGATTGTCCCCAATGCCCTGCCTACTCCCAACTCCCACATGGATATTGCCCTGGGAGATTTCGAATCCATCGGCGGCCTAGTGCGACGCAGTATCAGCATCACCCCCACACTCGAAGTCTATGCAGGGCGCGACGGGACCTACTACGGCGTCGGCTCTCCGCTCGCCGCCTACGGCGCAGTGGGCCGACCGCTGCTCCCCTCCGCCGCTCTGCCGGTCAACGCGCCGCCAGGATGGGAACCGCGTGGCGTGCTCTTCCTCGGCGCAACCCTGGAACAGGTGATGGAGACCAACCCTGTCGTCACCCGCCCCGTCACCGATACCGCCCGTCCCACGCCCGCGTTGGATGCCATGCTCGGTTGGTATCCAGCCCGCCTCTTTACCCTTAACCGCGTGGGTGAGATACCCCGGCTCTCGGCGACCTTCGCCTGGCTCAATGCCCGCACCCGCGAGCTGCGGCTGCTCCACAACGTCGAGCTCGACATCACCTACGCCCGCGAAATCAACAATGATTACAGCCCGCCACGTATCCTCAGCGCCTCGGTGCGGCCCGAAGGCCCCCTCGGCGTCTATGCGGAGGTCGAGGTCGAGGATCGGGAAGGACCGGTGCGCCAGGTCTATCTCAGCCTCGTCACCGGAGAGCAGGTCATCAGCTATCCTCTGGAGCGGGATCCCAACGACGTCGCCGGGCTGCGGTGGGTCGGCTTCCTGGAAGAGGTCCCCCGCACCGAAACTTACCTCGTCCAGGCCGTGGATGCCGGCGGCAATGTCACCCTCGCAACCGTCAAGGGCGACTATCTCCAAATTGAACGGCCCTTCCACCAACTCTACCTGCCACTCGTGCTGCGGCAGTAACGTACTGCAACTCAAAGCGGGGTGGCTTGAGCCACCCCGCTTTATGTTTTCCATCCGGCGGATCAGTCCGCTTCCGCTAGCAACCGCTCCGCATCCGCCTGCACAAAATACCGCCGATAGGCCTCCGCCTCAGCCAGCGCCGCCCGCAACAGGAGCATCACCTGCCGCGATGTCGTCTCATTGGCCTGGCCCGACCCTGGCGCCAGCTGCAACGCGCCTGTGCTTTCTTCCACTATCGTGATGTGACCCTGCGCCTCGAGCCAGGCCAGCCCCAACCGCACCGTGGCCTCGCGCTGGGCCGTCACGCCCGCGAGCATCGCCAGCGATACCTGCCCGCCGTTGGTGCGCAACACATACTTCACCGCGCCCGCCAGCCGCTTGAGGAAAATATCCCGCGCGTCCATGCCCGGATCCACGCCCACCAACACCACTCGCTGCGGCGCGACCTGCACCAGGGCCGCCTGTAACACCTCCGGCCCCGGCGGCGCGCTCCAGATCACCAGCGTTCCCGCCGGCGTGAGCTGCGCCCGCGTCAGCCCGGCGATCTCTTGCTGCGCTTCGGCCCAGACCTGCACATCCTCGCGTCCGAGCCACGACGCGACCGCGGCCAGCGGCTGCACAGCCTGCCGGAAATCCTCGATCACCAGCCGCGACGAGGGAGCTTCAACTACCGGCTCCGGCGGTGCGACCACACGCGCATCCACCCATTGCACTTGCAGGTTCACTGCGCCCCGGAAGCTGTTCATCCCCACCTTGTACGCCAGATCGAACGGGCCTTCTGGCAGCGGTGCGCCGCTCCAACGCCACCACACGACGCGCTGCGACGTGCCTGCGGCATCCTCCACTACCACTTGCAAATGTTCGCCCGTGCGCCCCAACGCGCTGTGATGCTGAATTGTTACGTCGCGGGTCGCCAGCGTGAGCGGCTCATTGCCCGGGCCGAAAGGGGCCAACCGCTCCAAATCGGCCACCAATTCCAGCGAGAGTGCCTCCAGAGGCAGATACCCGTCAATCTGTAGCGTCGGCTCCGGGGCGCGCCCGCGCTGCGCCAGCACCGCCGCCGATAGTCGCCGCCGGAAGCGCGAAATCTGCTCCGCATCAATTGCCAGCCCCGCCGCCATCGCGTGACCGCCGAAGCCACGCAGCAGCGCCGCCTGCTCCGCAATCGCCTCGGTGATGTGACACCCTTCCACCGAACGGGCCGATCCGCGCCCCACGCCATCCTCCCCCAACGCGATCAGCACTGTGGGGCGATCATAACGCTCCACCAGCCGGTTCGCCACGATGCCGATCACGCCCGCGGGCCAGCCAGGATGCGCCAGCACCAGCGCCGCGTCTTCCAGCAAGGTCGGGTCGCGCTCCAGCAGCGCCTCCGCCCCCTGCTCGACCTGTGTGCAGAGGAGTTTCCGCTGCTGATTCAGCCCCTCCAACTGCGCCGCCAGGACCCGCGCCCGCGCCAGATCATCCGTTGTCAAAAATTCGACGATAACGTTGGCATCGCCTAAGCGCCCCAGCGCGTTGAGCCGAGGGGCCAGCCCAAAGCCGATGTCCTCCTCGCGGAGCTGCGCGGCCTGCAATCCCGCGCTGGCGATTAACGCCTGCAAGCCGAGCCGTTGCGTCTCGCGCAACGCGAGCAGCCCCCGTTGCAACAGATAGCGCGCATCGCCCTGCAACATCGCCACGTCCGCCACGATGCCCAGCGCCACCAGGTCGAGGTGTTGGGCGGCCTCCCCCTCGCGCCCGGACAGCGCGTAGAGCGCCTGCGCCAGCTTGTAGGCCACACCCACGCCCGGCAACGTCGCCAACGGGTGCGCTTCCGGCAGACGGTGCGGATTGACCACAGCGTAGGCCGGCGGCAACGCAAGCGGCAGCTCGTGGTGATCCGTCACGATGACCGGCACGCCGCGCTCGTTGGCGTAGGCGATGGCTTCGTCTTCAGACACCCCCGTGTCGCAGGTGAGCACCAGCTCCGCTCCCGCATCAATCTCCGCCGCCAGGTGCGGCAGACTGATCCCGTGCGATTCTGTCGCCCGCACGGGGATGTGGTAGCGGACGCGCCCGCCGAGCTCGCGCAATGTTGCCACGAGCAGCGTCGTTGAGGTCTGCCCGTCTACGTCGAAGTCGCCCCAGACGCAGATCTGCTCCCCGCGTGCGATGGCCTCGGTCAGCCGCGCTGCCGCCCGCTCCAGATCGGGCAACGCCTCCGGCGGGGTGGGCGTGTAGGCATCCGGGTTCAGAAAAGCGCGCGCCGCGGACACGGTCGTGATGCCGCGCCGCGCCAGTGTCTCCGCCACCAGCGGATGCCCTCCGATGAACTGGCGCAACGCCTCCGGCGGCTGCACCGCTGTGGGATCAAGCCAGCGTTTCACGTTTCGCAGTCAGGGCTACGCATCCCACCCCTGCAAGAGCGCGTCTAGGGTCTCCAAAAACTCGCTCTCTTTTTCCGCGACGTGATCATCGGCCTCGGCAACCCCGTGCGCGAGCGCCTGCAACGTCAGCCGCAGCTCCTCGATCTCCTCACGGGTGACCTTCGCCTGCAAGATCACGTGGGACTCTTCGACTAGCGTCTCGAGATCGGTGTCCGTGGCCCGCTCCAGGACTGCCTCGTGCTCGGCGGCATCCTCTGACTTGCCGATCAACACCTGCACCAGCGGGATGGTGTGGGGACGCAACCGTCCCCAGGTCTCGGCCTCCTCGTCGTAGAGCAGCCGATCCGCCACTGCCACGCCGAAGAAGGCGCTCTGCATCAGCGCCCGCAAGGTAATCCATTCGTCTGTGGTGAAATCTTCTCTTGTTACCATTGTGTCCTCCTGAAAATCAACGACCCTTAAAAGGCGATCTCTGCAATCTGCTCGAAGTCCAGCCGAAAGTCATCCTCCTCCACATCCAACACGACCTCATCGTCCAGCAGGTTGATGTCACCCGCTTGCACGCCGCGATCACAGAGCGAGCGGTACGGGCAGTAGACGCAGCGGCGTTCATCCTCCGTCAAGGGGAAATCATCCCCGTCAAGCCGCGCCGCGATTTCCTCCAGCAGCCCGGTTAGATAGGCTTCATCGCTGGCGTAGGCGCGGGCGTCGTAGGGCAGGATTTCGGGGTCGTGGGGGAAGTCGGTGAACCAGTAGCGCATCTCCACCTGCTCCGGCGCGAGGGCTTGCCCACCGTTGAGCTGCGCCCCCGCCCGCACCAGCAGATAGCGATAGACGCGCGTCTGCAAGCGCCCGGCCAATCTCGGCCCCGGCGTGCGCCGCAGCGAGGTCTTCCAATCGAAGATCAATCCCCGCCCCTCCGGCGTGACGAGCACCAGGTCATACTTGGCGATCAACCGCTGCCCCGCCAGCGGCGCAGAGAGCGTCACCTCCGGATAGCGCGTCCCCGGCATAGCCGCCGGTGCGTGCTCGCAATAGTGCGCCCACCACCGGCTGAGATCGGCATCCTGCGCCAGCCGCGCCAGTTGCGCCTCCGGGATGCCCAGGAGCGCCTGCTGCACCATCCGATGGAAGCGCTGGCCCAGCTGCACCCGCCGCTCGTGTTCCGCGATCGGTTCCGCCTCCGCCGCCGGCCACATCACCCCCAGCAGATAGCGCAGCTGGAAGCGCCGGTGACAGTCAACGTAATCCTGCAAACTCCCCTGGCTGAATTGGAACCCTTGCGGCAATGTCATCAGCGCCCTCGCTACTTGCCCAAAAAGCGTAACACCACACCCACCGCCAACAACAGAAGGGCTACCCCGCCGCAGAAGCCGCCCGTGACCAGAGCCGTCCCCGGCTGCGATTGGCGATAGTCCACGTAGGCCGCTGCCGAGCCGGCGTACAGCGCCTCCGCTGTGACCACGCCATCGCCCTCCCACGTTCCGTGGACGGTGAGCGTCTGCAACGGCAGATAGCCCACATAGCGCATCGCACGCTCCTCTGTATCCGCCAGCGATTCCTGCCGCTGCGCATTGTAGAAGGCCACCTGTTGCGGGAGCTGTACCCTCAATTGCCCGCCATCGGACAGCCGGAGCGTCACCGCCGCCGGGGATGGGGATTCTCGCACCCACGTCTGGGAACGCGATGGCGTCCCGCCCTCGCTCGATTGGGCCTCTTGCAGCACCTCGACGTAGTAGAGCGCCAGCCCGAACGGCCCGGTCTCTTCGGGCGCGGGGAGCTGCGCTGTGAAGAGCGCCTCCGTGCCCGGCGTCAACGTCGCCAACGCGTTCGCAGCAGGCTGCGGGAGCGCGGCCACCTTACGCGCCTGCCCCCACGCCAGCGGCGCGCCCAGGAAGACCATCGCTGCCGTCGAGATGCACCCGAACACGCCAAAGATCAACAGAACCACCGAAAAACCGCCCCCACGGGATCGTCGTCCTAAAAATGACCGCCACATGATCGTTCGTCTCCTCTCACGATGATTGCGTTTCCCACCACGCCTGTAACGCCACAAACGGGATCGCCGGGCGTTGATCGCCCCGCTTACCTGTGTTCCAGGTGATGACGAGCGCCTGTCTGGCGCGGGTGATACCCACGTAGAGCAACCGCAGCCGCTCCGTGGTGTATTCCCGCCGCGCGGTCAAGGTTGCCGCGCCCTCTTGATATGCCTCGCCCCCCGGTTGCAGCGCCGCCAGCTGGGCCAGCGCCTCCGCCTCCAGGTTGAGCGCATCGCGCACGAAGAACTTTTCGGAAATATAGGTATCCCCCGGCAGCGCCGAGGGGAAGTTGTAGCTGTTCACCGACATCAGATAGACGCGATCCCATTCCAGGCCCTTGGCCTTGTGCATCGTGGCGACGACCACCTGGCCCCGATATTTCTCCGGATCGAAGCCCGTGTCATCCTCGCTCAGCCCCAGGAACTTGCGTTCGTTGCGGGCGACGCTTGCCAGCTCCTGCGTCAGCTCCGGCAGCCGCCATTCGGGGTGGAGGTCGGCGGCGCGGCGCAGCACCACCGCCAGCTTGTGCGCCATCGCCAGCTCCGCCGGCGCGACGAAGAGCTCCTGCGCTATCGTGAGCACCAGCTGGTCAATCGGCAGGATGACGGCCTCCTGCCAGCGGCAGACCTGCTCGCGGAAGGCTGCCAGCTCCTCCAGCAGCGCCGATGTCGGCTCCAACGTGGCGAGCCAGTCGTGCTCGGCGTGCGGCCAGAGATAGGCCTCCAAATGCGGGCACTTGCGCAACAGCCCGGCGACCTCCTTGCGCAACGCCAACACCTCCGCCTCATCCGTCTCCACCCGCCGCCATACGCGGTAGACGGTGGCAAGCTTCCGCGCTGAGGTCGGGTCGGCCAGATAGTTGAGCACGTTGCCCAGCGCGCCGGCGGTCTTGCGCGTGCTCGGCGTGCTCCGCAGCAGCGAGTGGTGCGGGATGCTTTCCCCCTCCAACATCCTTTCTACCTCGAAGCCCCGCGTGTTGCGCGGGACGAGCACCGCGAGCGTCTCGCGTTCCTCCTCCGGCAAAGCCGCCTGCGCTGCCGCCCAGCTCGCCACCGATTTGACCACAGCGTTGATCTCCTCTTGCGGCGTGTAAGCCGTGGTCATCAAGACCACCTTCTCCGGCGCGTCGGGTGGATTGGGTTGGGGGTCGTCCGGCGGGGTTGGGCGGATGTGGGGCAGCGAGAGCGCCTCGCGCGCCGCTGTCACGGGATGCTCGCTCCGCGTCCAATCAATCAGCCGGTTTGCCAGCGCGATGATGCTCGGCATGGAGCGCCCCGAATCAGGCAGCTCGCGCTCCTGCACCTCCTCGCGGCGGATGAACTCCCGCAGATAGCGCGGGTTCGCTGTGGTGAAGGTCTCGTAGATCGCCTGATTGGGATCGCCCACGCGCACCCAGTTGCCCTCCGGCCCGGCGAGCAGCGCGAGGATCTCCTGCTGCAAGCGGCTGCTATCCTGCGCCTCATCCTCCAGGATGTAGGGCCAGCGGGCGCGCAACCGCGCCAGGAACTCCTCATCGAGCCGCAGGGCCAGCAGCGCCAGGCGGATGAGATCGTCGAAGTCAACGCCACCCCGGAAGGCGAGCGCCCGCTGGTAGTCGGTGTAGATCGCCAGCCCCATCTCGGCCAGCGGCAGCGGCCACGAGAGTTGCTCCAGCCGCAGCCGCAATTCCGGCGGGGTGAGCTGTAGATCCTTGGCCTGGCGGATGAAGCTGCCGGCGACGCTCGTCACCACGTCCGGCCATCGGTCGCGCCGCACCCATTCGACCCGGCGCTCCTCCATGTCTGGCTGGACGTAGTCATCGAGCGCGTAGGGATGCGCGCGCAACCAGGTCGTGGCGGCTTCCTGGAGAATCTCCTGCGAGGTGCGCTCGTCAATGATCTGGAAATCGCTGGCGAGGCCCACCAGCCCAGGACGCTCGCGTGCGATGTCGTGCGAGAGACCGTGCAGCGTGCGGACGCGCACGCCGATGGGGAGCAGGCCCTCCTGTTGGATGAAGCGTTTGACCCGGCGTTCGAAGTTATTCACGGCGGAGTTGACCAGCGTGACAACGAGCACCTCCTGCTCGTCGGCGAGCCGCCCGGCGATGACCAACCGCGCCGCCAGCTGCGAAAGCGTCCACGTCTTGCCGCTGCCCGGCACCGCCGAAACGCCCATCTTCCCGCCGGTGTAGGCGAGGACGGCTTCCTGCGCGGGGCGGGGGGATAAGAAGGTGGGCATGGCTATTCCAAATCCTCCGGCCTGTCGAGCAGGGCTTGCACATGCTCGTAGAAGCGTCCAGCGTGGATACCATCGGTCAGCGCGTGATGTGCCTGGATGGAGAGGGGCATGAGCAGCCGGTCGCCAAGCGCGTGGTACTTGCCCCAGGCGATACGCGGCACGGAGTCCGCCGGATGCATGTGGATGGGGTGCTGGATGTTGGTGAACGAGACCCAGGGGATACTGGTCATAAAGAGGTAATCATCGCGCCCCGGCTCATCTTCAAGGACGATGTCAGCCTGCACCCGCCGGATGGCCGCTTCGGCCTGGGCGTAGAACGCGGCAAAGTCCTCTGTGTAATTCACGTTGCAGAAGCTGAACAGCTCGTCTGTTGCGAGGACGGTGAATGACGGATGGACAACCTCATGCTCCACCACCTCCGCGCCGCGAATGCGCTGGCGAAGTTCTGGGATGGCGTTGGCCGCGCGCGTCGTGATGTAGACCACAGTGGTGTTGAATGACAGCCCCTGCGACTTGACCCAAGGATGGAACCGGCTCACATCCACATCGGCGCACAGGCTGAAGTACGGATAATCGTACTGCCGGAACACCTCGAAATGCTTGCGCCGGGGCCAGGTGGAAAGGTCAAGTGTTTTCATGGTCTGACTCGCTTGTGGTATCCTCTGTTAAAAATAGCTCTTTCAACGCAGCCCGCGCAACACATACTGCAACGCTGCGAGGAGCGCGCCCTGCTGTTCATAGCCCTGCTCGCTCAGATCGCTCAGGCCCAGATAGATCCCCTGACGGCAGCGCCGGATCAGCCCCAGGACGAGCCGGTGCAACGCGCGCTGCCGTGCGGCGTATTCGTCGGAGTCGCGCCACTGCGCGCCGACTTCCCAGCGACGGCTGAGGACGTAGGGATGGGTGAGCGGTTGGTAGAGCCGCTCCCACCAGCCGCTCCCGCCCACGTTGAGCCAGAACTGGTAGTCAACGGGGCGATTCATCATCAGGAAGGTGTAGGCCGGGGTAAGGAGCACCGCGTCCTCCGGCTGCCGTAGCCAGCTGCGGACGTACTGCGCGGCGACAACGCCCGCCTCGACCATCTGGACGTACTCCCGCCCCAGCGCGAGCACGTCGTCATCCACGCAGCCGCCGATCCAGCGGAACTTGCGCACCGATTCGATGAGGTTGGCGGCGACCTCGCCCGCATCGTAGGCGGCGTGGAAGCCGAAGCCAGGCTGGGAGAGAACTTCGCCAAAGAGCCGCGCCAGGAAGTGGTCGAGCTCCGTGGGCGGCAGGGTGGCGAAGTGCGCCAGCCAGCGGCGCAACGTCTCGTAACGCTCGCCCAAGATGTAGGTGACGCGCTGTTGCATCTCCGCATTGAGCGTATCGAAGGGGCGCAGCGTCGGCTGCCCCTCCGCGACGCGGTAGAGCACCTGGGCCAGCAGTTGCGCCCGCACCAGATCGAGCGTCTCGATAGCCTGCTGAAGCGCGTAGGCGATGTCGTACTGGCTGGGGACGAAGCCCCACTGCGGATAGCCCAATGCCGCCAGGGTCAGCAGCGTGCGCGCCGCCGGCTCGTCGCGCAGCGCCCGCGAGGGGCGATGGGAGCGCACGGGCAAGCCGCGCTCCGCCAACCGGTGGGCCAGCGAGAAGCGCAGCGCATCGGTGAGGAAGGGCGCGAGCACGACGATTTCGCCCGGCGGGACGCCCTCGTCGCGCACCAACGCCGCGATGGTTTCCACGGCCCAATCCAACATCTGCGGATGGAAGCGGTGGGAGGTGTAGTGCAGCGCCTTCCGCATCTCAGCCGGTTCGACCGGATCCGTCAGCGGCGGGACGGGCTGACGCAGCGCTTGCGAGAGCGTCTGCCCCAACAGCTGAAGCGGCGGCGAGGCGACGAAGGACTCGGTGAACGTGACCTGTGTGGTACACAATGCGCTCAGGTCGTCCACGCCCTCAGGGTCCGCGCCGAGAAAGCGCCGATGTCCCGCCTCCGTATCGCTGATGAGCAACGCCCCGGTGAGCGTGGGCAGCCAATCGCGCACCACATCGTGGGCGACCGGCGTGTCCTCCTCGACATTATCGAAGAGCAGATGCGTGTACTCGCTCTGCAACATCTCGCGGCAGAGGGAATCCGGCCAGAGGTAGCGGCGGAAGCACTCAACCTGAAGCGAGAAGTCGAGCAGGTTATGCTCCAGACAGTAGGTGCGGAAGCGGCTGGCGCACTCCTGCGCCCAGGTGTAGATTTTGCGCTGCTGGGAATCGCCGCTCGACGCAGCAGCGAGCCGCTCGCCGATCTCGGTGTGCGGAAAGCCCACGACGGCGGCCTTGTTGAGGTTGTCAATGATCTGGCTGTAGAGCCGGTTGCGGTCAATGGTCACGCCATCGAAGTAGCCCTCGGCGAGCAATGGCTCCACGAGCCGGGCCATAAAGTACTGTGCGGTCTCCAGGGTGAGGAAGGTCGGCTCGCGGTATGGATCGCCGAAGCCCGCCGGTTCGACGACGAGGGGCCAGAAAAGCTCCACCATCCGGCGCGCCAGCCCGCCGAGGGTGGCGAGGTTGACCTCCCCGCCGGCGGTGCGTGCAGGCGCGGTGAGCAGGGCGCGGTAGGGTTCGTCGAGCGTGCGCTGCGGCGTGAGGATGAAGATACGCTCGGCAGGCACGCCGCTCTCCAGCCAGTGCGCCAGGCGCGCGACGCCCGTGGTGGTCTTGCCGGTTCCCGCCGGCCCGCTGAGACAGGTCTTAGCGGTAAGCGGGGCAGCGGCGATGGCCTGTTGCGTGGCGGTCAGCTCGAAGGGCAGCATGATGGCATCCTGTGCTACGCGGGCTTCTGTCCCCACAGCAGCAGATACCGCGAGACGCGGCGCAATGGCCCCACCGCCAGGTCGGCCTCCATCCGGGCGATGCCCTCGTGGAAGGCCGCATCCGGGATCAGGTGCAACACCGAAAAGGCCCGATCACGATACATCCGAATGTCCGAGAGCTCGTGCGAGAACTCCACGTAGTCTTCATCCAGCCCCTCGAAGCCCACCACCGTCATCCAGGCGCGCAACTCGGCGGGTTTGGGGTAACGCGCCAGCTCCAACGGGACCGAGGCGGGGAAGTAGTTCGAGAGCGGCTGGCGGTTGCGGATGATCTCCTCCGAATCGGTGACGGTGCAGAGCAGGCCGCCTGGCTTGAGCACCCGGTAGGCCTCGGCGAAGTAGCGCGCCCGATCTTCAATGTGGTGGATCACGTCTACCGAGAAGATCAGATCGAAGGTCGCCGCCGGAAAGCCGAGCGACTCGGCCTGTCCCAGGACAAATTCGACCGGCAAGCCTCGCGCCCGCGCCTGGGAGAGCATCCCCGGCGAGGGATCAATGCCCCAGGCGGCGCAGCCGAACTCCTGCGCGAGCATGGCGATGTAGTTGCCCGTGCCGCAGCCCACCTCCAGAAGCCTCGCAGTGGCATCCAACGCGGCCCGTTTGACGAGGCTGAGCCAGACATCCGGGTGTACCTGCCGATGCAGCGCGTAATCCGCCGCCAGCCGATCATAGTTCAGTTCCATGCAATCGCGCTCCTTGTAGAGAATGCCTTGAGCCGCCCTGGTTGGGGTGTTTCTAAAAAAATTATAGGGCCTTTTGTGTCGGGGTCAAGGCCGCGTTGAATTGCGGGCAGATTTCGCAGGAAACAGCTCGATTCCAAAAGGGTGTGTTTCAAATGAGTTGGTAGCCGCGCTTTCTATAGCACTAAGACTGGCACGGTCGGAGACCGGCCAGAGCAGGCTGGGGCCGGTCTCCGACCGCGCCCCTCTCAACTCAGATGAAACACACCCATTCCAAAAGCGAGAAGGCAGCCCCGCAGGGCCACCCTCCCAGAGTATATGCATCACGCACGGGATGCACTACACTACTCGATACATGGCTTTATTGTAAAAGATGACCGTCACCAAAACGTCACGGGGCCGGCGTTATAGCATCTCCCTGCGCGCGCGACGGCGTCGTAGCCACCTGCGCACACTGTATAGCCAGAGCTCCATATCCCGCGCCAGCGGCTCCGGGGGATGATAGGCCAGGATCGGCCACGGTTCCTGTCCCAACGCCGTTAGCACTGCATTCGCCGCCAGGATGCCGGTGACGCACGCCCGCTCCATGAAGAGCGCCGGCAGCGGATCGCGCACCCAATCGCCGCAACAGAAGAGCCTCGGCCACGGCGTCACGACGCCCAGATGTTCCTCCGGCGGGCCGACGTGCAGCAGGGTGTGCGTCGGCGGATTGCGCGTCAGCGTCGCATGGATCAGCCGGGGCTTGAGCGCCGGCCACACCCGCCCCACCTCCAGAATCGCCTGCGCCAACAGCGCCGCGTCGGGCTGCGCCAGCAGCTCTCGCGGCCCGTAGATGTGCGCCTCCAACGCGCTGCCCCCCGTTGCTCGCCCCCAGCGGATGTAGCTGTCGTAGATGCGATGCAGCCAGAAGAAATTGTCCAGCAGCAACTCGCCTGTGAGGATCCCCGCCTCGGCCTCGTGGGGCGGCGGCTGCGCGGAGAACCACAGCCGCACGACCGCCGAAGGCTCGCCGCGCGGCAGGCGCAATCCCGCCGCCAACGGCGCGGTCTCCGGCCCCGCGCGCAACAGCGCCTCCGTAGCGGGCGCATCGGCAGCCAACACCACATAGGCCGCGGTCGCCTGCTCCTGGCGTCCCGCCTGGGTCCAGGTCACGCGCCAGCCCTCCCCACAGGGCGCGAGTTGCGTCACCTCCGCGCCGAGCTGCAACTGCACACCCGCCTCCCGCGCGCGACGCACCAGCGGCGCGATCAGGGCCTCGCCGCTGGTCTGCGGCAGATAGGAGAAGGCCCAGGCATCTCGTCGCCGCAGGGTGTAGAAGCGCAGAAAAGCGATGTATCCCGAAGCCGGAATCTCTTCCGGAGAAGCGGGGAGCGCGTTGCGCGAGAGGCCCGCCAGCAGGGCGGTGAGGCGCGGCGACCAACCCGCGCAGAAGTCGGCCAGCGTGAGGCCCGCGAGCGGCTGCCCCTCGGCCAGGGGATCAATAGCCAGCGCGCCCATCAGCCCCGCCAGCACACCGAAGAGCGAGGCCCAATCGCGCACGCCCAACATCGCCCAGAAGCGCGGACGGGCCAGCAGCCCCAGGTAGTGCAACGGCGCGGGAATCCAGCTGTTGCGGATGGCGCTGCCGATGGGCGCGGACTTGATCCGCCCATCGGGCACGCCCAACACCCACCGCTCCTCCTGGGCCGGGACGAGCACCGGGCGGATATGATGCCGCACCAGCAACGCCTGGAGGTTGCGGTAGGGCGACCAGATCGCGTGGACGCCGTGCTCGCCGGGGAAGCGCCAGCTCTGCCCGGCGTGTGTCACCGAGAGCGCGGGGCCGCGCTTGAGCCGCCCGCCAGGGTCCGCCGGATCCGCCTCGAGCACCAGCGGGGCCAGGCCGCGCTCGGCCAGCTGGAGCGCCGCCGTGAGGCCCGCCAGCCCTGCGCCGATTACAATCACCTGTGGCATCGCTACCCCGGCGCGTAAGTATGCAGCGCCAACCGCCGCGCCGGGGCGCTGGTGAGCCATTCCCGCGCCAGGGCCAGCGGGCGCGTCTGCAACAGCGAAGGTTCCACGTAGCACTGTTGGTAGCAGCTGCCACACGTCGAGGGCGGCCACCCGTAATAGGCGCTGGCCTGCCGCAACGCCGCCCGCCAGCTCCCCGCCTCCAGGAGGTTGATGGCGTGGCCGCCCTGGGCCAGCCCGCCCCGCTCGATGGGGCGGCAGGGATAGGCCAGCGAGCCATCCGGCAAGAGGCGCGGGACGAGCAGGGGATAGCACGCATACGGGGCGAAGGTTCCCATCCATTCGAGATAGGGACGGCTCGCCAAAATCGGCGCGCCCCGGCGCTTGAGCGCGAGCAGTTCGGCGACGAAGGCGCGATAGTCCGCCGAGACGAGCAGTTCATAGCGGGGCCAATCGTTCACCGATTGCGGTGAGAAAGAGAAGGTCAGCCCGTGCTCCAGGCAGAAGTCCAGTACGCCGCGCGCCTGGGGCAGCGTCTCCGGCGTGACGACGCAGTTGACGAGCAGGGCGAAGCCCAACTCGCGTTGGCGGGCGGACACCTCGCAGATTGTGGCGATGATGCGTTGCGCCATGCCGGGGCCGGCGCGCAGCGTCTCATCCCAGCGCGCCGCATCCACCGTATCCAGGCTGATGACCAACCGCTGCACGAGGGGCAACACCTCGGCGTGCTCCAACAGCAGCGCGCCATTGGTGAGCAGCGTGAGGTGGCAAAAACGCCACTCGTGGCGCGCACTCTCCAACAGCGGAACGAGATCGGGGTAAAGCAACGGCTCGCCGCCGGTCAGAATCAGGCTGTCGGTGGCCTGGCGCACGATGCGCAACAGGTCGCGCGCTTGGGGCAGGGGAAGCGATGTCAACGGCTGTGTGGGGTTGCGTCGCGCCCCGAAATCCTCGCAATAGCGACAGTTGAGGTTGCACTGATAGGTCAGGCAATAAGAGATCACCAGCGGACGCAACCAGCGCCGGTTTGCCAACAGACTTCCCAAGTTGAGCAGATAATTACCCAGAGCACCGGCCATCAGCGCGCAGCCCTCTGAGGAGTAACAAAAGCCCCTGCGGGCGCGATTACCCGCAGGGGCTTCCAACTATGATCGCCAATCACCGATTAGACCGGCTCGAACATATCCTTGGTTGCGCCACACTCCGGGCAGAGCCAATCATCGGGGATGTCCTCAAAGGGCGTTCCCGGCGCGATGCCGCCATCGGGGTCGCCTTTTTCGGGATCGTAAATATACCCGCAGACAATGCATTCCATCTTCTCTTCGCTCATCTTGCTCTCCTTATCAAGGGTGAATTGTGAACTCGGTATACTTTCAAGATTCAGTAGATCGAAAAACGCTCCAAGGGGATCGCCAGATCCCCGCTTCAGGTCTGGATCGTCAGATCCAGACCGAGCAAAATTAGATCTACTGAGATTATAGAAGAGGTGCACCCACTGTCAAGCGCGTTGGCTAAAAGGCCACAGTAAGGCCCGGAAGCAACAACCGCGGGGCCTCCCGCATACGCCACCCGGCGCAGAAGCACAGAAATCAAACTGGGATGCTCGGTGTCGGTTTTTATGGATTGCAGGCGGAGTTTGAGTTGGGGTGGGTTTACCTCGACTTACTGCGGAATTTCGAAAAGTTCCTTTTTTTCTTTTTATCAGATGAATATAATATAGTAAAGGTAGTCATCGTAGTAGAGCGGTTAGCTGTGGGGAGAACTCGTTGCAACCAACTAGGGGTGGGGGTGGTCGTGGTAGCACGTCCGCAACTGTGGGGGATAGCGCCCCGATACGTTTGTGAGCAACTGGGGAAAAGTGTTGTAAAATGACAGCGATGCGCGAAGGGTGGCTTCGGCGCGGGAAAGAGGCGC
>DAOTXC010000191.1:0-5998 GCA_034435555.1 Anaerolineae bacterium
GTTCGCCGCGCGGCCCACCGCCCGGCAGACGCTTTCGAGCGCGTCGGCGTTGGCGCGGTCGCACACAGCCAGCGTGAGGTCCTGTTCCACCGCCGCCGCCATCTCCTCCGGGAAAGCGTGGCTCAGCTTGAGGATGGGCAACCGAATCCCGGCGGCGCGCAGTTGCAGCCCCTCCGGCACGGTAGCGACGCCCAGCCACGCGACGCCAATCCGCTCGGCCATGCGAGAGACTTCCACCGCGCCGTGGCCATAACCGTTGGCCTTCACCGCGATCAGAATTTTGCGCTCCGGCCCAACCGCCTGCCGGATGCCTTCGATGTTGAAGCGAATGTTCTGTAAGTGAATGCGAGCGTGGGTTTGGTAGAGCATGTGTCCTACTGAGGGGATGGGAGTAGGGAGTAAGATAGTAGGGAGTAGAAAACGCCCTACTACCCTACTTCCTTACTTCCCCATCACCACCTTCTGCACATACGCCGAGGTGCTGGCCGCCAATAGCGCGCCGTAGCCGGGGGTGAAGGCGATTTCTGCGCCGAGGGTGACGGCCTGCTGCGCGTCTTCCACGTCGAGGATGAGGTGATCGCTGCTGCCACCCAGCACGATGATGCCGGGGTCTTCCGGCGTGAGGTTATCTACGACGACGTCCTGCCGCCCCAGGTTGCAGATAGCGCGCCGGCGGATGCCGCGATCCACGAACTCCGGCGTTCCGCCGAAGGCATCCTGTCCACGCTCGCCGATGGGGACGGAGGGCTTGCGTTCCAGCTCCACCACCTCGCCCACCACGCGGAACGCATCCTGCCGCGCGCCGGGCCAGGGCGAGCGATCAATCACGCTACAGCCCAGCAGCAGCGTCTCGCCGATGCGCAACAGGTTGATCTCCGGCGGCATCCCTCCGGCGGCGAGCAGTGGCAGGTTGGCGCTGTTCCCGCCGCAGAGCACAGGCAATTCCAGGCCGGTCGCTTCGCGGCACACAACGCGCAGGTCAATCAGCTGCTGCATCTTCGCGGTGGTGGGAATCACGCCGCCGTAGCAGGCGAGGTTGCACCCCAGCCCGATGAGCTCCAGGTGCGGCAGCGTCGCCGCCTCGCGTAGCGCGTCCACGGCGCGGTCGGGCCAGATGCCCTCGCGCAGATCGCCCAGATCCACCATGAAGATGACCTGATGCGTGACGCCGTGGAAGCCTGCCGCCTGCGAGAGCAGCCGCAGCGTGGCAGCGGAGGAGTTGAGCGAGACATCGCTCCAGCGCACCACCTCGCTGGCCTGGCTGGGCGCGGGGATACGGAGCAGCATCAGCGGGAGCGCGATGCCCATCCGACGGATGGCTTGCAGATTCTCGATGCGCGAATCGGCCAGCATATCCGCGCCGGCCTCGGCGAGCGTCTGCGCCACGGCGGGGTGGGCGCAGGTCACTTTGGTCACGGCGGCTACGCGGATGCCGTGTCCGTGGCAGAGATCGAGGATCGTGTGGGCATTCTCCGCAATGCGCTGGGGGTAGATTTCAAGTCGGGGGGTGAAGTTGGGCATGGGACCTCCAAAAGATAAGAAGCAACATGAATCACCTACTTATGTTGATTGGGATTTTCTATGGACAAGCCTTCTACAAGAGCGGCAGCATTCAGACGGTCATCAGCAGAAACAAAAATCAGGGGCGCATAAGTCCTGGCAGCAAAAAAGTGCTGGATTTGCAAGGCGGTTGCCAAATGGGTTGCGTCGTAGGCGCGCAACGCATGTCGCTCTAGCAAGGCGCAAGCCTGGGCAATCACTTCCGCCGCAGGTGGCACAATTTGGTAATAGTGTTGACAATCGGAGAAAAACATATCGCGAGCGGCAATGAATTCTTCATTAGTAAGCGCAGTCTCACGCAAGCGCCTTGCAAAGGCACTCACAACTTCCACAATGCTCATGCGAGAGGTGAACGCCAATGAAGCAGCTGGCGACAACAGGCTCCGAACCCAGCGGTTGCCGGTTTCGTAGACATAGCATTTGACCAATGCACTTGCATCGAGGTAATAGCTGCTCATGCGTTCTCGTCTCGATCTGCTAGAATGTGCTGGGAAAGCGCCCCGCCTTGACTCAACCGGCCAATGAGATAGGCGCGCGTTTCCGGGGGCGGTGGGGCAAGATCGGCCCACGGCATTTCCTCAACCAGCCCGGCGACGCGCAATTCTTGCACGATTCGCTCACGTTGTGGGGCAGCGGCGTATTTCGGCTTGATGATGATAACATCAGCCCGCTGCTCGATCTCCACTTCTTTCACATCGCCCCATGCCGTTACCATGCGGCGCGGGATCAGCACCCCGCGTTGCGTTACTTTAACATCTATCGTGGTTTCCATAATCTTCTCCTGCAATCTACGCACTGACACATTAGCGTTGGCTATGCTGAGACGTTCTCACGCGCTGCGATGTAGGCCAATGCTGCTTCCGCGATAAATCCGGAACGGGTCGCGCCGTGCTCGGTAGCGTATTTATCCATCAGCGACAAAATGCGCTCCGGCAAGGTGATGTTGACCCGCCGAGTCTTGCCGGATAGCTGCGCCAGGTCTACGGTGACATAAGCCCACACCCCATCGGCGTAATCGGGGTGATGCTGATGCTCTTCCAGGTTGCCGGGCATGGGGATTGGCTCGCCATCCAACAACAGCCCTTCGAGATGACACTCAATGGCTTCCACCACTTCGCTCAGGGCTTCATCGAGCGTGTCACCCGCGCTGAAGCAACCGGGCAAATCCGGCACAGTCACGCCATAGGCGCTTGCGGGGTCTTTGTGAATCACGACAGGATAACGCATGATTATCCTGCGTTGGCAAAAGCCAAAACTTCACGGTCGAGGCGCGCGCCCAACGCATCGGCGGCCACATCGAGGTCGTAATCCATCTGCAATCCAAGCCAGAACCTGGCGGATGTGCCGAAGACCTTTGCCAGACGCAAAGCCGTATCAGCCGTGATGCGCCGCTTGCCCAGCACAATCTCATTGATGCGCCGCGCCGACACGCTCATTTTCAGCGCCAGGTGGTTTTGACTGATGCCCATCGGCTTCAGGAACTCCTCCAGCAGCACTTCGCCAGGATGAATCGGGGCCAGTAATTCAGTCATCATTCACCTCGCTGATGATAATCCGTGATTTCAACATCGTAGGCATTGTTATCTCGCCATTCAAAACATATTCGCCACTGATTGTTAATACGAATACTATATTGCCCGGCTCTGTTACCGGACAATTTCTCCAGCCGGTTTGCAGGCGAAATGCGTAAATCCTCCAATACAGCAGCGTTGTTCAGCATACGCAGTTTACGCAGCGCGGTTTGTTGAATCGTGGGAGGCAACTTGCGCGAAACCTGGCGACGGAAAACCTTTTCGGTTTCTGCGTCTCTGAACGTCTTAATCATAGCTCTATTTTATAACGTATCACGTTAAACGTCAAGCGTTATATTGGATGGATTTCACCTGCCACCCACCTTCTAAACGTCTCCTTGACCTCCTCCGGGTATGCCTGGGCGAGGGTGCCGAGCGCGGAGAAGCGGTAGTCCCGATCCATGAGCAGCTGCGCATCGGGGCGCGGCAGGAGGTATTTGCCCGGCCCGGTGCGGATGCGCCGCAGGATGTCCTCGCCGCCCTCCACACGGGTGAGCGCGCCGCCCGTGCCGATAACCCATTTGATCGCCGTGAGGTCTTTGCCCTTGACGATCTGCCGCTTGCCGGTGGGCGTGTAGAGATCGCTCACGACGCCCGCGTGCCGCCGCGCGCCCAGTTCCACCGCCTGCGTGCAGAGCCAGCGCGTGAGCTCCTTCGCGCGCTCGGTGGTGGGGATGGCTTCGAGATCGCCCAACCGCTCGGCCCATGTTGGATCGTTCTGCATCTCCACGACGTTGTGCGCGTTGATGTACACGCCCAGGTCGCCCTCCACCGTGCGCTTGGCGCGCGGCTCCGGCTCCACCGTGCGCGCGGCCCACTCGGGGCTGCCCTCGGTGACGCTGTGGACGTCGGTGGTCGCGCCGCCCACATCGAAGACGAGGCAATCGCCCAGGGCCTCGGCGAAGAGCTCCGCGCCGCGCAGCACCGCGCCCGGCGTGGGGAGGATGCCCCAGTGTGTGAGCTCGCCCAGGCGGGCCATCCCCGGCGCGTGGATGATGTGCCGATTGAAGACTTCGTGGATCACCTTGCGCAGCGGCTCGACGTTGAGCACATCCACGTCGGGGAAGACGTTATCGGCCAGCAGCAGCTCCACGCCCGCCTCGGCGAAGAGCCGCTGGATGTGCTTGCGGATGGCAATGTTGCCCGCGTAGACCACCGGCGCGGGCAGGTGCAGCGCGGCGAGCTGCTCGGCGTTTTGCAGGACGGTGGTCTTTTCGCCGTAGTCCACGCCGCCCGCCAGCAAGATGATGTTGGGGTGAATTTCGCGGAGGTCGTCCAGATCGTAAGGGCCGAGCGCGCCCGCCGTCACCTGTTTGATGATCGCCCCTGCGCCGAGCGCGGCCTCGCGGGCGGCGCGGGCCGTCATGTTGTAGGTCAGTCCATGGACGGTCATCCGCAGGCCGCCCGCCGCCGAGCTGTTGACGAAGGTCTCGCGGTCGGCGGGCAGCGGGCCGTGGCGCGCTTCCAGGTCGGCGATAGCCTGCTCCACGCCGAGGCCCACGTCCCCAGCGGCGATGCTCGTTGCCGCGAAGCCCTGTGCCTGATGCACGAAGCAGCCAGCGCTCAGGGCGAAGCTGTTGGCTTTGGTGATGGTCGAACCGACTTCGAGGGTGAGGAAGTGACGGGATTTTGACAATGTGAGCTCCTGGTGATTAGTCCAATGTTGAAGGTCAGAAGCCGTTGCGTGTACGCGTTTGCACGTCGCTTTCGGTCTTGTTGGTGATCAGTTCCCCTATCCTCTCCAAAAATTCGGCGGGCGTGATGGCGCTGACGCCAGGAGCGTCAGGGGTAGCGATTGGGGTTCTCGAACAACAGCCCTTCTGCCTGGGCGACCTCCAGCAAACGCTCGTCAGCGCAGACGAACACCAGAGGACGCTGTAGCGGCACAGAAAATCGTGTTCCAGAAGCGCGCGGGTTTGCGTCAGATCATCTTCTGAAAGCAGTCCCTCGCGATGACAACGCGCGAAAGCACAAACACTCTCGATAGTAGTGAGGGTAGAAGTCAGAACCGCAGTTTGAGCATTGCCTACCGCGGATCTCACCCATTGGCTGCCCGGTTCCCTGATGTAGTTTTTGACCAGGGCGCTCGTATCGAAGTAGAAGGGATTCACCATGTGCCGCGATCCTCAATCACCATTTCCGAAGCCGTTTGACCCGCCGCGCTGCCTAGCCGATCTGCCAGTGCCTGGCGTTCTGCTTCCGAAATTGGTGTGAGGGGGAGGGACTCCTGAGATTTGAGCTGCAGCATGCCGGCTGCGCCCAGGAGGCGTTCTGCACGCTCGCGCGGAGTCTCTTCTTCCAGCGCATTCTCAGGTATGACCTGTACCCGCACACGTTGGTGTTCTCGCAGGTTGAGCGGCGTCAACGGGCGCAAGATCCCTTTTTCGTATACGGCGGTAATCACTTCTCCCATTGTCAAGCCTCCTGTAGTGTACAGCACTATGGGCTACCTCTATTATAGCACAAGAGGCGTGTTCCTGACGCATGCGCGGCCGGTTCACCGCGCGGCGAAGCTCGACGGCGCGAAGTCGTGTGCCGGATGCGCGAGGGTGTGGGCCTTGGTGATGGTCGAACCGTCTTCGAGGGTGGGGAAGTGGGGGGCTTTGACAAGGTGAACTCCGTGAAGCACCAGGATTAACGACGCCGCCGGCGCCGGTGGTTTCTGAGCATGGGGCGAACCAGCCCTGCCGCTCCCGCCGGAGCTCCTCTCACAGCTGCTCTTCGGCACGCTCGACCGCGTAGCTCGCGTGCGCTAGCTCATTCAACTGGCGCAGACCTCCACCAACGGCGCGGGGCTCCCCGCCCGCGTGCAACTCATCAGCGAGGATTGGGCCTGCCCTCTCAACAGCCTGCCGCAGCTGGAAAAA
>DAOTXC010000192.1:0-13266 GCA_034435555.1 Anaerolineae bacterium
CACCCATTCATCCCGATTGGTGGAAACGCCCAGGGTAAATAACCTGAAAATTGCATCACCATTATAATGCGACCGCGCCCCTTTGGTGGCCTTCGTACCCATTGGCAGCAAGTCATCCCAAACCATCTCCGGTTGGTTGATCCAATTGTGCCCAGCATCAGGGATGATGTGTCTGAACGGTAAATCTTCCAGACGATGTTCACGAAGAAACGCCTTCTTGTCTGGCGACTTGGCGTAATCATCCACACAGGTGTAGTAAATCTGGCAGCCTGTAGCATCGGGGTCGCGCACCAGAAAATAAATGGCAACACCCACCCGGATTTCATCGCTAAACACGTTGCCACCCTCGCGGCGACGCCGCTCGCCGCTGGTGCGGGCATTGCCCTTCATATCCACGATATAGATGGCGTTGAACTCCTCGGCTACGACTTTGCGGAAACCGTCATAGCCGTGAGCGTCAATGAACGAGTTATTGGAGACAAACGCTATAACGCCCTGTTCTCCTAACCTATCGCTGGCCCAGCGGATGAAACGCGCATACATATCGTAGAGTTTGGTCTTTTGCGCCGCACTGTACTTGAGATAGGTCTCCTGGATGCGCGCATCCACACCGGGATAATCGCGGTTTTGGTTTTGCTCATTCCAGTTCAGTTGGTTGGCGTTGTACGGCGGGTTGCCGATGATGACGGAAATCTTGCGCTTATTCTGCCGCTGGATGCGCTCCAGATTCTCGGCAGAGAAATCGAAAAGGGCGTACTGTTTGCCCGTGTAGGCAAAGCCCAGGTTATCGAGCGTGTCCACAAAGCAGATATTGGTGAATTCCTTGTAACGCCCCATTTTCTGCCAGTAGGTATATTCGATGTTGAGGTTGGCGATGTAATAGGGCAAAATTGCCACCTCATTGCAATGGATTTCGCGCTCGTACTTGTAGGGCAGGCTGTACTTGGGCAGATATTCGATCAGTTCGGTGATGAACGTTCCCGTGCCGGTCGCCGGGTCGAGGATGTCCACGTCGCGGTCGGCCAGAAAGCGCCCGAAGTGCCGGTGTACTAGATGGTCAGCGGCTTCGATCATAAAGCGCACGATCTCATCGGGGGTGTAAACGATGCCCAAGCGGTCGGCCCCGGCGGGATTGTAGGCTTTGTAGAAGTTCTCGTAGACAGCTTTGAGGAAGCGCTGCTTTTCGTGATGATCCACGATCTCGGCGGCGGCGGCCTTGATGACCTTGACGTAGCCATCAATACGGCGCTCGATGTTGCGGCGCAGCTCGCCCGTGTAAAACGTCCCGGTGAGACGGTAAAGTTCACGGGCAATGTTGTTCTCACGATGGAATTGCGCATCTTCAAAGATGGTGATGAAGATGTCCTCGGTGAGGATGTGTTGGATGATCATTTCGCGCGCGTCGGCCATCACCAAATGGGGATTGATGGACTGCTGGCACAGTTCGAGGAAAGCATCGCGGGCTTCACGGAAGGCGGGGTTGGTTTCAGCCTGCGCCTCAAGTGTCTCACGCAGCATCTCCAACAAACCGGGTAGGTCTTCCTTAAATTTCTCAATCGCCTCGCGGAAGGACTGCACGCGGGGCGGCTCGTAACGCACAAAAGCCGTGAGCAGCGCGTGCAGCGCCGGCGCATCCACGAAAGGCGCGCGCGCCACCTCCTCACCATCCTGGATCAAAACGGCTGTCTGGCTATCTTCAAAAAGAATGTTCGTTTGAGGATAGCCCTTCTCGAACTTGGCCGCGATCTCAGCCGCGAGGTCGTCATACTGATCCTTGCTCTCCCAGTAGCCCCAATCCTGGCGCAGCGCATCCTTAAGTGTCCCATCGGGGCGCACAATAGTCCCATAGCGGGTCTTGTAATCCAGTTCGGCGATCAGTTCCAGGTGCGTTTCGGCGCAGTAGCTTTCCAAGAGATTTTGAAACGCAAAACGCACGCTACTCTCGTTGCGCGAGCCGCCGTAACGGATGATCTTCTCGACCTTAGTGTAATACCGTTGAATGGCTTCAATGGACATAGCATCCACCTGTGAGATCTGTAGGGCTGTTTTTCCTCAGGGATAAGTATAGGGTAAACAGAGAAAGGGTCAAGCGAAGAATGTGCATACAAGAGATGTAGGACAGGTTGGCAACCTGTCCTACGTTTTCAGTCGCTTTGGTGAAGGTGGTTGCGCGCTATTCTTCTGTATACCCACACAGCGCCACCGCGCGGGGGCCGGTATGGACGCCCAGCACCGGCGATACGATGCTGATGAATAGTTCGACAGGGGCGAATTCCTCTCCCACGCGGGCTGCCAATGCCTCCGCCTCATCGGGGGCCGCGTTGTGCAGGACGGCCACCCGCAGCGGCTTGCTGGTATCCATCTGCGAGAAGAAGTCCTGGTATAGCGCCTCCAACGCGCGCTTGCGCGTGCGCGTACGACGGCCCGCTTCCACCATGCCGGTTTCGTGATCCACGTAAATCTGCGGCTTGAGGTTCAAGAGCGTCCCTACAAACTTGGTCGCGCCGCCAATGCGCCCGCCCTTGTGGAGATACTCCAATGTATCCAGGGTGATGATATAGACCATGCGCTTGCGGGCCGCTTCGGCAGCGGCCATCATCTCCGCGACATCTCCGCCGGCCTCGCGGGCGCGGGCCGCGGCCAAGACCTGCCATCCCAGGCTCATCGAATTCGACTTGGAATTCACGACCTGCACCGGATAGGGCGACAGCGTAGTCGCCAGGCGCGCGGATTCATAGGTGCCGCTCATCGCCGCGCTGATGGTGAAGACCACAATTTGCTCCGCGCCGTCGCGGTGCGCCGCTTCATAGGCCTCTACAAAATCTTGTGGGGTAGGTTGCGATGTGGTGGGATGAATCGGGTCTACTTCCAGACGCCGGTAAAACTCGTCGGCCTGAATGTCAATGCCCTCACGCAGTTGTTCCTCTCCCCAGATGACAGAAAGGGGAACGATACGGATGGCATATTGCTCGCGCAATGCAGGTGGCAAATCACAGGTACTATCGGTGATGATAGCGATACGTTCGGATTTCATGGGTAAACTCCTTTCGGCGATTTAGTGAATCAGTATGCCTGTTGCTTAAAGCAAATGTGGCGGCCCCGGAAGAGCCGCCACACTCGAACATCTGCTGAACGGGCTTACTTCCGGTTGCCGTTGCGGATGGTTGCCTGCGCCGCAGCGAGGCGCGCCACCGGCACGCGGAACGGGGAGCAGCTCACGTAATCCAGACCTACGCGGTAGCAGAAGTCAATCGAGTCAGGATCGCCGCCGTGCTCGCCGCAGATGCCCAGCTCCAGGTCGGGATTCACGGCCTTGGCCTGCTTGATGCACAGATCCATCAGCTTGCCCACGCCGATCTGATCCAACGTCTGGAAGGGATTCTCCGGCAGGATGCCAGTCTCGACGTATTTGAGCAAGAACTTGCCCTCGGCGTCATCGCGGCTGTAGCCATAGGTCATCTGCGTCAGGTCGTTGGTGCCGAAGGAGAAGAACTGCGCGTGCTCGGCGATCTCGTCGGAGGTCAACGCGGCGCGCGGCACTTCGATCATCGTGCCGAACAGCATCGGAACTTCGATGCCCTCTTCCGCCATGACCTCTTTCGCCACGCGCTCCAGCTTCTCGCGTTCGAGGATGAGCTCGTTGACGTGACCCACCAGCGGGATCATCACTTCAGGGTGGACGTGGATGCCGCGCTTAGCGCAGTTACAGGCCGCCAGCGTGTAGGCGCGGGTCTGCATCTCGGTGAGGCCCTCGTACATGATGCCGGCGCGACAGCCGCGCAGGCCCATCATGGGGTTGACTTCCCACATCCCGGAGACGACCTCAAGCATCTGCTCTTTCTCCTGCAGCTCCTCGGAATCGGGCGCGGTAATGCGCAACTTGGCGACTTCCTCAAGCAGCTCGTGGTACGGGGGCAGGAACTCATGCATGGGTGGATCAATCAGGCGCATGATGACCGGCTTGCCGTCCATCTCCTCAAACAGCTCCTCGAAGTCCGCCACCTGGAAGGGCAGCATTTCCTCGAGCGCCTCATCGCGCACGGCCTGCGATTTCGCCAGGATCATGCGGACGACGGCGTCGTGAGCGCGCTCATCGAAGAACATGTGCTCCGTGCGGCACAGGCCGATCCCTTCGGCCCCAAAGTCGATGGCGCGCCGGGCATCCTTGCCCACATCGGCGTTGGCGCGCACCCCGATCTGGCGAATCTCGTCCGCCCAGATGAGCAACGTGAGCAGATCGGTCTGATCTTCGTATTTGGCCTGCACCAGGGGCACCGAACCCTTGAACACCTCGCCAGTGAAGCCGCTGATGGAGATGGCGTCGCCTTCTTTGACGACCACATCACCAACCGTGAACTGCGCGCGGTTGAGGTCCACTGAAATCTCCTCGCAGCCGACCACACAGGGGATGTTGTTACCCCGCGCAACGACGGCGGCGTGAGAGGTCGCCCCACCCTTCTGCGTAAGTACACCCTTCGAGGCGAGCATCCCGCCCACATCGTCGGGCGCGGTCTCCGGGCGCACCAGGATAACGGCCTGTCCTTCAGCAGCGGCGGCCTGAGCGCGCTTCGCATCGAAGATCGCCACGCCCACAGCAGCGCCGGGGGAGGCGTCCAGGCCCTTGGCGATCCGCTCTTTCTTCGCCTCGGGATCGAAGGTGGGCCGCAGCAGCATATCCACCTGCACCGGCTTGATGCGCATGATGGCCTCTTCCTTCGTGATCAGGCCCTCATTCGCCATATCCACAGCGATCTTGACTGCTGCGGGGGCGGTGCGCTTGCCGGTGCGGGTCTGGAGCATCCAAAGTTTGCCATCCTCGATGGTGAACTCCATATCCTGCATATCGCGGTAGTACTGCTCGAGCTGCGCCACAATCTCCGTGAATTCCTGATAGGATTTGGGCATTGCCTCCTCGAGGCTAGGGAACTTAGCCTTGCGCTCTGCCTCGGAGACGCCGCTCTCGGCGGCCCATTGGCGCGACGCTGCGAGCGTGATCTTCTGCGGCGTGCGGATGCCCGCCACCACGTCCTCGCCCTGCGCATTGATGAGGAACTCGCCGTAGAGCTTAGCCTCGCCATTCGCGGGGCTGCGGCTGAAGGCCACCCCGGTGGCCGAAGCCGCGCCCATGTTGCCAAAGACCATCGTGCAGATGTTGACGGCGGTGCCCCAGTCGTGGGGGATGCCTTCGTGCTCGCGGTAGGTGATGGCGCGTGCGCCATTCCAGGAATCGAAAACCGCCTTGATGGAAAGATTCAGCTGCTTGTAGGGATCGGTGGGGAAATCCTCGCCGAGCTTGGCCTTGTACATGGCCTTGTACTCTTCGACCAGGGCCTTTATCCCCGCCAGACTGATTTCGGTATCGCCCTTGACGCCCTCTTTTTCCTTGAGCTCGTCGAGCTTTTCCTCGAAGTACTTGCGCTCGTACCCCATCACAATATCGGAGAACATGGTGATAAAGCGGCGGTAGGCATCGTAGGAGAACCACTCATTGCCGGAGAGCTCTGCGAGCGCGGCGCGGGTCTCGTCGTTGAGGCCCAGGTTGAGGACGGTGTCCATCATACCGGGCATGGATTCGCGCGCGCCGGAACGCACGGAAACCAGCAGGGGATTCGGCCCCTTGCCGAAGGTCTTGCCGGTCTGCGCTTCGAGGTCCTTCATGGCCTCAAGCGTCTGCTCCCACATCCCCTCTGGGAACTCGTTGGTGTCCATGTAGGCCACACACGCTTCAGTGGTAATGGTGAAGCTCGGCGGGACGGGCGCGCCCGATACGGTCATCGCAGCCAAACCGGCCCCCTTGCCGCCCAAGATGACCTTCATCTCAGGCAATTCTGGTTCATGGCCCAACTCTGCGGTGAGAGTCTCCTTGGCATTACGTGATAGATATACCCATTGCTTTGTCATACTTTTACCTCCAGTTAATGTAAAACTTCAAAACGACAAAATTATACCTAGAAAACGACCAGGTAGCAAGAAAGAACTTCGCCATGCAGGACGATCACTGATAGGCGCTGATCACTACCCGCCGTTGCAAAACGTACCAATCCTTCAGGTTCTCGAAACGGTCGCCGATGTGCATCAAGGGCGCGAGCTGCACCCCCTGCACCCGCGCATCCACGCCATACGTGTACGTGGGCACGTAAAGCGGGAAGGCCGGCAACTCCTCCATGAAGAGCCGCTGAAATTCGCGGTAGAGCTGCAGGCGCTGTTCACGATCCACAGTAATGCGGGCCTGCTCCACCAGCTCGCTGATCCGCCGGTGCCGAAAGCCCGCGTAGTTCTGGCCGACAAACGCCTGGGTCTCGTGCCAGAAAGGATAGGGGTCGGGATCGCCGGGGATGACCAGATGGGCCAGCGCGACCTGATAGCTGCGGGCTTCCAATGAGCCACTCAGCGCCAGCGGGGGCACGCTCTGTACCGTGACCGAGATCCCCAAAGTGCCCCATTGTCTGGCGATGGCATTAGCCAGCTGTAAATCCTGGGGGTTGTTCGCGGTCATCAGCGAAAAACGGAATGGATTGCCAGCAGCGTCGGTGAGGGTCCCGGTGATGGTCGCCCGCGACCAACCGACCTCACGCAGCAGGTATTGCGCCAGCTCGAAGTCATACTCGTATGTGGGCACATCTGTGGCATCGTAGGCCCACGTCCCCGGCAAGAAGGGCGTTTCAGGGATGATGGCCTGCCCCAGCAGCACTTCGTCAACCAGGGCTTGCCGATCCAATCCGTAGAAAAGCGCCTGCCGCACCTGCACATCACCAAAGGGCAAGGTGTCGGTGATCAGCTGATTGAAATAGAGCATCCCCATCTGGGCGACCTGCGCGGAGTAAAGCGAAAGTCCCGGCTCTTCCCACGCGCGCGGCAAGAGGGAGACAGGGATTTGCGCCACGCCCTCCACCATCCCGATCTGGTACGCCTCGAATGCCGATTGTGACGTAGGATAAAAGCGGAGCACCAGATTTTCCAGGTAGGGGGCGACGCCGTAGTAGCGCGGGAAACGCTTGAGCGTCACCTCACTTATCTGCCCGTCACTGCCGCTTACCTCAAAAACGCGGAACGGGCCGGTCCCTACCGGCATCCGGTTGAATTCGAGCGTGGGCAGCTCCGCCGCCGAGATGCCCGCCAGTAGATGTGCGGGCAACAACCCGATGGTGGTGTAATCAATGAAAGGCGCGTAAGGTTCGGAGAGCACGAAGCGCACACTCTTATCCCCCAGACGCTCCACCGTCACCGATCGCCATAAGGTGGCGATGTCCGGCGGGCCTGGGTAATCGGGGTCCTGCAACAATCCCACGGTGAAGAGCACATCGTCGGCGGTGACAGGCATACCATCGTGCCAGAAGATGTCATTTCGCAGGCGGAAGGTGTACGTGATGCCCCCCGGATCAATCTCCCAGCCATAGGCCAGGTCCGGCTCCAGCTGCCCGTACATATTCATCTGCGTCAGCCCACTAAAGACCAACGCCACCACGTCGGCGTCCGCGTCGTTGTAGAAGCTCAACAGGGGATTGAGGGCCTGAGGATAGCCCGCCACGCTCTCGACGTAGGTTCCTCCTGGGGCAGGACGGAACTCGGTTGTGTAAGTAGCCGCGAGATAGAAGAGAATTGCAGCGGTGAGGATAAATCCTACCGCTACCAACAATATCTGCCAGCCAATTCGCCGAAACATTCCTACTATCCCATAAAACAAAAGGACGAAAGCCGAAGCAGAAACGGGAACAAGCCCATCTGAACTCCAACCTCCGTCCTAAATTGCGATATCAAATGGTATCAGCCAACCACCAACACGTTGACCACAGCGACCACCAGGAATAATACCGCCGTGCCTACCGTGATGCGGAACAATAGGAGCTCCGCCCCACGACGCTTGCGGATCATGCTGGTCTGCGCGCCGCCAAAAGCGCCCCCCAGACCGCTGCTCTGCACCTCAAAGAGGATCAACACGGTCAAGGCCACGGCCAAAATAATCTGTACAATATTCAGATAGGTCTGCATCCTTTAATTTCCTCCGCTTCCAAATCCTCGGCCACCGAAAAGCAACTTGGCCCGGCAGCGCCTCACCACAACCCAAGCACCTCTCACTAGGTAGCCAACCTCGTTATTATAACAGGGATTAAAGATTTGACAAAACAGCCAAAGCCCGCTTAGACGACGCGCTGGTAGAACAACGGCAATGGGTCAACCGATGTTTCGGAGAGCTCCAAAGCCGCTAAGACCCGCTGCACAGCCACCGTCTTCTTCTCTTCGTCGTTAGCATGGATGGTGAAGATCGGCGTCCCCTTTTCGATGTACTCGCCGACCTTGTAGTGCATCAGCAAGCCCACCGCCGGATCAACAGGATCGCCCTTCTTCTCGCGTCCGCCCCCCAGGCCGACCACAGCCATCCCCACCGCATCGGTCTGCACTTTGGACAGGTAGCCGCTCTCAGTCGCCACGACTGGCTCGATAAGCGCAGCCTGCGGCAAGCGATCTGGCGCATCAATGTAGGCGGGGTCCCCACCCTGCGCGATGACCATCTCGCGGAACTTCTGCCAGGCCGCGCCCGAAGCAATCGCCTCCGCCGCCATCTCGAAGCCCTCTTCCTGCGATTCCGCCTTCCCTTCCAGGAAGAGCATCTCGCCCGCCACCGCCAGACAATGCTCGCGCAAGTCCAACGGCCCCGCCTCATGCAGCGAAGCGACCGCCTCGCGCACTTCAAGGGCGTTGCCGACGGCCCAGCCCAACGGCTGGTTCATGTCCGAAATCAGCGCCGTCACCTTGCGCCCTACCTCTTTCCCGATGCGTACCATTGAATGGGCCAGGGCTTGGGCTTCCTCTAAGGTCTTCATAAAAGCACCGCTGCCGACTTTGACATCGAGCACGATGGCATCCGCACCGGCGGCGATCTTCTTGCTCATGATCGAACCGACGATCAACGGCAAGCTGGGCACCGTGCCGCTCACGTCGCGCAGCGCGTAGAGCTTGCCATCGGCAGGCGCCAGATTTGCCGATTGCCCGGTCAACACGATCCCGATTTGGCGCAGCTGCTCCTTGAACTCCAACACGGTGAGGTCGGTACGGAAACCGGGGATGGATTCCAGTTTATCGAGCGTCCCCCCAGAGAAGCCCAGGCCGCGTCCGGACATCTTGCCGACCGGCAATCCACACGCGGCAACCGTCGGCGCGACCACGAGGCTGACCTTGTCCCCCACCCCGCCGGTGGAGTGTTTGTCCACCACGAAGGGCGCGACATCCTTCAACTCCAGGATTTCGCCGGAATAGGCCATTGCCAGCGTCAATTCGCGCGTCTCCGCATCGGACATCCCCCGCCACATAATGGCCATCAGCAGGGCCGCTGCTTGATAGTCAGGGATCTCGCCGGCGGTATAGCCGCGCACGAAGAAATGAATCTCTTCTTTGCTCAGAGCGTGCCCATCACGCTTTTTCTCGATGATTTCTACCATGTGCATGGAACAGTCCTCCTTGAAGGAGCCGGCAGCTGGCTCACAGAATCCGATAAGCGCACGTACCCAACAGATGAATTATACCACTAATTACGCCAGGGATTAGCAACAACGCCAAAGGCTACAGCCAACTTCGCGCGCTACAGTTGGGGATAGAAGGCCAGCTCGACCGTGTGCGGGCCAGCGTGCGCCCCCAGCACCGGGGTGATGGTCGTGCGATGAATCTCCGCTACCCCCAACCGCATCCGCACCTGTTCTGATAACCAGGCTGCATCGGTGGGCGCGCCGATATCGAGCACGGCGACTTCTGCTAGCTGCCGTCCTGCCAGCCGCCGCTCGGCCAGGTCCACCAAGGTTTGCAAGGATTTGCGCCGGCTGCGAACTTTGGCCAGGGCTGTCACCTCGCCGCCTTCGATGGCTAACACGGGCTTGAGGCTCAACACCGTCCCCAACAACCGGGCAGCCCTGCCAATGCGCCCCCCGCGCCGCAGATATTCCAACGTATCCACCGCAAAGAGCACCTGTATCTCCGCCTGCAACGCCCGTATCCGCGCCACGATCTCCTCGCGCCCGGCCCCTGCCTGCGCCAACCGCGCCGCGGCCAACACCTGGAAACCCAATCCCATCGAAACCGAGCGCGAATCTATGACCGTGATGTCCAGCTCCGGGCACTGCGCTGCCCCCTGCACTGCCGAGCCGTATGTACCGCTGATCTCCGAGGAGACGAAAATTCCCACAATTTGCTCCGCGCCCGTGCGCGCCGCCAGATCGCGATAGACGCGGGCGAATTCCCCAGACGCAGGTTGCGAGGTATGCGGTGAATCCGTCCGCTGCTCCAACCAGCGATAGAATGTGTCGGAGTCCAACGTGACACCATCCAGGTAGGTCTCATCTCCCCAATGAATCTTCAAAGGCACCAATTGGATCTCATGCGCGGACACTTCTGCCGCCGGTAAATTGGCCGTACTATCACTCAACACTGCAATCTTCGGCATCACACACTCCTTTCAAAAGTCTCCTTTCAAAAGTCTCGAAATCGGCATCACCGCCCCCTCCTATCATTGTATCCAACCTGCGATTGTATGCAATCCGCGGATGACCTTTTTCATAAAAATGGCTGTAGTGCGGAGCGCCTGCGCCGCTTTTTGACCTCGTTACGAGCGGTGATATACTCCGCTTGCTGATTATATGATCATTCCAGAGGTGGCTATGGATTTTTACGAAGCCGAACATCGTTTCCGTTGGTTGGAAGGGCAACGCGCGAGCGGACAGTTGAACGATGCGCGCTATCGCGCGGAGCTGAGCAAGCTGCGCGTCACGGATCAGTGGGGGCGCGTGTGGATGCCCCAGGAACGCACCGGGCAATGGTACGTTTATCACAACGGACAGTGGATGGCCGCACAGCCGCCCTACCCCAGCGCGCCGCCATCACCACCGCCGCCGCCCGCACCGAGACCCCAACAACAGCCCGCACAGCCCATGCCCCGCACCACATCTCAACAAGAAAAGTCCGGGGGATGCGGCAAAGCGCTCCTGTTATTGGCAATCTGGGGCATCTTCTGGCTCTTACTCGCCGTTATCGTGTTTATCTTCATCGGAAGAGAAGAACCCCTGGCGTTGGTCGGGGTAGGCGCAGCCGCCTTGCTGAGCCTCGTCTTGTTGCTGGCGAGCATGTCGTCGGCATGGGATGGCGTCATCGTTGACTTACGCACAGAGCGCGTCCGTGTGGATGATGGCGAACACGATTGGCACTGGGAAAATGTGCACTACGCCTACGTGCGCCGCTCCAATGGCAAGACCAAGAAGCTGCGCGCCATGTCCAAATGGGAGATCGGGGACCGGCTGGTCAAACGCCGTGGCGAAACCCAGATCCATCATTACCCCCAGCGCCCTGCCATATAATTTATGGATACGCAGCGTGTCGTCATCGGGTTGAGCGGCGGCGTGGATAGCGCCGTCGCTGCGTGGCTATTGCGCGAGGCCGGGCTGGAGGTGCATGGCGCTGTGTTGCACTTGTGGCAGGCGCAACCTGCCCTCACCTCCGAAGACTCCATCACGAGCGCGCAAGAGGTCGCCGCCGCGCTTGGAATCTCCTGCCGCGTGCTGGATTTGCGCGCGCGCTTTCATGCGGAGGTCGTCGCGCCTTTTGTCGCGGCCTACGCCGAAGGGCGCACCCCCAACCCCTGCGTCGTCTGCAATCCCGGCCTCAAATTCGCGGCGCTGCGCGAGCACGCCGATCAGCTCGGCGCGGCGTGGATCGCCACCGGACACTACGCCCGCGTGGAGCATCCGCCGGGGGGACCGAGCCGCTTACTGCGCGCCCTCACGCGCCACAACGATCAATCCTACGCCCTCTACCGGCTGCCACAAGAGATTCTCACCCGCGCGCGCTTCCCCCTGGGCGAGCTGCCCGACAAGGCGCTGGTGCGCGCGCTGGCCTACGAGCACGGTATTCCGAGCGCGGCGCGTTCCGACAGCCAGGACCTCTGCTTCATGGCGGGCGGTGACTACCGCGAGCTGTTGCCGCCCGACGCGCTCGCGCCCGGCCCCATCCTGGACGAGGCGGGCGAGGTCTTGGGCGAACACCAGGGATTGGCCCGTTACACTGTGGGACAGCGGGGCGGATTGAGGATCGCCGCACCGCACCGACTCTACGTGCTACGGCTCGATCCCGAACGCAACGCGCTCATCGTGGGGCCGGCGGAGCGATTGCTGCGCACCACCTGCCGGCTGGAGGCGGTCACTTTCTGCGCCGACGCTCCGCCCGCCCCCACCTTCACCGCCGACGCCCGCATCCGCTACCATGCCCCGCTCACCCCCGCCGAGGTGACGCTGACCGACGCGACGCACGCTACGGTTGCCTTTGCGGAGCCGCAGCGCGGGATCGCGCCGGGGCAATCGGTGGTCTTCTACGCCGGCGAGGAGGTTTTGGGCGGCGGCATGATCACTTAAATCAGGAGGATTTCTATGCCTGTCTTTTTCGACATCGAAACGCAGAACACCTTTCAAGAGGTCGGTGGGCGCTACCCGGAGCGGTTGAAACTCTCGGTCGCCGTGACCTACAACACCACCGATGCTGCCTTCCACCGTTACACGGAAGCGAACGTCACTGACCTGGTGGCCGAGCTGCAAGTCGCCGATCTGGTGGTCGGCTACAATCTTTTCGGCTTCGATTACCCAGTGCTCCAGCAATACACCGACATCCCGCTGGCGCAGCTCCCCACCGTGGATATGCTGGCGGAGATTTTCAAAGCGCTGGGGTTTCGGGTGGGTCTGGACACGGTTGCCTCGGCCACGCTCCAGGTGGGCAAGAGCGCCGACGGCCTGCAAGCGGTGCGCTGGTGGCGGGAGGGCCGCGTCGAGGAGGTTTTCCAGTACTGCGAGCAGGATGTGGAGGTGACGCGCCGCGTCTACGAGTTCGGCAGGCAGCACCGCTACGTGCAGTTCTACGACAAGCAGTACCGGCTGCGCAAGGTCGCGGTCGCCTGGTAAATGCGACGGGCGGGCGTAGCGATGACTCTCCAATGAGCCTTAAGCAGGTATTGGACGCAGATTAACGCTGATTTCCGCTGATTTTTAAGAATTATCTGCGTGAATCTGCGTACTGAACTCGATTGGTATTATTAGGGAACAACTCTAATACTCAGGTAACGCTGAAGAGTCAGTCGCCATTTGCTGATCTCTGGATTTTCTGATTTTTAGATTCGAAGATTTGCAACGGAGGTATGATGCACGCAGAACCGACGCTTTACATGGTAAATCCCGATGTCTCCTGCCGCGAGGAAGGCCCCGACGGCGCGCTGCTCTTCAATCCCGATACGGATGATGT
>DAOTXC010000193.1:0-21319 GCA_034435555.1 Anaerolineae bacterium
GGCTTCAATGGGGGATCGTCCGATGCAGAGGTTGATGCTATCCTAGCGGTGACGTTGTAATCCCCGCCGAGCACGTATCCAGGATTCATGTAAATCCTGTATTTTAATTATAACACAAAAAGTTAGTGCTCAGATTGCAATTATCTTGCAATGGAAAGAAGCGTGTGGGGCGACGCCATCGCCGAGGGAGATTTTACGCGACGGAGAAGAGATACCCCTTCCCACGCACCGTGTGAATCAGGCGCGGGGTGGGGGCGGCCTCAAGTTTTTTGCGCAACCGGCAGATATGACTTCACTGAAAAAACTAGGGAATCTCACGCCAAGGCGCAAAGACGCTAAGAATTTTAAGTTGCTAATAAATTTTGATTGTGAAAAACATTAACATTATTTAAGGTAAATTCAAAAAACCTTTGCGACTTGGCGGCTTTGCGTGAGGTCTGGGCTTTTTTCAGTAGAGCCACGCCGGATCTAGCGATCCGGCTAGAGCCTGAGTAAATACCTGCTTACGCATTACGCAGTACGCTTTACGTCTACTATAGCACCAATTTCCCAAATCCCAAATGGAAGTTGCGATTTTGGGGTTTTCGGTTATGCTGGACGCTGTGAGTTACGAAATCCACATCCCACAATTTGAAGGCCCGCTCGATCTGTTGTTGCAGCTGATCGAGAAAGAAGAGATGGACATCACCGAGGTGTCACTGGCCCAAGTGACCGACGCATTCCTGGCCCACGTCGAGGCGATGCGCGGGCGGTTGGAGCTGGAGGTCGTCGCGGATTTCCTCGTGGTGGCGGCGCGGCTCTTGCAGATCAAGTCGCGGGTGCTGTTGCCACGCCCCTCGCCCACGCCCGGCGCGGCCTATCAGGATGAGCTGGAAGAGGACGAACTGGTACAGCAGTTGCGGATGTATCGTCAGTACAAGGTGGCGGCGCAATGGTTGCGGGAGCGGGATCAGGCGGGGTGGCGCAGTTACGTCCGCGTGGCGCGGATGCCGCGTCCGCAATCCATCACGCTCGATCTCTCAGAGGTGACGCTGGAGATGTTGCGGGAGGCGGCGCAGCAGGCGCTCTATCCGAGCGATGGGCCGCGCCCCGAAGCGGCGCTTCAGCGACCGCGCATCTCTGTAACGCAGCAAATCGCGCTATTGCGGAAGCGGCTGATGCAATGGCAGCAGGTGACGTATCACTCGCTGCTGAGCCGCACACCCTCGCGGGTGGAGGCGGTCGTCACCTTGCAGGCCATTCTGGAGCTGGTCAAGCAGTGCGTTGTGGCGGCTTGTCAGGAGCAGCGTTTTGGTGAGATTGTGGTGGAGCGGTTGGTGCCTCCGGAGCAGCTCGCCGCAGTCGCCGTAGCAGTAGAAGAGCCGTAGTCGCGCCTGCGACATCAATCGCTATATCTGTCAATGCCGGATTTCGCCCCGGCACGAAGCTCTGATGGAACTCATCGCTGATCGCGTAGAGCAGCGTCAACCCCCAGGCTAACCCATACTCTCGTGCGCGCGGTTGCCGGTCGCCGCTGAGGGCGCGCAGGTAGAGCCACGCCAGGATGCCGAACACGGTGAAGTGTCCCCCCTTCTTGAGCAGAAAATCCCACTGTGGATCGCTGGGGCCGGGCAGTCTGGGCCGCGATGAGAGGAAGAAGATCAGCTCCATCCAGAGCAGCGGCGGGAGCCAGGGTTGCCAGTGGGGGCGGGCTGGTTTTGATTCTGTCATAGCGATTTTCCCCTCACATTCAGCCACGGATTACCAACGCTAATCGGCAATCCGTGGCTGTGGTGGTGAAGCGTTCAGGCTGCTGCTAATGCCGCCGCGACCGTCTCGCGGTTCTGTTGAGCGTAGCTGCGGCTCACTTGCTCCGCCGCATCGAGCAGGGCGGCGGCGGGGAGCACGTCGAGCTTGCCCATGCCGTTGGCGATGAGCGCCAGCATCATGTTGCTGCGGCCCACGCCGGGGATCTTGTCGAAGTCGAGCACGGCCTTGCGGGCGGGGGTGGCGACGTCGGCGAATTCCGGCGTGACGAGCACCTGGCTGGTGGGAGCCATGCCGGGCAGGTAGTGGGCGGCCTTCTTGTAGCCATCCTCCGAGAGGATGAAGAGCGCGTCGGGATGTTGGACGCCGGTGTAGCGGATCTCCTCCGGGGCCAGGACGAGCTCGCTGATGCTGTGTCCGGAGCGCACGGTGACGGGATAGTCATCCCGCTGCGTGACCCACAGGCCGCACAGCGTCGCTGCCAACCCGACGATCTTGCCCGCCGTGCGCACCCGTCCCCCGGCGGAGCCGGCGATGACGATGGCGTAGCGGCGGTCGAGGTCGGTGGCGTGGCGGGTGGGGATGGGACGGGGCGGAGCAGCCGGTTGGCCGCGCAGTGGTTCCCACAGGGCCTGGAGGGCCTCGGCGTATTCCGGGCGACGCTCCTGGCGCAGCAGCCCTTGCTCCAGGCCGAGCGTCTCCATGGTCGTGACGAGCGCCTTGGGATTGATCTTGTTGGTGGCCGCGAAGTAGGCGACGCAGAGCTCCCAGATGTCGAGCAGCGCGAAGCCGGGGTGGGTCAGCGCGGCCTCGATACGCTCGTCCAGCGCCTTGTCGAAGGCGGTGCCGCGCCAGACGTAGCTCGCGCCGTTGGTTGCGACGGTTTGGGCGATGTCGAGTGGGCGCTCCAGATTGCCCCAGGGTGTGGTCGTGGTGATCTGGTCGGGTGGGGTGGTGACGCTGTGCTCGCCGCCCGTCATGCCGAAGTTGAGGTTGTTGAAGACGAGCGTGGTGATGCCGATGTTGCGCCGCGCCGCGTTGATGAGGTGCGTGCCGCCGATGCCGCAGCCGCCGTCGCCAATCATGGCGATGACGTGCAGGTCGGGGTGGGCCAGCTTGATGCCGGTGGCGTAGGTGAGGCTGCGTCCGTGCAGGCCGTGGAAGGCGCTGGTGATGAAGTATTGGTCGGAGAGACCCACGCAGCCGATGTCGGTGACGATGACGACCTCGGCAGGGTCCCACTGGAGGCGCACGAGGGCCTTATCCAGCGCATTGAGCACCAGCCCGTGGCTACAGCCGGGGCAGAAGCCGTACTTTTTCTCGTTGCGATAGGTGGTAAGTGGATCGGTCACAGTTTAACTCCTTGAAAATATGTGACTCAGCGAGTCAGCGAATGTGAAATTGTGTATACGTTCACACGTTTATCGTGTTGTGTTCCCTAGCCAATGTACCCAGGGGAGAAATTCCTGTACTGTGTTGAACAGTCGCCGGTCGGCGGTCCAAAAATCCGCCTGGAAGCGCTGCGCCAGTGCCAGATAGTGCGCGTCGTAGGCAGCTGGGAGTTTGAAGCGTTCTGCGATCTTGAGAGCATTGCGCGGCAGTTCGAAATCTTGGTACACTGTAATCGAAAATGAAAAAACATTCTCCAGTACCAGCTGTCCATCTGCCAATGATAACGATCCTTGTTTAACATATCTATACACAGCGTTGTTGATTTCGTAGTATATCAGGCTGGGGGCAATAAGTTCCCTGTTTGTGACGTGCCATTCACGCCAGAGAGCGGCGGCGCAGTCCACGAATTCGCCATGCAGCACCATTTGCACCAGAAAGCTGGCGTCCAAACATACGGGAGGCAGATAGGCCGAGCTCATTCTTGCTGGTCGCTTTTTTCTATCGGCGCGCCGATGGTTTCCAGTAACTGGCGTGTGCGTTCTTCACGCATTTCGCGAATAATCTCTGCCGGGTCCGGTAGGGGGGCATTCCCGCGATGCGCATGAATTTTTGCCCCTAATTCCAGGGCGCGATCCAGGTTCTCGCGCCAATGTTCGCGTTGCTTCCCCATTCTTAATTGCTCATATTCTTCCACAGAGAGCACGACCACGTAGGGTTCCCCATTCCGCTCGACTATATACGGTCTTTGTTCCTCTTTGACCTGGCGGATGAGTTCCCCAAAGTGAATGCGCGCCTCTGTGGCGCTGACGGTCTTTTCGGCCATGACTCACCTCACTGATTAATCAATTGATTGATTAATCTCATTATAACAACGGAGTGAGGGGCTGTCAACCATGAACCGTCAAACATCAGCAAGACGTTTGACGGTTCATGGCAACGGTGGCTACAGGATAACTTTGGGTTGATATTCGCCCCAGATTTGCCGGAGGACACCGCAGATTTCGCCCAGGGTGCAGTCGGCTTTGACGGCTTCGACGAAGAGCGGCATCATGGGGGCCGTCGCTTCTTTGGCGGCGCGCTCGATGGCGGTCAGGGCGGTGGCGGCGCGGGCGGCATCGCGTTCGGCGCGAATCTGTGCCAGGTGCTCGCGCTGTTGCGCCTCGATGGCGGGATCAACTTTGAGCTGTTCCAGGGCGACCTTTTCCTCTTCTTCCTGGAATTTGTTGACGCCCACGATGACCTGCTCGCCCCTTTCGATGGCCTGTTGTGCCCGATAGGCCGCGTCGGCGATCTCGGCCTGCATGTAGCCCTGCTCGACCGCGGCGGTGGCCCCGCCCATTTCGTCAATGGTCTCGATGTAGGCGTTGGCGCGCGCCTCCAGCTCGTTGGTGAGCTGCTCAATGAGGTAGGCGCCACCCAGCGGATCCACCGCGTCAGCGACGCCCGACTCGTGAGCGATGAGCTGTTGGGTGCGCAGCGCCACACGGACGCTCTGCTCGGTGGGGAGCCAGAGGGCCTCGTCCATCGAGTTGGTGTGCAGCGATTGGGTTCCGCCCAGGACGGCGGCCAATGCCTGCAAGGTCACGCGCACGATATTGTTCATCGGCTGTTGCGCGGTGAGGGTCGAACCGGCGGTCTGGGTGTGGAAGCGCAGCAGCCACGATTTGGGGTCCTGCGCGCCGAAGCGTTCCTTCATGATGCGCGCCCACATCCGCCGCGCGGCGCGGAACTTGGCGACCTCCTCGAGGAGGTTGTTGTGAGCGTTGAAGAAGAAGGAGAGGCGCGGGGCGAATTCGTCCACATCCAGGCCCGCATCGAGCGCGGCCTGCACGTAGGCGATCCCGTCGGCCAGCGTGAAGGCGATCTCCTGGGCGGCGGTGCTGCCCGCCTCGCGGATGTGATAGCCGCTGATGCTGATGGGGTTCCACTTGGGGACGTGCGCAGCCCCGTAGCTGAAGGTGTCGGTGATCAGGCGCATGGAGGGGCGGGGCGGGAAGATGTAGGTCCCGCGCGCGACGTACTCCTTGAGGATGTCGTTCTGGGTGGTGCCGCGCAGCTGGGCGGGTTCCACGCCCTGCTCTTGCCCCACGGCGATGTACATCGCCCAGAGGATCGCTGCCGGCGCGTTGATCGTCATCGAGGTGCTGACCTTATCGAGTGGAATCTCGCGGAAGAGCGTGCGCATGTCGTCGAGGCAGCTGATGGAGACGCCGACCTTGCCGACCTCGCCGAGGGCCATCTCGTCATCCGCATCGTAGCCCAGCTGGGTGGGCAGGTCGAAGGCGACGGAGAGGCCGGTCTGCCCCTGCTCGAGCAGGTAGCGGTAGCGGGCGTTCGATTCCTCGGCGGAGGCGTAGCCGGCGTACTGGCGCATCGTCCAGAAGCGCCCCCGGTACATGGTGGGCTGCACGCCGCGCGTGAAGGGGTATTCGCCGGGGAAGCCCAGGTCGGCGAGGTAGTCGAGATTCACATCGGCGGGGGTGGTGATGGGAGGGATGGGGATGCCGGAGGTGGCCTCGAACTGCACGCGCCGCTCCGGGAAGCGCCCGACGACCTTCTGGTAGGTGGTATCTTGCCAGCGTTGTTTGGCTTGCGCGATTTTTTCTTCTTCAGGATGCATGGGTCCTCTCCTTACTGAGAATAGCGAATTAACTAGGACGCAGATTTCCGCTGCTTCACGCAGATATTCTTAAAATCAGCGGAAATCTGCGTGAAGCAGCGTCCAATACCTGGAATTTGCGAGTCAGGCCAATTTTTCGAGCTCGTCGAGCATCTCGGCCAGCAGATCGAAGCCGCCCTGCCAGAATTCGGGTTGGCTCATGTCGAAGCCGGCCTCTTTGATGATAGTATCGGGGCTGGTCGCGCCGCCGTGGGCGAGAATGCGCAGGTATTGCGGCTCGAAAGCCTCGCGCCCGATCTCCTTGTACTTGCGATAGAGCGCCAGCACGAGCAGGTTGCCGAAGGCGTAGGCGTAGCAGTAGAAGGGGCGGTCGTAGATGTGGGGGATGAGCAGCCATTCGAGGGCGAAGAGATCATCCACCGCGACGGCGTCCCCGAACTGCTCGCGCAGGTTCGCCAGATAGACCTCTTGCAGCTGGGCCGGGGTCGCGCCCTCTTGCACCATGCGGTGCGCCTCTTTCTCGAAGAGGACGAAGAAGGCCTGGCGGATGATGGTAGCGTAGTTGTCGCCCAGGAAGCTGTTGAGCACGGTGCGCCGCACCTCAGGGTCGGTCTCCTCGGCGAGCAGCTTGTCGTTGAGGAGCATCTCGCCGAAGACGGAGGCCGTCTCGCTGAGCGGCAGGGAGGAGTGGAAGGTGGTGGGCGAGTGGTCCCCCGCCATCAGCCCATGAACGGCGTGGCCGAGCTCGTGGGCCAGGGTGGAGACATCGTTGATCTTGCCGGCGTAGTTGGAGAGTACCCAGGGCGTCATTCCAGGGAGCACGCTGTAGCAGTAGGCCCCGTCCATTTTGCGGGGGCGCGCTTCGGCGTCGAGGTGCTTGTCGTTGACGATGCGCAGGGCCATGTCGGCGAGGGTGGGGGAGAAGGCGCGGTAGCTGGTGTCAATGAGCTGCATGGCCTCGTCGAAGGTGTAGGTCTTGTCTGCGGCGGTGACGGGCGCGTAGATGTCGTAGCGACGCAGCTGCTCCATCCCCAGCGCCTGCGCCTTGAAGTGGAAGTAGCGTTGGAAGAGGCCGACGTTCTTGCGGATCACCTCGAGCAAGGTCTCAACGACCGCGTCGGGGATGTCGTTCGCCAGGTTGCGCACGCTGATGGGGCTGCTGAAGCCGCGCAGTTTGAGATTTTCGCTGTGCCAATCGCGGAGGCGGAGCGCGTACATCTGGGCCAGCACATCCTTCAAATCCTGGTAAGGAGCATAGAGCGCGTGGTAGGAATTCTTGCGCAATTCGGGGTCGGGGCTGTAGGCATAGGACTGGAGCTCGCCACGGGTGAGCGTCTTCTCCTCGCCATCCACGGTGAGGGTGTAGCTGAAGCCGGTGGTGAGCATGTCGTAGAGGGTGAGGATCGCCTCGATGCCGTTGACATCCTTGAGGTTGATGATGCGCTCCTCGGCCTCGGAGAGGGTGTAGGGCTTGAATTGGCGCATGCTCTCCAGGTAGTAGCGCATATCGCCGCTGACCGTGAGCAGCCGCTCGGCGGGCGCGTCGTCCAACTGTCGCCACCAGAGGGTGAAGAAGAGTGAGCGGTTCTGCGCATCGGCCATGAACTGATTGACAGTGTTTTGAAAGCTCAGCGCCTCCTGATTCGCGGTATCCTCGGAGAACCAGAGGTAAGAATAGGCCCTCAGCCGCACTAAATCGGCGTAGAGCGCCTCGTAATCTTGGAGCAGCGCGGCGAAGGCGTCGGTGCTCATCTCAGGAGAGAGGGTCTCGCGTTGCGTTTCAAACTCTTCTAGTCGTTTTTCGATGTTCTCCATGTAGGCCTGGCACTCCGGTGTGCCAGGTTGCGGGAGCAAGCCTTCCAATGTCCAGCGTTGCAGTTCGTATGTCATGAATCAACCTCCGTTTGTGATTCTGAATGATTAGCGGCAGATTTTGCCGTTGTTGCTTGAGAAGCGTGGGCGAGATAGGCGACCGCGCCCAAAAAGAGGGCGCTGAAGAGCGCATTGCGCGGCCACAGGCTGCGCGCATAAGCGGTGCGGCTACCCCACAGTTGCAGCGCCCACATCGTGGCCTGATAGCCAACCGCCAGCGGGAGCGCCCAGCGGCGGCCCCGTGGGGTGCGTGCGGCCCAGGCGGCCAGTGTTAAGGTCAGCCCCCACGCCGCATAAAGGCCAGCCAGCAGCGTGAGGGGGAGCGCCAGCGGCCAATCTGCCAGCGTCGGGCGGACGTAAAGCGCGAGTCCAGCGCGGATCAGGTTGGCGACGCCTATCACTCCCAAGAGTAGGCGCAAAAGGCGGCGACGCTGCTTCATCACAGGGCAGATTTTACCCCAGGATGTGCAAAAGGGAAATCTGTCATGTGACAGGTTTCCGGGCGACGAAGAAAATATACGCGCCGGCTTCAGGCAGGGGTTCCTCGTAGTAGCGACGCAGCAGCCGTGCGGTCAGCCAGAGGTTCCAGTGCGTGGGGGCCAGTAGCCACCGCCCGGTGATGGTTTTAGCGATGATGGTGGGCAATCCTAGCGGATGGCCCCACTCCAGCGCGGCGAGCGCGCCCGGCGAGAAGTATTGCCAGCTGCGTTCGTGTTGGAGGCCGACCTGAGCCAGACGCGCCTGCCAGCCGGGGATGTCATCGTAGTAGTGATGGCGCGAGATGCGGTCGAAGAGGCGGCGGTAGTGCTCGGCCAGGCCGGGCAGGCGCAGGCGCTCCAGCGCGCGGGCCACGGAGAGGAAGCGGCGGAAGTTGGGGCCGGGGACGCAGAAGTGAAAGTAACCGCCGGGTTGGAGCACGCGGGCCACCTCGGCGAGTACGGGCGCGACCTGGGGGATGTGTTCGAGGACGGAATTGCTGATCACCGTGGCGAAGTGGTCGCTGGGGAAGGGCAGCCGCGCCCCTTCCGCACAGGCAAGCTGCTGATGCGCCCCCTGGTCGCGGGCGGCCTGCAACGGCCCCCACCACGGATCCACGCCAACATCGAGCGGTTGGGCGAAGGCGACGGCGGCGAAGTGCCCATCGCCGCAACCCAGATCGAGGAGCGGGCGGGGCAGGGGCAGGTCGGCGTAGAAGCGCGCTTCGACGGCGCGCAGCAGGGCGCGGAAGGCGGGCAGCTCGCGCAGCTGGCGCTCGAAGGTGTCGTAGGGGACGGCGGTCACGGGATCAGGAAGGGGCACAGGTCTCGCTCCTCATAGATGGGGTTGGCATAGCCGAAGCTGTTGAGAAATTCCAGCACTGGCTCGGTTTCGGGCGCAGCGATAATCTCCTGGCAGGCGTAGGCGAGGTTGCCCTCTGCCTGATAACGCTGCCAGAAGCGCTCGGCCAGCTGCACCACGGCGTATTCGGGGAACTGTGGGCTGAAATCCTCCTGGAGCCGGGCGTACTGGCTCTCGGCATCGGGATAATTGCCGGTTTCCATCGCCAGCAGCAGGAGCCGCCAGCGGGCCAGGGCGTTGAGCCAGGCGCGCTCCTCGTTGGCGGTGTGGAAACCGGCCCACGGATCGAGACTCTCATCGGAGAGGATGCGATTGTAGGCCCGGTAGGCGACGGGATAGTCGCCACGCTGCATAGCTGCATCCCCATCCACCAGCGCGTGGTAGCGGAAGATGGGCGGCCCGATCTCGGTGGCGGTGCGGGTGATGACGCTGCCATCCCATTGCCAGGTCTCGGTATAGGGGCGTTGCGGCCCTGCGCCGACGGAGCCGATTCCGCCGCTGGTGGCGAGAATCGCATCCCCTCGCAGCTGATAGCTGGCGTAAGGCAGGGTCAACAGGCCATCCACGAGCTCGCGCGGCGGCGTGCTGGTGAAATCCCAGACGCGCAGCTGGTCCCAGCAGGTGTGCGCGCCGCAGGTGGATTCGGCAAAGGCGAGGTCGGCCACGCCATTGCCATTGAGATCGGCGGCGGCGATGGGATAGTAGCCGGTCCATTCCGGCGGGGTGAGGCGGTGCAGGAGGGTGTAGGCCCCCGCATCGCAGCTGTAGATGATGATCTCGGTCGCGGGCGGAAAGGTCTCGGAGGTGGGGTCGGTGAGCGCGACGATGATCTCCGCAGCGCCGTTGCCCAGCAGATCGGCCTGAAGCAGGAACTCTCGCTGCGCCTGGGGATAGTAGACCTCCCACGCTTCCAGGATGGCGAGCAGCGCGTTGGGATCGCCGCCGGCGGAGAGGTAATCCCGCAGGGTGGGGGCGAACTCGACGCAGGCGGCGGGGCGTGGCGGCAGGGCGACTTCCCGGCGCGGCGGGCAGGGCGACGGGGTTGGGGGCGCGGTCGCCGTGGCGCTGGGGCGCGGCGTAGGGGTAGGGGCTGCTTGCGGTTCGGCCTCAGTTGTTGTGATCCCGGCGCAACCGAAAATCAGCAGACTTAACACTATGATGATCAGCCGGGGCTGTATCCTGGTTAGCATGGGGCACCTCCTTGTGAAAATAGCCTGAGCGTAAGACAGGTTGCCAACCTGTCCTACATTTTTGTGCTGGATGGTGTGCGCCAGCACCGGTGTCTCCTTGTGAAAATCAGCAAATCAACAAATCTACAATCTGTGTGCATTACACGTGTACACGTCGTCCGTCAGATAAGTATAGTCCCGGTGAATCACAGGGCAACTGTTGGCGTGCGTGGCAGTTCAAGTTGTTCTAACCAATCCAAGACTAAAAGTCGAATTGCCTCCCTGCATTAAAGGCCCTATAATATGAGTATACCATTTTCTAGGAGAGTAATCATGAAAGGAGTCTCGCCTTCCCTGCCAGATGATGCGGCTTTCGACGAGATGGGCGCGTTATTGGAGATGTACGATGATACGCGACGCTGTCAGCGTGGTCAGGTGCTCGAAGGGGTGGTTGCCTCGGTCTCCCCCAAAAGTATTCTGGTAGACATCGGCGCAAAGTGCGATGCATTTGTTCATCCCCATGAGGTAGAGCAGATGACGCCTGAGGAGCTCCAGGCATTCCGGCCAGGCCAACGGGTGATGGTCTACGTGGTGGATGCCGAGGAGCAGGACAACATGATCCTGGTGTCGCTGTCGCGCGCGGAGGAGCTCAAGGAGTGGACCGCGGCGCAGAGGCTATCCGAGACTGGGGAGGTGGTGACGCTGCCGGTGGTGGATAGCAACCGGGGCGGCGTGATTGTTGAGTATGGCAGCCTGCGGGGGTTTGTACCCGGTTCGCAGCTGGCGTCCCAACATCGCCTCCGGCAGCAATCGCAGGCCGGAGATCACCGCTGGAGCAAGCTCGTGGGCGAGACGCTGCGTGTCAAGGTCATCGAGGTCACGCCGCAGGAGAACCGCCTGATCTTCTCGGAGCGGGCGACGCAGAGCAGCCGCTCGCGCAAGCAGGCGGTGCTGGAGAAGCTCCAGCCGGGGGAGATCTATACCGGCGTGGTGAGCAATCTGGTCCCCTTCGGCGCGTTCGTGAATGTCAACGGGGTGGATGGGCTGTTGCACATCTCGGAGATGGCCTGGCGGCGCATTGACAATCCGGCGGAGGTCCTGGCTGCCGGGCAGCGCGTGGAGGTCTACGTGCTGGAGGTGGATGTCGCACAGGAGCGGCTGAGTCTCAGTCTCAAGCGCCTGCAGCCCGATCCCTGGGATGTGGTAATGGAGCGCTATACAGCGGGCCAGACAGTCGAGGTCGAAGTGGTCAACTTGACGGCGTTTGGCGCTTTTGCCTTGATTTTGGAGCAGCCGGAGATCGAGGGGTTGATTCACATTTCGGAGCTGAGCGAGACGCTCGTGGGCGAGGTCGAGGAGGTGGTGCAGGTGGGCGACCGGCGGCTGGCGCGCATCATGTCCATTCAGCCGGAAGAGCATCGCATCGCCTTCAGCCTCAAGCGCGTCGCGGAGGGTGAGGCGGAGACCGATACTGAAGCGTGAGGGCCTATGAGTGCGCAGATGCTTGAACAAATCGCCTGTCCCAACTGCGGGCGCTCGATTGATCTGGCGCGACAGACCGTAGCCGGGAAAACGGTCAGCTGTGAGTCGTGCGGTGGGCAGTTCGTGTTGCGCGGGCACATTTGTCCCTATTGCGGAACCTATCACGAGCAGGAGGCGCAGTTCTGCCGGCAGTGCGGGCAAAGTCTGGCGCGGCGCTGCCATCAATGCAGCGCCCTCAATTGGATCGGGGATGAGTACTGCGCGCAGTGCGGCGCGCCGTTGGATATCGTGGACCTGGTAATCCGGGGGCACAGCATCGAAACGCGCGATCGGTTGGACGCGCAGCTGGAGGAGATCCAGTTACTCAAGCAGGAGGAGACCGCGGCGTCCAATGCGCGCTTGGCGCAGATGGTAGCCGAGGAGCGCGCCCGCCGGGAGGCGTTGCGGCAGCAGCAGCTCATCCGCCAGGAGCAAGAGCGCAAGATGATTCAGGTGACATTGATTGCGGTCGGGGTGATCCTGTTGGCGCTTGTGTTGATTGCGATTTTTTGAAGGGGGCGCGATGTTGAAAGAGGCGCTGTTAACACGTTCTTTGCGGGATGATGCGGTGCAATGTCGCGTTTGCGAGCATTTCTGCACGCTGTCGCCGGATGCGTGGGGCAAATGCGGGGTGCGGCTCAACCGTGAGGGCCGGCTCTACCTCGCGGTCTATGGGCAGGCCATCTCCGCGCAAGTGGACCCTATCGAAAAGAAGCCGCTCTTTCACCTGTTGCCGGGCGCGCGCGCCTTCTCTGTGGGGACCTTCGGCTGTAACTTTCGCTGTCGCTGGTGTCAGAACTGGCAGATTTCGCAGCCTGGCTCGTTGGATCTGGACAGCTATCTGGGCCATCCGCTGCCCCCGGAGGAGATCGTGGCGACGGCGCAGCGGGAGCGTTGTGCGGTGATAGCCTACACCTACAACGAGCCGACGGTCTTTTTCGAGTACACCTATGATACGGCGCGGCTCGCGCACGCGCAAGGTCTCAAGAACGTGTACGTCTCCAATGGCTTTATGACACAGGAAGTGTTGGAACTGCTCGCGCCCTACCTGGACGGCATCAACATTGATCTCAAGGGATTTAGCGAATCCATGTATGAGGAATATGCCGGGGCGCGTTTGGCGCCCATCAAGCGGAACATCCGCTGGCTGGCGCAAGAGACCGATGTGGTGGTCGAAGTCACCACGCTGGTGATCCCCGATCTTAATGACTCCGATGATGAATTGCGCGCGATGGCTACCTGGTTGGCGGAGGTTGACCCGGCGTTGCCCTGGCATGTCACGGCCTTCTATCCCAACCATCTGATGCGCAATCGCCCGCCCACGCCCCCCTCGACGCTGTTGCGCGCTTACAAAATCGGCAAGGAGGCCGGCCTGCAGTTCGTCTACGTGGGCAACATTCTGGACGACACGCGCAGCAATACCTACTGCCCGGCGTGTGAGACTCGTCTGATCGAGCGACACGGCTATCGGACGCGGGTATCCTGGGCTGAACCGGGCCTCTGCCCCCAATGTGGGACGCAGATTCCCGGCTGCTGGACTTAAAGAGAGGAGGTTAATTCGATGAATCCTTTAATTCGCCCCCCGGCTGTGGCCGGGACCTTTTATCCTGCCACGCCGAGTAAACTCAAGTCGTTGCTGGCTACACAATTGGAAGCGGCGGATCCGCCCGCGTTGAGCGGGGTGCGCGCCTTGATCTTGCCGCACGCGGGCTACGTTTATTCCGGGCCGGTGGCAGCCTTTGGCTATCGGCTTCTCTCCACACAGCTCGAACAGATCGAGCGCGTCTATCTTTTGGGGCCGGCGCATCGTATCTGGTTCCCCGGTGTGGCCTTGGGGGATTATGATGCTTTCCAGACGCCGCTGGGCATGGTGCGGGTCGATCGCGAGTGCATCGCAGCGTTGGCAAATGCGGAGGATTTCTTCATCCCGATGGTGCAGGCGCACGAGGGCGAGCACTGCCTCGAGGTGCAGCTGCCTTTCTTGCAGTATATCGGTCTGGACGCGCCGATAGTTCCCCTGCTCTTTGGCGAAGTTCACCCGCAGCAGGTAGGCCGCGCGCTGGCGACCCAGCTCACTCCTCACGATCTGGTAATCGTCAGCTCCGATCTGAGCCATTACTACGCGGATGAGATGGCGCGCCGGCTGGATCAGGGTTTCTTGACGGCGGTATTGGAGGGGGATAAGCTCCAGGTCTCGGAGGGGGAAGCCTGCGGGCAATGCCCCATCATCGCGCTGATGACGCTGGCCGAGCGGTGGGGCTGGCAGCCGCAGCTGCTGGACTATCGCACCTCTGGGGACACCGCCGGCGACCGGCGGCAGGTGGTCGGCTATGCGGCGATTGCCTATGTGGAGGGCGCGGATGGTTGAAGCGTTACTGCTGGAGGAGCGCGCTTATCTGTTGCGCTGTGCGCGTGAGGCGATTGCGCGCCGTTTGCAGCGCGCGCCGCAGCCGATGTTGCCGGATGAGGGGCTGACCCCTCGGCTGCGCGCGCCCGGCGCGAGCTTTGTCACCTTGACGCTGGCGGGGGAGTTGCGGGGCTGTATCGGCTCCCTGACGCCGCGTCGTCCCCTGGCTCTGGACGTGCGCGAAAACGCGGTCGCCGCTGCCTTTGAGGATCCGCGCTTCTTGCCACTGACGCCTGCCGAGTTCGAGCAGCTGCACATCGAAATCTCAGTGCTGACCCCGCATGAGCCGTTGGACTACACCGACGCCAATGATCTGTTGCAGAAATTGCGCCCCGGCGTGGATGGCGTCGTTCTGGAGCAGGGCTGGCATCGCGCCACCTTCTTGCCGCAGGTGTGGGAACAACTGCCCGATCCACGCGATTTTTTGGGGCATTTGTGTCGTAAAGCGCAATTGCCACCCCATGCCTGGCAGCGCGGTGATGTGGACATCAGTACGTATCAAGTGGAGAAATTCGGCGAGTAGTCCGCTAATCGGGTAAGTCACTTGCAACCTTACGTCTACCTCTGCGTATTAAAGATTAGTACGAAATAAAGGAGCGAATCATGAACGCAGAAAATGAAATCTTTGAAGTGACACCCGAACCGACGCCCGTTGAGCCGGTTGCGCCCGGCCCGGCAAGTGAAGCGGCGACGCAGGTTCAATCTGTCCCGCCGCAACCCTTGACGCCCGCTGACGAGCGCCTCTGGGCGATGTTGGCCCATTTGAGCGTGCTGCTCAATCTGGTGACGGGCTTCCTGGGGGTGGTAGCGGCGCTGATCATTTATATGCTTTACCGCGACCGTTCCCGTTACGTAGCGTACCAATCCTTGCAAGCGCTCATCTTCCAGTTGATCTTCTGGGCCGGCGGTGGCGTCTTGATCGGGTTGATGTGGGCCGTGGTCGGCGCGCTCAGCGCGGTCATCATCGGCATCTTCCTGATCCCCTTCGCCCTCATTGCGACCTTCCTGCTGTTGTTGATGCCGGTTATCGCCATTGTCTATGGGATTGTCGGGGGGTTCCAGTGCAATGAGGGGCGCGATTTTCGCTATTGGCTGGTGGGCGATTGGGCGCTCAATCTGCTTCCCTAGCCCGCTCAGCAAAGTGATGCTTTTAGCAACGTGACCGTCGGAAGGCGGTCACGTTGTTCTCTAGGGAGGTTGTGGAGATGGCACGTTGGCGCGTCTGTGTTGGCTTTGTGTTGCTCTTTGGCCTGGCGCTGACGGGATGTGCGCCGCGCGTGGGGCGTTCCGCGCCACACACGCTAACCGCCGAGGCGACCCCTATTGCGATTCTTACCCCCACATCCACAGCGTTGCCCATCCCCACGGCGACGCCCACCGCTACACCCACACAGGCCCCCACATCCACACCTGCGCCCACCACTGAACCGCTTCCCACCATCGCTACTGCGGCCCCCGCGCTGCTCCTCACACCGACCGCCACGCTCACCCCACAGGCCTATCTTCCCACGGTGCCTGTTGATTGGGCGCTCTCTTTGTGGGAGACGGAGGTGGTGCTCAACACCTACGGGTGGGAGCAGGCCCTCGTGCCCACCGCACCCGACGATCCCATCTACCCCTATCCTCGCCTCGACAGCGGGGCAGTGGGGCCGCCAGCGCCGCGCGCCTACCATGCCATCGTCCTGGAGAATGCTTACACGCGGGTCATCGTGCTGCCGGAGCTGGGGGGACGCATCTTGCGCTGGGATGATCTGGTGACGGGGCGGCGGCTCACTTACGAAAATCCCGTCATCAAGCCGACGGGGTGGGGCTATCGCGGGTGGTGGCTGGCGACGGGCGGGCTGGAGTGGGCCTTCCCGGTGGATGAACACGGCCTCAACGAGTGGCGGCCCTGGCAGTACGAGCGCCTTTCTGGCGAAGGCTGGCGCGGCGTGCGCGTCTGGGATATTGAGAGCAGAACCGGCATGGTGATCGAGGTCACGCTCCAGCTCTACGCCGGGCGCAGCGAGCTCTACATCACGCCCCGGATTACGAACCCCACCGAGAGCGCGCAATCCTTCCAGTTTTGGATCAATGCCATGCTGACGGTGGGGGATGGCAACGCCCCCTCGTCGGCGCTGCGCTTCTGGATGCCGACCACGCAGGCGATGGTCCACTCGACCGGGGATGGCTCGCTACCCGCGCCCGGCGCGTGGATGGATTGGCCTATCCACAACGGGCGCGATTTCAGCCGTTATGCCGAATGGCGCTCCTATCTGGGCCTTTTCGCGCAGGAGGCGACGGGCGCGGTGGGGGCCTACGACACGGCGGCGGATCAGGGTCTCGTGCGCATCTACCCGCCGGGGGTGGCACAGGGCGTCAAGCTCTTCTGCCTGGGCGATCTGCCCTCCTGGCTCTACACCGATGGCGAGAGCCGTTACTTCGAGCTGTGGGGTGGTTACACCCGCACCTTCTGGGACTACGCTGCGCTACCCGCCGGCGGCGTGCTCAGCTGGCAGGAGCGGTGGTATCCCGTGCATGGGATCGGCATGCTTAGCTGGGCCTCGGCGGAGTGGGCGGTGGCCTTTCGGCAGACATCCGAGGGGCTGGCGCTGGGGGCCTACGCGCCGCTGGTGAACACGGGCCGCCTGGTGCTTTTGCGGCCTGAGGGGACCGTCGCGGAGACCTGGGAGCTCAGCGTCGGGCCGGGTTTCCCGTTTGAGGCGCATTATCCCGGCGGCGGCGTGGATTGGACGCTCCAGCTCTGGCAAGGTGAGACGCTCCTGACAACGGTGACGCCCACCCCCTAGGGCGGCGCGTGGCTAGCCGCGCCTGAGCAGGCGTCGCAGCCATGAGCCTGATGCTTCTGGCTCTTCCATCTCTGGGGGAGCGATAGGATGATTCTCCAGGTTGCACGCGCGTTGCGCCGCAGCCGCGACGTGCTCGACCGGGTCTTGCCTCAGCCGTTTGAGCGCCTGTTGTACTTCCGGCGAAGTCCCATCCACAGCCTTGAGCGCGGTGGGCAGCGCCGCGCGCAGATAGGCGTTCGTGTCATCCACCAGGGCGATCAAATCGGGGATGATGTCTGGATTGCGCCCCAGCTCTCCCAGGGCGGCAATCGCCGCCGGACGGACGAGCGGACTGGGATCTTCTTTGGCGACTTGCAGCAGCCAGGGCGTGGCTTCACGGTCTTGCAATTGGCCCAGGGTGCGCGCGGCCATGCGCCGCAATCGCGGGTCAGGATCGGTCAGGAAGCCTCGGATGACGGGAGCCGCCGGGCGATAGCGCAGCTGTCCCAGCCCCTTGAGCGCGGCAAGTTGAAGACTGGGGCTTTTGTCCTGCAGGGCGTGGGTCAAGACCGGCCCGGCTACCGGGTCGCCGATCTGCCCCAGCGCAGCCGCCGCCAGGGAGCGTGCGCCCACATAGCCCTGCATCACTTTGATGAGGGTGGGGATGGCTGTCGCTGTCTGCATCTCTCCCAGCGCGATGACGAGCGCCTTGACAAGCGGCAGATCGCGGGGGGCGGGATTGCGCTGGCAGGCTTCCAGCATCTCTGTCATGCGCGGCAGCGCCTCGCGCGTCTGTAGACGACGCAGCGCCGTGACGGTGGTGCGTTGGATGCGCGGGTCGCAGTTTTCCAGGTAGGGGATCAGCAGCGGCCCCAAATCGGCGATGCCGAGCTTGCCAATCGCGTTGATCGCGGCGCGGCGCACGTAAAAGTTCGAATCATCGAGCGCCTGGATGAGCGCCACCTGCGCCTCCTTAGCGCGCATCTGCCCCAGGGAGATGGCGGCGGCGCGGCGCACGAACGAGCTGGGATCATGTAAGGCATCCATCAGCGAGAAGATCGCCTCTGGAGCGCCGATGCGGCCCAACGACTCGGCTGCTGCGCTGCGGACGTAGGTGTTGACATCCTCGTCAAGGGCTTCGATAAGTTCAGCCACGCCTGCCTTTGCGCCTAACTCGCCTAATTCCCGTGCGGCCTGGGAACGCTGTCGGGGATTCTGACTCTTTAAGTGCTTGATGCGCGCGGCAACATTAGGGGAAAGCGTTTGGGTTATCTCTTGCGGTTCCACCACATTATCCTTTCACTCTTTTTATCGGCCTACCTATTTAAGCGGGCAGAGGTAAGTATAGCATAATGCCAGCGAAAGCCAATCCCTCGTTTGCCTTTTCTGATGGCTCCCTGTAAAATGACGGTGGCACTTAAAAATCCCAGCTTGAGGTTAAATTATGACCAAAATTTTAGTCGTAGATCCCAACGAAGCGTTCGCCACGTTGCTCTCTGAGGAGTTGCAACGGCAAGGTTACGATATTGACACCGCCTTTTCCAGCGAGGATGCCATCGCGCTGTTCCAGAAGCAAATCCCGGATATGGCGGTCCTGGATATGGGCCTGGAGGAACCGGACGCAATTGCTCTGGCGCAACAGTTCCGCGAGGCGCAGCCGGGGATGCGGCTGATGTTGATTCCGCTGATGGGGGAGACGCTGGCGCAAGACCCCGGCGGTTTGACGATTCAAGGGGTGTTGACGAAGCCCTTTTTCATCCCCGATCTGCCGGATCTGATTACTGGGGCGTTGCAAGCCCCGTTGGATGCGGCAGAGGCGGCGGCGTTGCAAACCGCCGAGCCGGAACCGGAGCCAGAGCCAAAACCCGCGGTGGCTGCGCCCGCGCGCTCCAGGGGGACGAGGAGCGAATCCGCACGAGAATTATCACAACATGGGCCGGCGCTGCGCTCGCGGATGGACGATTTGGCGCAGGATGTGGACGCGGATGCGGTGCTGCTCACCTGTGACGAGGAGCTGATCGCCTGGGTGGGTAATTTCAAGCGCGAGGATGCGGAAGCGGTGGCGCAGGCCGTGATTCAGAGCGCCAAGACCTCGGCGGAGCTGGCGCGGATCTTGGGGAGCGACCAGATCACCTTCGAGCAGAGTATTTCGGGGAAGGATTATCTGCTTTACGCGCTGAGCGTGACGGACGATGTGGCCTTGGCCGTCGTGATTCGGGGGAGCGCGGCGCTCGGTCTCTTGCGACACAGTGCGCGGCGCACGGCCAATCGTATTCGCGAGTACTGTTAGCGCGCGTCTGTCACTGTCACGCTGCTGACTTCGAGATGGAGCGCGTGTGCTTATCTTGCGGTTGATTTCATTTGTGTTGCTGTTGGGCGGCAGCTATTTGCTGGCTAGTTGGCGCTATCCCTGGGATGGCGGGCTGTTGTTGGGATTAGGGATGGTGGGTCTGGGCGTCTCGCTCTGTGGGCGGGACGCTCTGTCTGTTATGCGCCGGGAGCTCTCCCTTTCCAGAGCTGGCGCGATGCGGCTGGCGGCGCTGGCGCTCGCGGCGCTGGTGGGATTGGCGGCGCGCAATCTGCCCCCCGGCGCGGATTACACGGCGCTCCTGTGGCTCTGGCTTGGCGCGCTGGCGCTCTTCGTGGCGACCCTGTGGCCCGTGGATGGCCTGCGCTGGCGCTGGCCTTTATCCCGCGAGGAGACGTGGGCGTTGGCGGCTTTGTTGCTGGCGGCGCTGTTGGCGCGCGGGGTGGGGCTGGGACGCATTCCCGCCAATATGGGCGGCGACGAGGGGACGCAGGCGTTGCTCGCGTTGGAGCTGGTTGAACCGCCGTTGGGCAATCCCTTCACCACCAGCTGGTACTCCGTCCCCACGATGTCCTTTTTGGCCTACGGGGTGGTGATCCGGCTGTTGGGGGCGACGATTGCGGGGGCGCGGGCGCTTTCGGTGGTGGCGGGGACGTTGACGGTCCTTACCACCTTTTTGCTGGGCCGCGCCTGGGGCGGGCCACGGGTGGGCTGGGTGGCGGCGCTCGTGGTGGCCTTCTCCGCCTATCACATCCACTTCAGCCGGCTGGCCTCCAACCAGATCGCCGATCCGCTGATTGCGACGTTGACCTTCTGGCTGCTCTGGCGCGCGCTGCGCCACCCGACCGCATCCCCGCCAGCCCCCACCAGGCCGTTGGCGGGGATGGTCGCCGGGGCGGGCTGGTACGCCTATTTCGGGGCGCGCTGGGTGACGGTGCTGGTGGCGCTGTTGCTGGGCGGGCGCTTGCTCCTTGCGCCGCGATTTTGGGCGCGGCAGCGACGGGGCCTAGGGCTGCTCGCGGCGGGCTGGCTGGTGGTGACGTTGCCGCTGTTGCTCTGGTACGCCAAACAGCCGCAGGACTTGTTGGCGCGTCACGATGCGGTGAGCATCTTCGCTTCCGGCTGGCTGGAGCGGGAGATTGTTTTGACGGGGGCGAGCGCGGCGCAGTTGTTGTGGCAGCAGTTCCTCAAGGCGGTGACGGCCTTCCACTTCACACCCGACCCCACCTTCTGGTATCGCCCCGAAGCGCCGTTGCTCGATTTTGTCTCCGGGGCGCTGCTCTGTGTGGGGATGCTCGCGGCAATCTGGCGGTGGCGCTGGCCCACGCGCGGCGCGACGCTGCTTTGGTGGTGGGCGACGTTGGGGGCGGCGTGGGTCCTCACCGAAAATCCGCCCAGTAGCCAGCGCGGCCTGTTATTGATCCCGCCGACGGCGCTGTTGATCGCCTGGGGGGTGGAGTTTCTCCTCGCGCAGTTGCCCCGCTCGCGGCGCGCCCAGCGCCTCGCGCTGGCGGCGCTCTTGCTGCCGGTGATCGTCTTGAATCTGCTCTTCTACTTCGTCAGCTACACCCCACGGCGCATCTACGGCAATCCCACCGCCGAGATCGCCACGCAGCTGGCGCACTTTATGGAGGCGCGCCCGTACCCGGAGGCGACGCTCTACTTCTTTGGGCCGCCTTATATCTACTGGGATTTTGGGACGCTGGCCTATTTGCAGCGTGGGCAGGCCGCGGTCGAGATTGCGCCGGAGGAAGCTCCCCCTGCAGATGTGGGGGAGGCGGCGCGCTTTGTGCTGGTGTTGGCGCGCCAGCAGGAGCTGGCGGCGGTGGTGGTGCAGTATCCCGGCGGCGTGCAGTACACGCTGACTTCCGCCACGGGGCAGCCCTTGGCCCTCATCTACGACTGGCACGCCGATCGGTGATGGGGGCGATGCTGGAGACCTGTCGGGTCTGAAAAGAAGCCATTAAAGTTGTTCCCTAAGCCAATCGGGATCAGGACGCAGATTTTCGCAGATTCACGCAGATAGCTCTTAAAATCAGCGTGAATCTGCGTCCAATACCTACGCAAGGCTTATTCAGGAATAGGTCTATTTTCAAAAGGAGATTCCAGATGACGAACAAATCATGGTATCGTTTTGCAATAGCGCTCTTGCTTAGCCTCGTCTTGCTCTTGGTTGGA
>DAOTXC010000194.1:0-12401 GCA_034435555.1 Anaerolineae bacterium
CATCAACACACTCATACCGAAACCACCTACGACTTCATCGCCCCCGCGCGCTGGGACGCCGGCTTGGACGATCTCGCCGCCGCCGCGGCGCGTCTCGCCGCGCTCGAAGCGCAGATCAACGAAGAAGTCTACCGCCTCTACGGCATCAGCGACGCCGACCGCGCCGCCATCGAAGCCGAACTCGCGGGTGAGCCCCTCACCGATGATGAAGACGATACGCAATATGCAATAAGCAATGCCGAAAACGACGACACCGACCCCGAACCGCCCATCACCAAAGAAGAACTCGCCGTCCGCTGGATCTCCTACGCCGTCGGCATCATCCTGGGACGCTTCACTGTGGGCGCGGTGGCTGATTCCAAAATCCAAAATCGGCAATCAAAAATCGGCAACGCTGTCTATCGCCGCGAAGATTTTGCAGTGGGAAGTCTGCCTGCGCCCGATGAGACCGAATTCGACGCCCTCGTCGGCCCGGCGGAACGCTTCGCCTATGTGGACGAGGCCGGGGGCCGCCACCTCTTCCCCGCCGCAGTCGAGGCCGCGCTGCGCGAACTGGCCTTGCCGGATGGCATCGCCGTGCTGGATGAGGGCCATCCCCGCGACCTGCCGGCGTTGGTGGCACGCGCGTTGACGCTCATGTTGAGCGAGACCGCGGCCCAAGATGTGATCCTGGCCGGGGCTGATGGCGACCTGCGCAAATTCCTCGAACGCGATTTCTTCACCCAATGGCATCTCAAGTGGTATCGCAAGCGCCCGGTCTACTGGCCGCTGCAATCGGCCAAACGGAGTTACGGCTTCGTCCTCTTCCACGAGCGCGTCGAGCGGGCCACGCCCTACGTCCTCATGCGCGATTACCTCGATTACAAGCTCAACGGGCTGGAACTGCGGCTGGGCGATCTCGCCCCACTGCGCGACGCGGCGGAGGGCCGGGAGCGCAAGCGGCTGGAGCGGGAGCTGGCGCAGCTCGCCCAGACCCGCGACGAAATCGCCGAGTTCGCCGCGACCCTCGCGCGCCTCGTCCGCGAGGGCTACGAGCCGGCGCCCGACTGGATTGACGACGGCATCATCCTGCGCCTCGCGCCGCTGTGGGAGCTCATCCCCATCTGGAAGCGCGAGCCGCAGAAGTACTGGGAGCGCCTGGAGAAGGGGCAGTACGATTGGAGCCACATCGCGCTGCGCTACTGGCCGGAGCGCGTCAAGGCCGCGTGCCGCGAGAACAAAAGCTACGCCATCGCGCACGGGCATGAGGAATGGTATGAGGGAGATTAGCCACTGAGTCACAGAGCACGCAGAGGAAAAATGGAAAACCTCCGTGCCCTCTGTGGCAAGAAGGATAAGGATCACACACAACTCGCAGTAGAAAGGGGTTTATATGCAAACCATCCGTGATTTACTCTCGCGCGATCTTTCCCAACGGATCGAGGAGGTCATCAAACTCGATCAGCAGGACGAGCAGACCGTCCACACGGAGCTGACCGAGTACGTCGCCACCGACCGCATCAAGCGCCAGTACCGCGAGCTGCTCGACGCCATCGCCGAAGGCCCGGCCATCGGCGCGGAGGATGTGGGCGTCTGGGTTTCCGGCTTCTTCGGCTCCGGCAAGTCCTCGTTCGCCAAAAACCTGGGCTACATCCTCGGCGACCGTGAGGTGCTCGGAGAATCTGCTGCGCAGCTCTTCGCCCGGCAGCTGGAACAGCAAGCGCCCGGCGATCCCCAGGTGGCGCGCATCCGCGATCTGTTGGCCTACATCAACAACCGGCACCACACCCACGTCATCATGTTCGATGTGCAGGTGGATCGCGCCGTGCGCAAGGCCACCGAGCCGATTGCCGAGATCATGTACACTGTGCTCCTGCGCGAGCTCGATTACGCCCAGGACTATGACCTGGCGGAGCTGGAGATCGAGCTGGAGGCCGAGGGGCGGCTCGGCGACTTCGTCCTGGCCTGCGCGGCGCTCCACGATAGCGGGCGGGCCAGTGCGGCGGAGAGTGTTCCCGTGACGTTGCCGGACATCTCGCCCGAGGCTTACGGCGTCTGGCGGCGGGTGCGCGTGGGCGCGCAGCGCATCCAGCGGGCCAGCGCCACCCTCCACGAAATCAACCCCGCCACCTATCCGGCCCCCGATTCCTGGGCGCTCTCGCTGCAGAACGAGACCGACGTCACCATCCGCAAGCTGGTGGATCGGACCTTCACCCTGATGGAACGCCGCCAGCCGGGGCACGCCGTCGTCTTTATCATTGACGAGGTGGGCCAGTACGTGGCGCGCAGCGGCGACAAAATCGAAAATCTCCGCGCCGTGGTGGAACACTTCGGCAAGGAGAGCAAGAACCGCGTGCAGGCCGGGCAGGCCGTCGCGCCGGTGTGGATCGTGATCACCTCGCAGGAGAAGCTCGACGAGGTGGTGGCCGCCATTGATGACAAGCGCGTGGAGATAGCGCGCTTACAGGATCGCTTCCGTATCCGCATTGACATGGCCCCCGCCGACATCCGCGAGGTGGCGACCCGGCGCGTTCTGGCGAAGAAGCCGGGCGCGGAGGCGACGCTGGCCCAGCTCTTCGACCGGTCGCAGGCCATCCTCAAGACGCACACCCGCCTGGAGCGCACCAGCTGCCCCTCAGACACCGCGCGCGACGACTTCATCCAGTTCTACCCCTACCTGCCGCACTTCATTGACCTTTCTATTGACATCGTTTCCGGGATGCGGCAGCAGGCCGGGGCCGCGCGGCACATCGGCGGCAGCAACCGCACGATTATCAAGCAGGCCTACGAGATGTTGGTGAGCGATCACACCCAACTGGCCGATGCGCCCATCGGCGCGCTCGTGACGCTGGATCGCATCTACGACCTGGTGGAGGCGACCCTGCCCAGCGAGAAGCGCAAGGACATCAGCGATGTGCTGCAACGCTGGCCCGCCGATCCGTGGGTGGGGCGGGTGGTCAAGGCCATCGCGCTGCTGGAATACGTGCGCGATCTGCCCTGCACCGAGATCAATCTGGCGGCATTGCTCTATCGGCGGTTGGGTGAGGACTCCCCGCTGCCCGAAATCCAGGCGGCGCTGGCGCAACTGCATCAGGCGCAATTCATCCGCGAGACGGAAAGCGGCTGGAAGCTCCAGACGGCGCAGGAGAAGAACTGGACGACGCAGCGCAACGCCCTGAGTCCTACGCCAACAGATCGCAACAACATTCTCGAAGAGACGCTGCGGGCCATCTTCGCTGGCGATGCAGCGCTCACGCGCTATCGCTACCACAACCTGCGCAACTTCCGGGTGGGCGTGACCTGGGCCGGGCGGGGCCTCACCTCGGGCGAGGCGCAAGTTCCCGTGCAGTTGGTCGCCGCCGATGGCCCGGAGGTCTACGCCGAAGTGTGTGAGCAGGCGCGCGAGGACAGCCGCGCCAAACCGCACATCAACGAGGTCTTCTGGGCCTTCAGCCTTACGCCGGAGATTGACCGGATGGTAGAAGAACTCTACCGCTCGCAAAAGATGGTGGGTAAGTACGATCAGTTGCGGGCGCAGAACAAGATCAACAAGGAGGATGCGGCCAGCCTGGCAGCGGAGCGCCAGATTGCGCAGCGTATCCAGGGCCAGCTCGCGGATCAAGTGCGCGACGCACTGTCTGGGGGGCGGGGCTTCTTCCGGGGCATCGCCAAGGATGGCGCGGCCCTCGGCAAGACCTTCAGCGGTATCCTCAAGCGCATGTTCGATTTCGCCGTGCCCGATCTCTATCCCAAACTGGAGCTGGGGGCGCGCCCTCTCAAGGGCAACGAGGCCGAAGAGCTCCTCAAAGCCGCCAACCTGACGGGGCTGAGCAAGGTCTTCTACGGGCCGCCCGATGGCCTGGAACTGGTCATCAAGGAGGGGAGCAAGTACGTCGTCAACCTCAATGCGCCGATCATCAAGGAGGTGGCGGACTATCTCAACCAGCAGCACGCCTATGGGGAGAAGGTCACGGGGCGCGGATTGGAGACGCACTTCGGCGGGCTAGGGTACGGTTGGGAGCGGGAGATGTTGTGGCTGGTGCTGGCCACGTTGCTGCGAGGCGCGGCCATCGAGGTCACCTACCAGGGGCGGCGCTATCGCAACCACCTCGATCCGCAGGTGCGGGCGGTCTTCGGGGGTACCAATGCCTTCCGCGCGGCGGGGTTTGCCCCGCGCAAGAGCATTGATCTCGCTACACTGGTGGAAGCGGCGCGCCGCTACGAGGAGATCACAGGGCAGGAGGTGGACGTCGAAGAGGTCGCCATTGCCCAGGCTTTCCAGAAGCTGGCGCAGACAGAGTTGGAGGCGTTGTTGCCGGTGGAGGCGACGGTGCAGGCGCAGCGCATTCCAGTGAGCGCGTTGCTCACCGAGTACCACGACACACTCGAAGCGATTCTCAACAGCCCTTCCGATGATTGCGTGCGCATCCTGGCCGGTGAGGGGGCCAGCTTCCGCCAGTTGCGGGATCAGGTCGCCGCTGTGCGCCATGCGACCGGCCCGAAGGGGCTGGCGCAGCTGCAACGGATGCGTCGGGTCGTCAACGATGCCTGGCCGTTGCTCCGCGCCGAGAGCCAGGATGGGCCGCTGGCCGAGCATGTGCAACGCTTGCAGGCGCACCTCGAGGCGGGAACCTATTATCCGCTCACTGCCGAGGCTGCGGCGGCGGTGGCGGCGCTTGAATCCGCCTATCACACGCTGTACACGGAGCGCCACGCAGCGCGCACGGCTGCCTTTGCTGCGGCCATCGAAGATGTGAAGGCGCAACCCTTCTGGGTTGACGTGCCGGAGGAGATGCGCGCGGCGACGCTGCGTCCGCTCACCGAGCGGGCCTGTTCCGACCTCGATTTGCCCGCTGACGCGCTGACGTGCCGGGCTTGCAGCGCCACGTTGGCGGAAATGGTATCCGATCTGGCTGCCGTGGCGGGCTTGCGTTCCAATGTTCTGGTGCGGGTGCAGGAACTCACCACGCCGGAGGAGCCGATGGAGCGCGTGCGCGTCTCCACCGTGGTGGGCGTAGGACGTACTCTCACTACGACCGAGGAGATAGAGACGCTGGTGGAAGAGCTGCGCGCGTACTTGCAGAAGCTCGTTGATGCCGGCTTCAAGGTGATTTTGGACTAGAGGATTTACGATTGACGATTTCAGAGCTGCAAATCCAGGAATCGCAAATCGCAAAATCGCAAATCAAAAATCCCAGCATGGATCAGAATCTTCGTAATCAAATTTACACCGCCGTCGTGGAGTGCCGACGCAGCTCGTGTGGGAGAATGCCTTGTCAATCATTCTCAACTTGTTTGAAAACCCGAACCGACGTATAATTTCTTAGGATGATAACGCTTTGTGACGCAATCTGTCACAAAATGGGATTGTGATAAGAGAAAAGTGAAAGGCACACAGGCAATGACGCGCTCGCTTTCGCCGCTGGAATCCAAACTGATCTTGCATCTGGAATGGGAGAAGCAGCCCACCGTGACCATTGAGGAGACGATGGCGCTCCTTGATTGCTCCTACGATCACGCCCGGCAGGTCTTGCATCGGCTGGCGCAACGGCGCTGGCTGGCCCCACTCACCGCCGGGACTTACGAGTTAATCCCTGCCGAGCGGGGCGAACATGCCTTCCCCGATACCAATCCGTTATTCATCGGCAGCACCCTGGTGCAGCCCTACTACTTTTCCTATGCGACAGCGGCGTTCTTCCACGGGCTTTCCACCCAGGCCGCCGCGACCGTCTACATTGCCACCCCACAGCGCAAAGCGCGGCGGTTACGGACCGTGCGTGGCAAGGACTACCGCCTGGTCTACCAACCGCCACACAAGTTCTTCGGCGCGGTCGAAGTTGCAGCCTATGGGACTCCCGTGCAGATGGCCGCGCCAGAAAAGACGCTCCTCGATGCGCTAGATCACCCAGCCTACGCCGGTGACATTCCCGAAATTGTCGCCATGCTGCGGCGCGGTCGGCAGCGTTTGGACTGGGCGCGGGTGACGGAATACGCGCTCCGTTTCAATGTACAAACCCTGGTGCAACGCCTGGGCTACCTCTGCTCGCGTTTGGACGTGTCCCTTACCGAGGCCCAGCACGCGCGCCTCCAGGACGCCATCGGAAAAAGCACCTGCTATCTGGGCCGTCCCAGCCAGTGGGGCACCGGCGGCGACTACGACGCGACCTGGCGCATCATAGACAACCTGCCCGCTTCTGCCTGGCGCGCCGAAACCGAGGTCGTCTGATGATTGAAAAGCGTCTGGTGCAATGGTATGCTGCTGAATCAGGGGTGGATCTGGACATCGCCGAACGCGAAATTGTGCTTACTTATGTGTTGCACCTGTTGGCCGAAAAGGGACTGTTGCAACGGATAGTCTTCAAAGGGGGTACCGCGATTCGCAAGCTCCACTTGGGCCGCACGGGACGCTTTAGCCTGGACCTGGATTTCTCGGCTATAGATGCAGACACACCGGCAGACTTGGCGCTTGACCTCGTTACAGTGCTGCACGATCAGACCTATCTAGGGCTGAGTTTTACCATCGCTGACGCGGATTATTACGCTACTGCTGATTCCTGTGGGATCATTGTCACCTATCATCACGCCTGGCTAACCAACGGACGGTTCGAGATTCAGGTCAGTTTCCGCGCTGCGCTATTACTGCCGGTGCAATCAACGGCGCTGTTACATGAACGTTACTTCGAGTGGTTGGAGTTTGAGCCTCCGCTAACGCCAGCCTTGCATTTACACGAAATGCTGGGCGAGAAGATTCGTGCCGCTACCCAGCGCTGCCGGGTGCGCGATCTCTACGACCTCTACCAGTTCGCCCGTCAACCTTATAATCGTTCCCAGGTGCGGCGCATCGCCGTGCTCAAATGTTGGGAGACCCATTCGCTGTTCGATCCCCAGGCTTTTCTGGAAAGTCTGCCCGTGGCAAAATATGACTGGGCAGATCTCAAGCGCCTGGTACGCCGAGAACAGTTGCTTGCGCCGGATACGCTGATCCAAGAGGTGCAACAAGCGTATGGCTTTCTATGTGAGTTAACCCCAGAGGAAGTCGAACTCGCGGCTGATCCCTATGGCCGCCAGACACACACTTACACCACTTTGGTGAAGAGTCTGGGATCGAATTCCCCCGCTACCTAATTGTATTGGAGAAGAAAAATGCCCATTGTCACCGACACCTTGCTCAATCTGCTTCGCGCCCAGATCAAAGCGCGCGGCGCCGTGGTCTGGTACGACTCAGAGCGCCATTATATCGGCCTGGCTGAGCGGCTGTGCTCGCGGGACGTCGGCGGCGCGGATGTCCATGTCTATACGCCTGAGCGAGGGTTCCTCTGGTTGCGGCGTGCTGTGGAGCCGGTGTGGGGCAGCGCCGTTGATGCTCCCCGACTGCTGCTCTACATTCCGTTGCCAAAGACTGCAACGCAGCAGGCCCTCGTCGAATTTGAGAAGGCTGGTGTCGTCATGCAGCCCGGTCAGCAGCCGCAGGAGTGCAATACCGCCTTGTCGTTTGTAGCTCACCGCGCTCTCGAAGGTCTGTTTCCTGCCGCCCGGCTCGAGGCGTTATTGGAGCAGGTCGAAGCGGGTAAACTCTCGCTGGATGAGCTCGATGCCCAGGCCGAGCGCACGTTGGAGGATCAGGCCGGGGTGCTCAAGGCCATTTTCGGTACGGGTAATCCTGCCGAAATCGCGCTGCGCTTTGTGGCGGATGAGAGCCTTGATGCCGAGCTCGTCGCACGCGCCGCGCAGGACAACCTCGCCGGATTGTTGGGCGATTTGTTGGGCGTGGCCTTTCCCCTCACCGATCTGGCCGACTTGCGCGCCCGGCTGGCGCGGCAGCTGCTCACCACGGACTTACTGGAAGCCATCGGTGAAGCGCTACCCGCGGCATTGCAAACCTTCCCCTTGGCCACCCAGCCCGCCGCTCGTGAAACCGCCGTCACATTGGCGGAGACGTGGCGCAATCGCCGCGATCTGACGGCTACATATGTGACCTGGGCCGACAAAATCGAATCGGCGCTGGGGTTGACCACGCTCGCCTTGCCCCTCGATGTCCTGGAGCGTACAGAGACTTTCCGCGTGGGTGAACTCGCATTGCTCACTGCCATCGAGCAGGCCCTGTTACAGCGCCCAACGGCGCTGCTGTTGACGACGGCACGTATGCGCGGCGACCAGGGCTTCTGGGCGCAGCATGATCCCGCGCTCAAAACGCGCTGGGAAGTTGTGGCTGTGGCGGCCGAGGTGCTATTAGAAAGCGCCCGGGTACAGAACGCGCTCAAGGGGAAATCCTGGTCGGCGGAGGCGCTGGTGGGGCAATATGCCTACGGCGATGCGCCCTGGAGTGCGCTGGATACCGCGCAGCGCCATCTGGAGCGCGATGCACGGCGCTTTGACTGCGATCCAGGGCAGCAACCTGCGCTACATCAATTGGTTGCCGGGGCGCGGCAGGCTTATGCTGTGGCAGCGGAGGCCCTGGCCCAGGCTTTCACGCAGGCCTATGCTACGGCGAACTTCACCTTGCCGGGCATCTTGCTTCAGGCCGACATTTATCAAGAGCACGTCGCGCCGCGGGCGTTGCGCGGGCGCACAGCCTACATTCTCGTTGATGCGCTGCGCTTCGAGATGGCGCAGGAATTACAACGGATCCTGGACACCACCTGGCAGACCGAACTCACGGCGGCGCTGGCAACGCCCCCCACAATCACCGAAGTGGGGATGGCCGCCTTGTTGCCCGGTGCCGAGCATGGCCTGACGCTGACGGAGAGCGGCGGCAAGGTGGCGCTGGGCCTGCCCGATGCCACCTTGCGCACGCGCCAGGAGCGCGTCACTTACTTCCAGAGGGTCGTGGGCGAGGATAGTGTCGTCGCCAAACTGGAGCAGCTGGCCCCGCTTGCTGACCACCAGCTTGGTCAGGCCCTAGATAAAGCGCCTGTTATCCTCATCACCGCCACCGATGAAATTGATGGTTTATGTGAGAGCAATCCCGCGCTGGCGCGGCGCATGTTGGATGATGTCTTCAATCAGCTGCGACGGGCGCTCAAGACGTTGTTCAACCATGGGGTGCAGGCGGTGGTCATTACCGCGGATCACGGTTATCTCTTCGGGGATGGTTTGTCCACCGGCGACCTGATCGAGGCGCCGGGGGGCGAGGCGCTGCTCTTCAAACGGCGGGTCTGGGTAGGGCAGGGAGGGACGGATGCGGCGGGCACGTTGCGTATCCCCATCACAGCTTTTGGCGTCGGTGGCCCCTACGATTTGGTAACGCCGCGCGGACTGGCTTGTTTCAAGAAGGCCGGTGGGGTTATGGAATACTTCCACGGCGGGCTTTCGCTGCCGGAGGTACTTATTCCAGTGTTGTCCATTCACGCTACCGGTGGGGGCGCGCCCGCGCCGGGGGCCAACATCGAGTGGCGGGTGGCTCTGGGTACCGCTACCGGCGGGATTAGCACGCGCTTTGTCTCTGTGAACGTGGCGGGGAGTACCGCGCAATTGCTACCCCTGGAGGCTCCGCTGGTGGGCGTCGAGGTGCGGTCCGGGGCGCAGCCTCTCTCAGTTCCAATCTCGGCGTCTTACGGTTTCAATGAAACGACCAAAGATGTACAACTCGCTGTGGCGGAGGACAATGCCACGGCTATCGCACCCGATACCATTACCTTACAGATCACCGAAGAGCCGGATGTGGCAACTGTGACGCTCTATCTGCTAGATGCGACCACCGGTGTCACTCTGGCACGGTTAGACAACGTGCCATTTGCGCTTACATTCTGAAAGAGGGGGAGGAGTTTATGCCTGAGCTAGATCGCAAAGTCACGCAGGCGTTTGCCGGCAAAGTGGTGCGCAAAGACCTGGTGCGGCAGATTAAAGTCGGCACCAATGTGCCGGTCTACGTTCTGGAATATTTGTTGGGCAAGTATTGTGCTACCGACGATCCGGTAGCCATCGAGGCTGGCTTGCGGTTGGTCAACACCACCTTGGCGGAAAGCATCATCCGCCCCGATGAGGCGATGAAGGCCCAGTCGCGGGTCAAAGAGCGCGGAGAACAGATCTACGTGGATAAGGTGTTGGTGCGGCTTGACGGGACCAAGTATTGGGCAGAACTGGTCAATTTCGGCCATCGCTTTGTTCACATTACAGACACGTTTGTGCGTCAGTATGAGCGCCTGCTGGAAGGCGGTGTCTGGGCGCAGGTCAAGGTTGAGTTTCGTGGGGAAGAGGAGGTGGGCGGTAAGGTGCGTCCCTTCTTCATTACCGATCTGCGGCCCATTCAATTGGCCTCGTTCAGTTTTGAGGATTACTGCACCGCACGGGCCGGGCTGACGACTGAAGAGTGGCTGGATTTCTTGATTCGCACGATTGGCTTTGAACCAGCGATATTCAGTCGGCGGGTCAAACTGTTTATGCTTATGCGCTTAGTGCCAATGGTGCAGCGCAACTTCAATCTTATTGAACTGGGATCGCGCGGCACGGGCAAATCCTACGTGTATCGCGATCTCTCGCCGTATGCGATCCTGGTCTCCGGCGGCAAGACTACAGTCGCCAACCTGTTCTACAACATGAGCACCCGCAAGGTGGGCCTGGTCGGCATGTGGGATGTGGTTGCTTTCGATGAAGTGGCGGGGATCAGTTTCTCCGACAATACGGCGGTGCAAATCCTCAAGGACTACATGGAGAGTGGCAGTTTCAGCCGGGGCCGTGAGGAAATCGTGGCCGAGGCCTCGATGGTCTTCGCTGGCAACATCAACCAGCCGGTTGAGGTCCTGACGCGCAGCAGTACCTTGTTCCAGCCGCTGCCCGAAGATCTACAGGACATGGCCTTCATTGATCGTTTGCATTTCTACCTACCCGGCTGGGAAATGCCGAAGATGCGCAACGAATTCTTCACGGATCATTACGGCTTTGTGGTGGACTACCTGGCCGAGGCATTGCGAGAACTGCGGCGGCGCAACTACACCGATGCCTTTGATCGTTACTTCAGTTTAGGTAGTCACCTCAACACCCGTGATGCGCGTGCTGTGCGGCGTGCCGTTTCTGGGCTGGTCAAACTCTTGCATCCCGCTGGCGATCCGACCAAGGAAGAAGTATGTGAATATCTGGAACTGGCCTTGGAGGGCCGCCGCCGCGTCAAAGAGCAGCTCAAGAAGATGGGCTCGTTCGAGTATTATCAGACCTCGTTCTCGTACACCGATACTGAAACCATGCAGGAGCATTACGTGGGCGTGCCGGAAGAGGGCGGCAGCCGCCTGATCAGCCAGGATCCGTTGCCGCCGGGAAGTGTCTATACCGCGGCTTTCACCGAGGAAGATGCGGTGGCCCTACATCGGATCGAAATCAGCCGGATGAGCGGCTCGGGCAAGCTCCGCATCACGGGCAGCCCGGATCGCCCGATGAAAGAATCCATTGTGACGGCATTCGATCACATCAAGGCCAACAAGAGTCGGTTAAGCATCGAGCGTGATATGGATAGTTATGACTTCCATGTGCAAATCGTAGATCTCATGCAGAGCAAGAGCGGATCGCAGGCGGGGGTTGCATTTTTTGTCGCGCTGTATTCGCTGCTACGTGATAAACCGGTGCAGGCGGGGTTGGTGGTGCTGGGTGAGATGACGATTCAAGGGAACATCCTGCCGGTACGCTCGTTGGTTGAACCAGTGCAGGTGATTATGGACAACGGAGCCAAACGGGTGTTGATTCCGGTGAGCAACCGGCGGCAGTACCTTGAGGTGCCCCCAGACGTGCTGGAGAGTGTGGATCCGATCTTCTACTCCGAGCCGCTGGCCGCGGCATTGAAAGCGTTAGGGCTAGGGTGAGTTATATCAAACAGAGGAGGCACACCGATGAGTAGAGAGAAACTGACCCAGGTGTTGGGCAAACGCAGCGCCGAATTCTACGCCGAGCACCTTGACCAGGTGGTAAACATCGCCGTCGTCACCGGCAAGGTCTTCAAGGGTACCCTCATCGGCGTGGACGTGTACGACCTCATCCTGCGGCAGGAGAGCGGCCTGGAACTGCTCTTCAACAAGGGCAACGTCGTCTACGTCCACCGCGCCCCGGCGGCGGAGAGCGGGAAGTAACCCTCTTTACAACTCCTCGACCATCTCCTGCACGCGCGCCGCGTCGGGATGCAGATACCGGGTGGTTGTCGCCAGATTCGCGTGGCCCAGGAGCAGCTGCAACGTCGCCAGATCGCTGCCCCGCCGCAGAAAGCGCGTGGCGAAGGTGTGGCGTAGCGTGTGTGGCGTTACCTTCCGCGTGATCCCCGCCAGCCGGGCGAACTTCGCCACCAGTCGCTGCACATCCCGCATGTCGAGCGGGTTGCAAGTCTTGGAGAAAACAGCCGCGCGGTGCGCAGTCCGCAGCAGGTACGCTCACGGCTCCCTATAAAATAGCCGTCGTAAGACAGGTTGGCAACCTGTCCTACATTTTCATCCTCGGTGGTGTGC
>DAOTXC010000195.1:0-66092 GCA_034435555.1 Anaerolineae bacterium
AGGAACATGATGACTCCTTCAAAAATAGTAGTTGTAAGACAGGTTGCCAACCTGTCCTACATTTTTGTCCGCAGAACATGATGACTCCTTTCAAAAGAGGTGGTTGATGGCAAGTGAGGAACGGACCCGCGCAATTCGGGTGATCAAGGTGTTGTTGTTCAGCGCGTCGGTGATTCCGGCGCTGACGGCAGGAGCGGCAGCGGCCTACGTTGGCCCGGTGGACGTAGGGGCGCTGGCATTGGCGACGCTGGGGCTACTTCTGGCGCAGGCGGGCGGGGACTACTTCTACTACTACGCCACGCATTTCCACACCGACGCCCGTGATGCGCACACGAAGATCTTCGCGGGCTGGCGGCCCTTCTTCGCCGATTCACTCTTCGAGGGCGAACGGACGCGCTGGGCAGGGGCGTTGTGTCTGGCGCTGGCAGCGGCAATTGGACTGTATTTCGTGCTGACGGTGGGCTACGTCGTAGCGATACTGGCGTTGTTGGGCGGCGCGGTGGCGCTCTTCTTCACGCCGCTGATGTTGCGCGGCTACAAGGAGCCGGTCATCTTCGTGACCTTCGGGCCGTTATGCATGGTGGGCGTCTATTATGTGCTGCGCCAGGAGATCAGCCTGCTGCCGCTATGGACCTCGCTGCCGGTGGCCTGTTTTGTGACAGTCGTGGGGTACTTGAAGAGTGCGCGTTACCAGGTACATGAGGACGCCCAGGGCCGCGCCTTTGTGGTGAACCTGGATCGGCGGGTGATTGTGGCGCTGTTGGGCGTGGGCTATGGCGGATTGGCGTTGAGCGTGGCACTCCGGCAATTGCCGGTGTGGACGTTGCTGGGCGGCGCATCGCTGCCGCTGGCCCGGACGGTGCTGCGCGCCGTGTCCGACAATCGCAGCGAGATACAGGCCTATCTGTGGGCGACGGTCCGGGCGATTGGCGTGTTGATCGTCACGGGCCTGGGGCTGGCGCTGGGCTTCTTGCTGGCAAACGTGTGAAACCTAGGGAGGCAAAGATGAGCAAGGTGAAGCAATGGCTAATCGTTTGGTTCAAGGCAGCGCGCGCCCCGTTTCTGGTGGTGAGCGCGATCCCGGCGTTGTTGGGCGGTGTGATCGCCTATGCCCACGGCGCGTTCGATTGGACGGTCTTCCTGCTGGCGGCGGGCGGCGTCGTGATGGCGCACTCGGCGGCGGATTTCATTGACGACTACTTCGACTATCAGCACGGGAATCTGGGGAACAAAGTGCAACAGTTCCACGACAGCCCGCTCATCAGCGGGGAGGTGACGTTGCGCCAGGTCTTGGTGGCGACGATTCTGTGTGCAGCGCTGGCCGCTGCCGCCGGGATCGCCTTGCTGGTGCGCGTGGGCGCACCGGTGCTCATCATGGCGGCCATCGGCGGTTTCATCGTGCTCTTTTACACCTCGCCGCCGGTGCGGTTGAACTATCGCGGCCTGGGGGAAACGGCGCTCTTCGTGGCCTTTGGGCCGGCGCTCGTCTTCGGCGTCTATTTTGTGCTCACAGAGACCTTCAGCTGGGTGCCCCTGCTCGCCTCTTTCCCGCTAGGAATCTTCACGATGAATGTGGGGATTGTGAGCAATACCTTCGATTACGACGACGACGTGCGTTCGGGAAAGTACACGCTGCCGGTGCGCCTGGGACAGCAACGGGCAGTGCAATTGTTGGCCGTACTAACCGCCGTTGCTTACATCGAATTAGTGGCGGCTATCGCGTTCGGCTGGCTGCCGCTGTGGTGCGCGTTGGGGCTGCTGACCTTGCCGCTCGGCGTGGACACGGTGCGTCTGACGGCGCGCTACGCGGATTCGAAGCAATACGCGCCGGCCATGGGCCGCGCCATCGCGCTATCGGCGCTGATGGGGTTGTTGCTGAGCCTGGGGTATTGGCTTTCGGTGATGCTGGGATGACAAAGGCGCGAACCAAGTTCGCGCCTTTGTGCTTGAAGTCTTCCTCAGTCGGGGCATGCGGATTTGAACCGCAGACCTCACGGACCCGAACCGTGCGCGCTACCAAGCTGCGCTATGCCCCGATGACCTCCGCATGATACCACATTTGTTCGCTTTCGCAAGCGCCTCTGCTTGCCCTTTTGTCTGAGGCTGGTATGATGGCTGCATTCTGGTTAGGGAGGTAGTCTGTGTCCTGGTTACAAGCAATCTTTTTGGGTATTCTGCAAGGGGCAACGGAGTTCCTGCCGGTGAGCAGCTCCGGCCATCTGGTACTTGTTCCGTATCTTCTGGGCTGGACGCGCCACTCGCTCGCATTGGATGTGTTGTTGCATGTGGGCACGATGGTCGCGGTGGTCATCTACTTCTGGAACGATCTCTGGACGCTGGCCCTGGCCGCGCTGGAGAGCGTGCGCACGCGCTCGCTGGCCGATCCACAGGCCCGGCTCGCGTGGGCTTTGGTGATTGGTAGCATCCCCGCCGCCCTCATCGGCTTCCTGTTCGAGGATTTTGTGGAGGGGCTGTTTGGAACGCCCCGCGCCGCCGCCGCCTTCCTGCTGGGGACCGCGCTGCTGCTGGTGCTTTCCGAGTACCTCTCCACACGCGAGCGCGCGTTGGAAACGCTCACCTGGCGCGATGCATTGCTCATCGGATTGGCGCAGACGTTGGCGTTGGCTCCGGGGTTGAGCCGCTCCGGCGCGACGATTGCGGCGGGCCTGCTGCTCGGCTACCGCCGCGATGAGGCGACCCGCTTCAGCTTCCTGTTGGCCGTCCCCATCGTGTTGGGCGGGGGCGCCTATCAGCTCCTCAAGGCGGCGCTGTCGGGGATGGGGCAGGCGGACTGGCTCGTGATGGGCCTGGGCGGACTGGCGGCGGGCGTGACCGGCTACTTCGCCATCGCCGGATTGTTGGCCTACGTGCGTCGCCATCCGCTGTACCCCTTTGCGGCCTACTGCGCGCTCTTCGGCCTGCTGGTGCTGACGGGGATCTTGGGATGAACGGTCGGCGCGCTTGGGGGCTGATGTGGGTCGCCTTGTTGGCGGGCTGCGCCGCGCCGCTGTCCCCGGTCACACCGTTAGTCGAAACGGCGAGCACCCCGGTTGAGACGGTGCGCGTCGTCTGCCCCGAATCGTTGGCCGGGACGCTCACGGCGCTGGCATCCACCTATCAGCGCGTTGAGCCGACCACGCAGCTGGTGGTGGTGCAACGCGCCGACCCGCTGGCGCTGGAGCTGCTGGCCCGTGGCGACGCCGATGTCGCGCTCCTCACCTGGCTGGGCGAGCCGCGTCCCGCCGAGCTCTGGACGACGCCCCTCGCCCACGATGGCCTCGCCGTGATCGTCCATCCCCAGAACGGCCTGCCCGGATTGACCCTGGGGCAGCTGCGCGAGCTCTTCCAGGGGCGCGCCGAGGACTGGGCCGTGTGGGGGGGATTGCCCGGCAGTCCGCAGATCATCAGCCGTGAAGAGAGCGCCGGCGATTTCGCCTTTTTGCAGGCGCGGGTGATGGGAGAAGCGCAGGTGACGCTCACGGCGCTGGTCGCGCCCACCACGGAGGCAATGCTGGCGCAAGTGGCGGCGGAGCAGCTGGCGGTGGGCTATCTATCTGTGGCGCACCTCACCCCGCAGGTGCGCGCTCTCGCCATCGAGGGCGTCCCCCCCGCCCCGGAGATGATCGCAGCGGGGCACTATCCCCTCAGCCGCGACCTCTACGTGGCGACCCTGGGCGAACCGCAGAACGCGACGCGGGCCTTTATCCAATGGCTCTTAGGGCCAGAGGGACAGGCGCTCATCGCGGCGCAGGGATTCCAGCCGCTCTCCCCGTAGCTCAGGGATTGAAGTAGCGGTAGGTCAGCCGCCCGATGGTGGCAAAGGTCGCCTGACTCTCTTCCCAGGTGAGCCAGGCAGGCTGATAGATGAATGCCGCGATGACGAAATCGCTGTTGGGGCTGCGGACGAGCGCCACATCCGCGTAGGTCGCCCCAGACCAACCGGACTCGTGGGCCACCAACACCTCGTTGGCCGGTAGATGCGTCCCCAATAGCACCGGGGAGCGGTTCCGCCCCAACCAGTAGAGGATACTCTGGCATTTCTCCGGCGAGAGCGCCTCAGGATAGAGCGCCCGCAGGATGCCGCCATCATGCGCGCATTGGTACAGCCCCTCGAAGAGCAGTCCCATGTCCAGCGGCGTTGTTTGTGCATAGGGGTCTGGCGCGGTGTCGAGATTGCCCTGCGCATTGGCCGGAGTGCTGATTTGCGGCGTGGGGAGGTTCTCCCGGAGCGTGTAGGGCGCGACCAGAAAGCTGTTCTGCATGTGCAGACTCTCAAGCAGCGCCGTGACCTGCAGCGAGCCTGTGTACGGATCGCCCGCCCCGATGCCCGCCAACAGCTGATCGGCGGCGAAGGGCTGGCTCAACAGCAACGTCTGGCTGACGAGCGCCGTGACTTGAGGGTCGGTGGGCAACGTCATGTTCCGGTATAGTTCGAGGACGATAGCCGGGTTAAGCAGCTGCATCCCGGAGAAGGCCACATTGCAATTGTAGCAGAGCTCCTGCCCGCTGCGCATATCCTTGATGAAGAGGCTCACCACGCCGGAGAAATCGGCCAGCTGCCCGGCGAGGGTCTCTTCCAGCACATCGAACGTGGGATCAAGCACAGGCAGCACTTCCACCACAAGCGTCACCTCGCGTTCACTGGCCGAAAGCAACCCGACCAACACCAGCGGCAGCGAAGCTTCGATGTTGAGCCGGCGTCCCGGCTGCGGCGGACGAAAGGTGCCGGCCTCCGGCAGCGGGACCGCCTCGCGGGGTTCGTGATCGTACTGCTGCGCCACGCGCAGCAGGAAACTGTCCAGGCGCTCGCGGGAATAAGAGAAGACCGGCTGGATCTCCCTGGCCTGGGATTCGCGGCCCAGCACCGTATCCCCGATGTATTGGATGAAGCCCCGCAGCCCGGATTGGCCGAGCAGCACGGTGTTGAGATTTTCGGCGGTGGCATCCTGGTCCAATGCCAAATCCACCAGCTCGGGTGCGAGGGGGATTTGCTCGTCCTGGTAGTGCAGCAGCACGGTGGAGTTGAAGGCTTGCGAGACAGCGTTGAGCGCCTGCTGGCGCGTCATGCCGCCCACGGGCAAGCCCGCCATCGTGACGCCATCCGGCAACACACGCTGGCTGGATTGCCAACCGGTATAGAACCACGCGATCCCTAAAATAAGGGGGGTGGCTAACATCACCAGGAGCAACCATCCGGCCCCTGAGCGTCGCTCGTACACTTTCCCTCTCTTTCCTGCAATCTAAGACCAGCTAAGTATAACCGGGTTGTCTTGCGCGTCAACCCCTAACCGCCTTCGAACCTTCTACAAGCCGCAGCCGGTTGCCTGTATCGAGAAAAGCGAGTAAACTAGGGCTATGTATGATGAAACATTGGTCACAACGCTCGCCGATGATGTGCTCCACGCGATCTTCGAGGATGCCGCCATTGGCATCGCCCTGCTGGATGCGGAAGGACGGGTGCTGGAGAGCAACCCTGCCTTACAGACGATGCTGGCTCGCGATGCAGCAACCCTCGCGGGGACACCGCTGCGTGCCCACATGCATCCAGAGGCCAGCGAAACCGACCGCGCGCGCTTCTGTGACCTGATTGAGGGGAAGCGCAAGGACTACCAGTTGCAGGCGCGCTTCACACCCGCCACTGGCCCGGTCATCTGGGCGAACCTGACAGTCTCGCGGATTCGCCGCCAGCACCCCGAGACGCGCTACGCCATCGCGATGGTGGAGGATGTCACCGAACAGCAGCAGGCGCAGGCCGCGCTGATCCAGGCCGAGAAGCTGGCCGTCACCGGGCGGTTGGCGGCGTCGCTGGCGCACGAGATCAACAACCCGCTGCAAATTGTCATCGGCTGCCTGGGGCTGGCGGATGAGACGCTGGCCGAGGGCGGCGATGTAACCGTCTACTTGCAGATGGCCTCCGAGGAGCTCCGGCGCGCGGCGCGCATCGTCGCCCAGCTGCGCGATCTCAACCGCCGCTCGCAGCCGGAGGAGAAGGCCCCCACGGCGCTCGATGCGCTGCTGGAGCAAGTGTTGCTGCTCGCCCGCAGCAAGTGCCAGGAGCGCGGCATCGCCGTCGCCTGGGAGCGTGGCGAGCAGCCCGTGACTATTTCTGTGGTGCCGGATCGCATCCAGCAGGTCTTCCTCAACCTGGTGCTCAACGCTATCGAAGCGATGTCGGCGAGCGGGCGGTTGACCTTGCGCGTCACCGCGACGAAGCACCCCGCCGGCGCTTGCGTCACCATCGCCGATAGCGGGCCGGGGATGGCCTCGGAGGTGATATCGCAGCTCTTCGCGCCCTTTTTCACCACCAAGCCGGAGGGGATGGGATTGGGGCTGTTCATCAGCCAGAACATCGTGGCAGATCATGGTGGGCGCATCACAGTGGAGAGCCAGCCGGGGCAGGGAACGACCTTCAAGGTGTGGCTGCCCGCGTAGGGAGGAAGGATGACAGAACAGCAGATCCGCACGTTGATAGTGGATGACGAATCGGGCATCCGCTTCTTTCTCAGCCAGACCCTAGAGCGCGCCGGGCACGTAGTAACGACGGCGGCGAACGGCGAGCAGGCGTTGGCGGTGCTGCGCGACACGCCCTTCGAGCTGGTGCTGCTCGACCTCAAGCTCGGCGGGCGGGTGGACGGGCTGCGCGTCCTGGAAGCAGTGCGCTGGCGCTGGCCCACAGCGGCGGTGATCATCCTCACGGCGCACGGCTCACTCGAATCGGCGATGGACGCGATCCGCGAGGGGGTGGATCGCTACCTGCTCAAGCCGCTCACACCGCAGGAGCTGCGCGAGGCGGTCGCCGATGTGCTGGCGCGCCGCGAGCAGCGGTTGGCGCGGACAACGCCAGCGCCTGAGACGCAAGTGTTGGAGGAAGGCCCCTTCCGCGCTGATTTGCGCACCCATGAGGTCTGGTACGCGGAGACGCTGTTGGAGCTCACCTCCAGTGAGTTCGCCCTGTTGACGCATCTAATGCGTAACGCCCAGCGGGTAGCGCCGGTGCAGGAATTGGTGCAGGTCGTGCGCGATTATCAGTCTGAAGACCTTCACGAGGCGCGGCAGATCATTCGCTGGTATATCCACACGCTACGGCGCAAGATCGAACCAGAGCCATCCACGCCGCGACATCTGATCAACGTGCGCGGCGTGGGCTACCGCTTCGTGCCGTAGACTACACTGCACTTGGAAACCACGAGGACAGGTAACGCGTCTGTCCTTTTTCGTTGCCACCAACGCAATCCTAACACTGCCAACGCAAGCCAATATCCCCCTCAATCCGTTGCGACCGTTGCACGGCCCCTGTTGTGATATGCTAAAGGTGTAAGTGCGCCTGCTACAAAAGGGCGCTTGGTGGAAGGAGTCAACACGTTGAACGAAGTGCGACGGCGTGTTTTGGTGGTGGACGATGATGCGCGGGTGCGTTTTGTGTTGCGCGGGGCGTTACAAGGGCTAGGCGATGGCTACGAAATTCTCGCCGCCGGTGATAGCCAGGAAGCGCTGGCACAGGTCAAGGCCCAGCCCATTGATCTGCTTATCACGGATCTGCGACTGCCACGGATGGACGGGATGCAACTGACCGCAGCCCTGGGCGCGGAAAACCCGGATCTGCAGATTGTATGGATCACAGCCTATGGCTGTCATCGGGTCTACGATGCGGGGCAGCGGTTGCAGATTACCTGCTGTTTGGATAAGCCACTAGAGATTGATGCGCTCCGAGCAGTGGTACTGCGCATTCTCGAACCAGAGTGCAAGGAAGTCCCAGCCAAATCATAATGAAAAGGAAGGAAAATTAGTTTGATAATGATAAGAGAAAATAATACGTTAGAGGGCCAACAGGCAAAGCCTAAGTGGTGGCAAATGCTGCTCAAGGGCGACTACTTCAACCGTATGCCCCGGCGCGGCGATGTCTGTGAAGCGCGCATCCTATCGCTCGCCGATCAGGACATCCTGGTGGAAATGGACGGCAAGCGCGATGGCGTCATCCAGCCGCGCGATTTGGAGATGGTGGACCCGGAGTATGTGGCGCAGCTCGCCGAGGGTGATACGATACCCGTGCGGGTATTGACCGTCTCACAGCATCACGGCGGATTGATCGTCTCGCTCAGGCAAGGATTGCAACAGCAAGACTGGTTGCGCGCGAAGCGGCTATTGGAGAATGGCGAACTGGTCGAGGTGCAGGTCAACGGCGTCAATCGTGGCGGCGTGACCGTGGACTTCGGGCAGCTGCGGGGCTTCGTGCCCAATTCGCATCTGATGGCCTTGCCGCGTGGCTTGCGCAAAGATGAGCACGACCAGCGCAAAGAGGCGCTTATTGGCGAGACTTTGAAAGCTGTCGTCATTGATGTGAACCAGCGGCGTCACCGGCTGGTGCTTTCGGAGCGTCAGGCGCAACAGCAACAACGTCAGGAGCGGCTCGAAGAGCTCTACGAAGGCGCACTGGTGAAGGGCGTGGTTCGCAATCTGGTTGATTTCGGCGCTTTTGTAGACCTGGGCGGAATTGATGGGCTGATCCACATCTCGGAGCTGGCGTGGCAGCACGTCAAGCATCCCAAGGATGTGTTGCGCGTGGGAGAGGAAATCGAAGTCTACGTCTTGGACGTGGACCGCGAGCGCGAGCGCGTGGCCTTGAGCCGCAAGCGGGTGCTCCCCGATCCCTTCACCCTGATAACAGAACGCCTCAACGAAGGCGATGTGATTACCGGGGTCGTGACCAACGCCGTTTCCTTTGGCCTGTTCGTGGATGTTGGCGAGGGTGTTGAAGGACTCGTGCATACGTCTGAAATTCCGGCAGCGTGGGCCGATTCCCAGGCGCTGGAGCCGGGCGCGCGCGTGCAAGTGAAGGTCCTCAGCATGGATCCTGTCGAGCAGCAGGTCGCGCTCCACCTGGAGCGAGTCCTCCCCACAGAAGAAGAGGAAGAAGAGGAAGCCGCACCGCTCACGTAAGTCATCATCAAAAATACCCCCTCCCCTCGCAAATGAGGGAAGGGGGTAAGCGGGTAAGCGGGCGCTATTCCGCAATCGGCAGATACAGCTCCAGCACGAAATCGTGACCGGCCCGTTCCACGCGGAGGTGCTTCTCTAGCCACTGATGAGAGGCCTCGTGGTATGCGCTCTCCTCACGCCAGGTGACGAGCTGTTTCCAGGTCGCCGGGATGACCTGATACGCATCGCCCACGACCTCGCAGCGCGTCACTGCGTACAGCCCACCCGCAAATTCATGGATTTGCGCCTCATCCTCATTCGCCACCTCCGATCCGACCTCCAGCCAGTACTCGTAGCCGTAATTCGAGCTGCCGGGCGCGGGACTGGGATGATCGAAACCGAAGATGCGATGCGCCTCGGAGAAATCGAGCAGGCCGCGCGGCTCGGCCCAGGCGGCCAAACTCTGCCAGGCCAGCGTCTCTGGCTCTTTGCCGAACCCGTGAAAACGCGCCACACGCAGCGGTTCCAGCTCAACAATGCGAACTTCGATAGTGCTCATAGGTGCTCTCCTTCAAGAAATAAGATTTTGTTTGATCGCGGGTACACGCTGATGCTCTGGCGTCCCCCTCAATCTATCTCAAGTATACGCTAGCATATATAACATCTAGCGTCAGTATTTTTATGGTATACTGGAAATTACTTGGAAGTGTGGATGCGCGTTGACCGATTGCTCTCATTGCTCATGCTCCTGCAAACTCGTGGGAAGCTTTCCGCTCGCCAGTTGGCTGGCGAGCTGGAAGTCTCCGAACGCACGATTTACCGCGATATCGAAGCCCTGAGTATGGCCGGGGTACCGGTCTACGGCGAACTGGGCCGTGAGGGGGGCTACAGGCTGGTGGATAGCTACCACACGAGCCTCACGGGCCTTTCTGAGGGCGAGGTGCGCGCACTGTTCATGTTAAACATTCCTGCGCCGCTCGCTGAGCTGGGCGTGGGGCAGGAGCTTAAGGCGGCCTTGTTGAAACTTTCCGCGGCGCTGCCCGCCACCCGTCGCCAGGATGAAGAGCGCGTCCGGCAACGCTTCTATCTGGATTCGACCTGGTGGGATCGGGACGCGGGCGCTGTGCCGCACCTCAAACTGCTCCAACGGGCGGTTTGGGATGACCGGCTGGTGCAGATTCACTATCATCCGCCCTTCGCCCTCGAAATTGTGCGCACGGTCGCCCCTTACGGGCTGGTCGCCAAGTCCGGCAGCTGGTATCTCGTCTACGCCATCCCTGAGCGGGTGGCAGTCCGTCGCCTTTCAGAGCTGTTGGATGTGCGTCTCATGGCGGAGAACTTTACGCGCCCGGCTGATTTCGAGCTGGCGACGTTCTGGGAGGCGTGGTGCGCCGAGCGCCAGGGAGAACGCTTCCGCTACGAGGCCGTGGTGCGCGTCGCGCCTGCGCTTATTTCCACGATATTGGGTTACTTCGGGGAGCGGGTGCGCGAGCAGATGGAATCCGCCAGCGCCACGGATGGAGCGGGCTGGATCATCCTGACGCTGCCGTTTGATTCGCTTGAGCAGGCCCGCCGCTGGATCCTCGGCGCGGGCGGCGCGCTCGAAGTACTCGCGCCCCTGCCATTGCGCCTCAGCGTCGCAGATTTTGCGCGACAAGCGACGGCGTTGTACGAGGAAGCGGGGGAAGATCAGGTAGAGAATTTCGGTTCAGGCAGAGGGTAACGCTGATTCCAAATGAGTTGTAACCAGCAACAATACCGGCGGATGTGATTTCTCACATCCGCCGGTTGCTGTTACAACAAGCCTGACTTACGCCGGGCGGTGACAGAGCCACCAATCCAGGCAACCTTCCTTACCCTTGCGCGCTTCCGCGTCCTGCTGCGTCTTGGCGGGCGGCACAATGACATCGCTCCCAAAGAGCGCGTTGTTGGGCCAGTTCGCCGGGATGGCGACCTTTTCCTTATCCGCGAGCTGGAAGCCCTTGATCATACGCAAGATCTCGTCGAAGTTGCGGCCCAGCTCCGCCGGATAATAGAGGATAGCGCGGATGGTGCTCTTCGGGTCAACGAAGAACACGGCGCGCACGGTGCTGGAACCTGCACCCGGATGCACCAGGCCCAGCATCTCCGCTACCTGACCGTGATCCGCGATCAGCGGGAACTCGATCTTGGTGTCGAGGTGCTCATCTATCCACTCGATCCATTTGATATGACTGAACACCTGGTCAATGCTCATACCGACCAGCTCCGTGTTGAGCTCACGGAACTGCGGATAGAGCTGCTGGAAAGCGTGGAACTCGGTGGTGCAGACCGGCGTGAAATCCGCCGGGTGGCTGAAAAGGATGAACCACTTGCCCTTCAAATCCTTCGGCAGATTCATCGTCCCGTGCGTTGTGGTCACGGTCATCTCAGGAAACTTATCTCCAATCAACGGCATACTCATAGTAAAACCTCCTTGTGTGAAATAGTGAATTCGGGTATCAACGGAAAGCCCAGAACCTCGAAGCCGCGTTCGCGGTAGGTCTCGTAGAGCGTCTGCAAGCCCGCAAACTGTGGCGTGAAACCACACTTGCTCGCTGTGTTGACAATCAACAGCACCTTGCCCCGGTACTTCTCAAGTGATTCGGGAAAGCCCATCATGTTGGTCACGGTGAAATCGTAAATTGTGTCAGTCATCGTCGTTCTCCTAATTTCTAATTCTCTGCTGCTTCTTCCTGACACGCCGGGCAAATACCAAAAAAGTCCAGCCGGTGGCTCAGGATGTGATAGCCCGAAGCCGCCGCGACCTCTTGGGCCAGCGTCTCAAAGACAGGCACATCTGGATCAATGATCTTGCGGCAGCGGATGCAAACCAGGTGCGGATGCGGGTCGGGGTCACTAGCATCGTAGCGATTGTCATCGTCTCCGAAGCCCAATTCCAGCACCTCCCCCATCTCCTTCAAAAGATGTAACGTCTTGTAGACCGTCGCCAGACTCATCGTGGGGAATTGCGCGTGCAACTGCTCGTAGATCTGCCCCGCGCTAGGATGCGTCTCGCTATCAATCAATAGCTGCACCAAAGCGACCCGCTGCGGGGTAAGACGATACCCCTGCTCGCGGAGCCTGGTAAGCAATTCATCCAAACGGGCTTGAGAATCCATCACAACATTTTTTCTCTAAAGATAATAATTATTTATAGATATTATAAATCATTTACGAGATTTGTCAAGTACCAAAATACGATTTCCTGTGCTCGGCGCGATTTGCCTTGTCTCTGATTTGGGTATAATATAGGTAGTGTTGGCTATTAGCCTAAGCGATTTCCTCATCTATACTGTTGAGAGGAGCCTAGCCGTTCTGAAATGAATATATTGGTAGAATTTGTGGGCGTTTCCCGGGTCTTAACAGGCGAACAGAACCTGACCCTACCCCTCGCGCCCGACAGCTCTTACCGAGATGTGATACGCCAGCTGGGCGCACGCTTCCCGGCGTTAATTGGACAGGTCATCGCGCTAGATGGCGAAACGCTGTTACCGGAAAATCAAATCGCCCTCAACGGCAAACGTATGCTCCAGATCTCCGAGATGGATGCGTCACCGGCTGAGGGTGAGCGGCTTACATTCATGTCTATTCTTGCGGGTGGATAAATACTCGTCGGCGTGCGCTGACGAGTATTTTTAACATTCATTAATTTCCAGCAGGGAGGTCCCTTAATGTACGGTTACACTGGTAAAATCCTTCACATTGATCTAGGCACGCGCAAAACGTGGATCGAGGAGAAACCGGAATCGTGGTACAAGCTCTACATCGGCGGCGTCTCGATGGCGGCGCGGCTGTTGTGGGAGAACATCGAGGTCGGCTGCGATCCGCTCTCACCCGGCAATCCCATCTGCATCGCCAACGGCATCTTCGCCGGGACGCCGGTGCCCGTGGGCGGTAAGTACGGCCTCGCCTCCAAATCGCCGCTGACGGGCTGGATCGGCGACAGCCTCTCCGGCAGCTGGTTCTCCGTGGCGCTCAAACGCACCGGCTGGGATGGCATGGTCATCCACGGCGCGAGCGACAACTGGATCACGCTGCTGATTGATGATGAGCGGGTGCAGTTCCGCGACGCCACCAAGCTGCTGGGGCTGGGCACCTACGCCACCGAGGAGGCCATCCGCGACGAGCTCGCCGATGACCAGATCCGCTCCGCCACTATCGGGCCGGCGGGCGAGAATGGGGTGCTCTTCGCCAACGTCACCAACGACGGCCGTCAGGCAGGCCGGACAGGCCACGGCGCAGTGTGGGGATCGAAGAAGCTCAAGGCGATCTCAGTGCGCGGCACGCACGGCGTCACCGTCGCCGATCCCGAAACGCTGATGAAGATGTCCTTCGACATCTCCGAAACCTCGCAAGGGCCGTACACGTCCAAGTATCGGTTGCTCGGCACGGCGACCAACGTGCTCAACATGAACAAATTGGGCCTGCTGCCCACCCGCAACTACCAGGAGGGCACCTTCGAGGATGCCGAGCTGGTGAGCGGCGAGTATCTGGAAGAGCACTACAAGGTCAAGAAGATCGCCTGCGCCCAGTGCCCCATCGCCTGTGAGCAGATGTCGGCGGCGGCGGACGGCCCGTACAAGGGCGCGATGACGGGCATCGAGTACGAGTGCCTCTTCGCCAACGGGCCAAACCTGGGCATCAATGACCTGCGCGCCGTGATCAAGCTCATCGAGACCTGCGACCAGGGCGGCATGGATGCCATGAGCGGCGGCGTGACCGTCTCCTGGGCGATGGAGACCTTCGAGCGCGGCATCTTCACCAAGGAAGATTTCAAGTGCGCCAAGTACCCGGAGGGCTTCGAGCCGAATTTTGGCAACGCCGAGGCCGCCGTCACCTTGATGGAGATGATCCGCGACCGCGAGGGCATCGGTGACCTGCTCTCCAAGGGGACGCGCCGGGCCAGCGCGATTGTGGATGCGGAGCGCGGCACGGAGACCTACAAGTGGGCGATGAACAGCAAGGGCCTGGAAAGCCCCGGCTACGACGCGCGCGGCCTCAAAACCTTCGCCGTGGGCATCGCTGTGGGGACGCGGGGCGGCTGTCACAACCGCACCGCCGCCTACGATCCCGACATCCAGGGCGAGGTGGATCGCTTTTCGATTGATGATACCCGTGGGCGACTGGCCGCCCGCACTGAGGAGTACGCCGCCGTCTACGATACGCTGCCATTGTGCAAGTTCATCCGCCGCTGCTTCACCGGCAAGGCCGACCGCGCCGGCGCCTGGCCCGCCATCGCCGCGCTCATCAATGCCACCACCGGCTGGGAATTCGAGTACGACGATGTTGATCTCATCGGCGTGCGCGCGCATACCATCAAGAAAGCCTTCAACATCCGTGAGGGCTGGACCCGCGCCGACGACGACCTCCCCTATCGCTGGAAGCACGACCCCATGACGAAGGGCGCTTCCGCCGGACACGTCGTCACCGACGAGGAGCTGGAATATCTCAAGGATCTCTACTACGAGGCCAAGGGCTGGACCCCTGAGGGGCTGATCCCCAAGGAGAAGCTGCTCGAGTTGGGGATGGACGACGTGGCTGAAGAGATTGGCGTTTAATATCACATAGGAGCGAGTCATGGTAGCATCCACTTCAAAGTACAAATATATCACCTGCGATCCCGAAAAGTGCATCGGGTGTCAGTTGTGCGAGTACATCTGCTCGTTTACCAAGATCGGCGAGTTCAACACCTACCGCAGCCGCATTCGGACGGTACGCGCGGAGGAGATTCTCATCACGGCGGTGGCCTGCCGCACCTGTGAGAACGCGCCCTGCGTTATCGCCTGCACGCGCGATGCGCTCACGCAAGACCCGAACACCGGCATCATCCACATCAACGCGGAGCGCTGCGACGGCTGCGCCTGGTGTATCGAAGCCTGTGACTTCGGCGCGATCTCCATCAACCCGGCGACCAAGCTGGCCGAAATCTGCGACCAGTGCGAGGAGCTCGAAGATGGCCCACAGTGCGTGATCTGGTGTCCCAAAGATGCCCTGGAGCTGACCACGCCCGATCAACGCGCCCAGCGCGCCCGCCGCAAACTGGCGACGGAAGACGTGCTGGGAATGTAGCCCTGGCGAAAAGGCGGGGGTGCGCGATAACATGGTGCGCCCTGCGCCTTTTGCTGTGACAAGGAGCCCATACTGTGGCTAAAACAACAACTCATGAGATAGATTACGAAAACGATCCGCCGCGCATTGGCGTTTACGTGTGCCATTGCGGCTCCAACATCGCCAGCGTGGTGACGCCCTCGGAGGTCGTGGAATACGCGAAGAACCTGCCCGGCGTCGTGGTCGCCAAAGAGCACCGTTACGCCTGCTCCGATCCGGGGCAGAACATGATCCAGCAGGACATCGCGGAGTTTGGGCTGAACCGGGTGGTGGTGGCGGCGTGCAGCGTCGCCATGCACGAGCCGACCTTCCAGGCGTGCATCGCCGATGCGGGCCTCAATCCCTTCATGTTCCAGATGGCGAACATCCGCGAGCATTCTGCGTGGGTGCATTCGCACGAGAAAGAGGCTGCCACGGAGAAAGCCAAGGAAATCGTCGCCTCGGCGGTGGCAAAAGTGACCTACGTTCGCCCGCTGGAGATGTTCGAGGTGCCGGTGACGCGCCGCGCCATGATCATCGGCGGCGGCATCGCCGGCATCAGCGCCGCGCTCGATCTGGCCGATATGAACATCGAGACCTACCTGGTGGAGAAGTCGCCCACCATCGGCGGACGGATGGCGCAGCTGGATAAGACCTTCCCCACGATGGACTGCTCCATCTGCATCGAAGCGCCGAAGATGGTGGACGTGGGCAAGAATCCCAACATCCATATCCTCAGCTACTCCGAAGTCAAAGAGGTCAACGGCTACATCGGCAACTTCACGGTGAAGGTGGAGCGCAAGCCGCGCTACGTGCTGCTCGATAAATGCACGGGCTGCGGCCTCTGCGTCGAGGCCTGCCCCATTGACGTGCCCAACGTCTTCGAGGAGGGCCTGGGGCCGCGCAAGGCCATCTACGTGCCGATGGCGCAGGCGGTACCTTCGATCTACACGATTGATATGGATGCCTGCATCAAGTGCTTCAAGTGTGTGGATGCCTGCGGCGAGCTCAGCGCCATTGATTTCGCCCAGGAGCCTGAGAGCATCGAGCTGGAAGTCGGCACGATCATCGTCGCCACAGGTTTCGATAGCTGGGACCCCTCCGAGATCGAGGAATACGGCTTCGGCGTCTACGAGAACGTCACCACGATGATGGAGATCGAGCGGCTGCACTGCGCGGGCGGGCCAACGGTGGGCGAGTTCGTCCGCCCCTCCGATGGCAAGGTCCCCAACAGCCTGGCGCTCATCCAGTGCGTCGGCTCGCGCGACAAGCGTTATAACGAGTACTGCTCCGGCTTCTGCTGCATGTACACGATCAAGAACGCGCTGTTGCTCAAGTGGCTCTACCCGGAGATGGACATCACCATCTTCCGCATTGATATCCGCACGCCGGGCAAGACCTACGAGGAGTTCTACGAGCGCGCGCGCGAGGCGGGCATCCACTTCATCCAGGGACGCCCGGCGGAGATCGTCGAGGACCCCGTCACCAAGAACCTCATCGTCCACGCCGAAAACGTCGGCACGGGCAAACACGTCGCGCTGGAGGTGGAGATGGTGGGGCTGGCGAATGCCGCCATCCCCTCGGAAGGCTCCTTCGACCTGGGGCGCGTGCTCACGGTGCCCAACGACACCCACGGCTGGTTCATGGAATCGCATCCCAAGCTCAAGCCGCTCGATACGCCCACTGAGGGCATCTATTTGGCGGGTGCGGCGCAAGGCCCCAAGGACATCCCCCAGAGCGTGAGCCAGGGCAGCGGCGCAGCGGGGCGGGCCTCGCGGGTGCTCAACGCCGGGACGTGGGAGATTGATCCTATCATCGCCTACGTGGACCCCGAACGGTGCATCAACGCGCGGGGCGGCAAGTGCGACATCTGCTATCGCGTCTGTCCCTACGGCGCGGTCATCAACCCGGCGGCCTCGGAGGGCTTTGTGCAATCCAAGACGGGCCAGGCTTCGAGCATCGTCGCGGCGAAGTGCCACGGCTGCGGGACGTGCGTGGCGGAATGCCCGCAGAACGCCATCTCACAGCACCACTTCACCGACGCACAGATCATCGCACAGCTGCACGCGCTGCTGGCCGAGAGGCCGGAGGAGAAGGTCATCGCCTTCACCTGCCGCTGGTGCAGCGGCATGGGCGCGGATAACGCCGGCACCAGCCACTTCGAGTATCCTGCCAACACACGCAACATCCTGGTGATGTGCGCCGGGCGCGTGGATGCGGACTTCGTCATGGAGGCCTTCCGGCTGGGTGCGGGTGCGGTGCTCGTTTCGGGCTGCCATCCGCAGGACTGCCACTACATCTCCGGGCGTAACTTTGCCGAGGCACGCATCCAGCGGCTCTTCGGGCAACTGGAGAAGATCGGCATCACGCCCGGACGCTTCCGGCTGGAATCCGTCTCGGCGACGGAGGGCGCGAAGTGGGCGCGCATCATGCGCGAGATGAGCGCTATTGTCACGGAAATGGGCGTCGAGGGCGTCCGTGCGGAGAACGAGCAGGCGCTGCCACATCTGGAAAAACGGCTCAAGCGGATGCGCGAAGTACCTGAGGTAGCTTACCTGATGCGCCTGGTCGAAAGCGCGCATCCCCAAGAGGCGGCAACCGGCGTCAAGCAGGCGCGAGATAAGGGCCTGACCCAACAGGTCGGGATGGCGGGCTGCCAGCTGCCGGAGGTGACGGCCTGTGACGCCTGCCAGCTGGCCAATGCCTGCGCGCCCGAAATCCAACAGGCGAAAGGAGGCCAGCAATGACCAACGTACTCAACCCCTTCGTCGTAGAGTTGTTGGAACGGCCCGGCGGCGATAAGGTGCTGCAATGCTACCAGTGCGCCACCTGCTCTGGCTCGTGCCCGGTGATTGACGAGATGCAATACGGCCCCCGCCGCATCCTGCACCTGATCCAATCCGGCGAGGAGGCCCTGGTGCTCTCCAGCCGTGATATGTGGTTCTGCGTCTCGTGCTACTCCTGCGCCAGCCGCTGCCCCCGCGAGATTCCCATCACCGAGCTGATGGCGACGCTGCGGGAGCTGGCGGTCGAGAAGGGGTACGCCGAGGACCTGGAGGCCGACTTCGGCCAATCGTTCATGGAAACCTACAAACATCACGGGCGGCTCTTCGAGCCGGAGCTGATGATCCGCTACTACCTCCGCACCTTCGATATCAAGGGCCTGTTGGGAATGCTCCCGCTGGCGCTGCCGATGCTCCTCAAGGACAAGTTGCCCTTCCTGCCGGAGCGCATCGAGAACCCGGAGGAGATGGAGGCGCTCCTGCCTGAGCCGCACACCCCCTCCGCCGAGGAGAGAGCGCGTCGCCGCCGGCGCTGGCTGCCGTGGCTGACGAGCGGCGTCGTGACCCTGCTATTGGGCGCGGGCGGGCTTGCCTGGCATGTCGTCGCGCGCCGCAAGGAGGACGAGTGATGAAATACGGCTATTATCCCGGATGCACGCTGCTTTCGAGCGCGAAGGAGTATGACCTCTCGCTGCGGCTGAGCTTCGCCCAGCTGGGCATCGAGTTGGTGGAGCTGGACGACTGGAGCTGTTGCGGCGCGGTTCACGGCGAGGGCAAGGGCGTGATCGCGCTCCCCGCCCGCAACCTGGCGCTCGCGGAGGCCCAGGGATTGGATACCATCATCGCGCCGTGCAGCGGCTGCTACCGCAACCTGCGGCGCGCCAGCCAGTCGGTGCAAAAAGACAAAGCCGCGCGCCAGATGGTCAACGAGAGCCTGGTCGAGGGGCTGGAGCTCAAAGGAAACGTGCGCGTCCTGCATCCCCTCTACGTGCTCACGCACGAGGTCGGCCTGGAGCGGATCAAGGCGCAGGTGGTGCGTCCCCTCACCGAGATGAAGGTGGCGGCCTACTACGGCTGCATGTTGACCCGTCCCAAGGACGAGTTCGACAGCACGGAGCGCCCCACGGGCCTGGATGAGCTGCTGGTCGCGCTGGGGGCGACGCCGGTGGACTATCCCTTCAAGGCGAAGTGCTGCGGCGGCGCGCTGGCGATCTCGCACAGCGAGGTGACAGCGAAGCTCACGGGCAAGGTGCTCGATTCGGCCAAAGGCGCGGGCGCGGATACAGTAACGCTGGCGTGTCCCATGTGCCACACGGCCCTCGATCTCTACCAGGGCAAGGCCGCGCGCGCTGTAGGCCACGATCTGGAACTGCCGGTGTTGTACTTCACCCAGCTGTTGGGGCTGGCGCTGGGCATCGAAGCGTCCAGGCTCGGCTTCCAACGGCACATCATCTCCCCAGAGCCACAGCTGGCGCGGCTGGGATTCTGACACGCGGCGAAGGAGTTTATCATGCAACGTGGTGCAACCAAAAAAACCAAGACGGAGCAACAAATCGTCCTCGACCGCAAAATGGTCACCCTGCACAACACCCTCACCTGGGACCTGGAACGCTGCGTGGGCTGCCAGATCGGGCCGCTGGTCTGCCCAAAGGACGCCATCAGCCATGTGCCGGCGGTGTTGGAGGAAGGCCGGCTGACACAAAAGGCGTCGGTGGACATTGACCCGGAGACGTGCGTCTTCTGCGGCATGTGCGTGGTCATGTGCCCGATGAACGCCATCACCATGGAGGTCAACGGCAAAGAGGAGATCCCGGTGCAAAAGGCCGAGGCCTTCCCGATGTTGATCGAGTCCAACAAGTTTGACCGTGACGCCTTCGATATGGAGCGCAAGGACTTCGTCATCGAGAACTGCCCGACGAACGTGATCAGCTACGTCGAAGAGAGCGACACGCTCAAGGTGGATCAGAAGCATTGCATCCGCTGCCGCCAATGCGAAGTCGCCAGCGATGGCGCGTTCACGGTGGTGCAGCCGTGGCAGGGCAGCGTCGAATTACGGCGGGAGCTGTGCGTGGAGGGCTGCCTGGCCTGTGCGGACATTTGCCCGACGCGCGCGCTGCACATTGACGAGGATGGCAACCTGGCGTTGGCGGATTACTACTGCATCAAGTGCGGCGCGTGTATGCAGGTCTGCCCCATCAAAGCCGAAGTAGAGACGTATGAAGTCCCCTTCGAGTACGCAGGAACGACCTACACCCGCGAGCACGAGCGCATCACCAACCTGGCGGCGCTGCCCATCGTGGTGGAGCGCTGGCGCGTGGGCCACACCGAGGTGCAGAGCGGCGCATGGATCGCGGCGGTCATCCGCCTGGCCGATGACCGGGCCGGCGCGATGGAGCTTGATCGCAAGCGGGCGCTCAAGCGGCGCGACCTACTCACGGCCCTCAAGGGCGGGCGGGCGCTGCTGGAAAAATAACTTCACAGCCAGACAAGATCAGGGACAGGCAAATGCCTGTCCCTGATGTGTTTCTATTGTAGCGCGGCCTGTCTAGTACAACGCGGCAGAAGTCCTTACCCAGTTAGTCAGGCTCAGAGGGGAGCGCCAGATCCCCGATTCTACGGCAAATCGGGGAGCTGGCGCTCCCCTTCAAGCAACTTTAACTTTCGCGTCACGCGGCAAGGTGAACCAGAAGGTGCTCCCCTCCCCCACCGCGCTCTCGACGCCCACCTCACCGCCGAGCTTTTCCACAATCCGCCGCACGATGGACAATCCCAGGCCGTAGCCCTTCGCCCGCACCTGTCCTAGCCGCGTGAACTCGGTGAACAACTTCGCCTGCGCCTCCGGCGTCAACCCCGCGCCGTCATCGCGCACCCAGAAACGAACGCTGGCTTGTCCCTCCCGCTGATCCCAACCGAGTTCGATTCGGGGCGGATCGCCGCCATACTTGAGCGCGTTGCTGATGTAGTTGACCCACACCTCCTCCACCCACGGCGCATGTCCAAATGCCTTCGGCCAGGTAGCAGGCTCCGGCGTAACGAGCTGCGCCTGCGCCTTCTCCAGCGCCAATCGTAACCGGTCGCAAGCCTCCTGCACCACCGCGCCCATCGCCAGCGGCTCCGCGATCACCTCATCCTTGCGCACGCTGGCCAACAAGAGCAACTCATCAACGATGACCTGAAGCTTCTCGCTGGAATGCAGCACAGTTTCGAGCGCCTCTGTGCGCTCTTCCAGCGTCATCGTATCATGGGTTTGCCAAAGGAATCCCAGGTAACCGATCACTGTCCCCAGAGGATTCTTGAGATCGTGGGCCACCGTGTGCGCGAAGGCGTCCAGCTCGGCGTTTTGCAGCTCCAACTGCTCGGCATAGTGGCGCAATGCCTCCTCGGCCTCCTTGCGGGCCGTAATATCCTCTTTGATGGCAATGTAGTGGGTGACGCGGCCCTCCGCATCCAACACGGGCGCAATAGCGGCGGATTCCCAATACAGCGATCCATCTTTGCGCCGATTGAGCAGCTCGCCATACCAGATCTCTCCGCGCGTAATGGTCTGCCACAGATTGCGATAAAACTCCGGCGGATGATGGCCCGATTTGAGCACGCGCGGGTTCTGACCCTGCGCCTCCTCAACGGTATAGCCAGTGATGCGCGTGAAGGCCGGATTGACGTATTCAATTGTCCCCTCGGGATCGGTGATGAGAATTGTGCTGGCGCTCTGCTCGATGGCGCGGGAGAGTTTGCGCAGTTTCAGGTTCTGCGTCTCCAACCGCTGCTGATAGAGCTGCAGCTGCTCCTCGCTGCGCTTGCGCTCCACGATACTCCAAATGACATCGGCCACGTAAGCGACGAGCGCCACATCCCGCTCGTTATAGTCCTCCGGCTTATTGCCCACCCCCAGTATGGAGACGATATGCCCGTTGCGCAAGGTCGGGACAACCAGCTCGCGCTTGATCTCGGCGTGACCTGGCGGCAAGCCCTTACGGTGCGGCAGTGCGGCGTAGTCGTTGTGGATGATGGGGCGACGCTCACGCACACAATCCACCCACACACCGGCCTGATCAATAGGATAGTGCCGCCCTTCGCCCTCAGCCTGGAAAAATTCCTCTATTGTGCGCGTGGACCACGCCTGAAGCGAGAGCGTTTGTTGATCCTCCTCCACGAAGTGGTAAAAGCCAATAGGACTCTGGGTCAGTGCGCCAATCTCATCGAGCGCACGCTGCATCAACGCTTCCAATGAATGCTCAGCGGCGAATTCCACCAATTGCAGACGCAAGCGCAACACCATCTCAGCCCGCTTACGCTCGGTGATGTCGCGCGCGATGGTCTGCAGGGCCGGGCGACCCTGATATTCCAGGCGTCCGGTGATGACCTCCACATCCAAAATGCGGCCATCCAGGCGTATAAACCGTTCTTCGAGCAGCGGGGCTGGCTCGCCATCGCTGAGTACCTGGGCCACCCGTTGCTGCGCTACTGCCCGAAAGTCGGGATGGACAAACTCGATAGCAGAACGTCCCAACAGCACTTCTGGCGAGGCAGCCCCCAACAATTTCGCAGCAGCAGAGTTCGCAAAGACTATCGCCTGATCCCGATAGACAACAATCGCATCGGGGGAGAGTTCCACCAACTGCCGATAACGCGCTTCGCTCTCCTGCAAAGACTGCTGCTGCATCTCGACATTGAGGAACAGCCGGCGATTGATCAACATAAAGATGATGAGGATAGTAGCGAAGACCAACACTTGATAGGCAACCATCAGCAGCCCCTCGTACAGCGCTTCGTTTTGTAGAAAGTCACTCACCGGAGAGATAAACAAATTGGCCAGGATGCAGGCGGCGCTGATCAGGAAGTAGCCGACAAAGACCGTACTGGCCCACTTAGTTATAGGATAAAATTCTTTCCCCAGCTGTTGCATCAACAAGAGACATTGGAGCAAGATAATCAGAATGGCGAGCGATGCATTGATATTACGCGCGCCCAGATTGGGTTGGATAAAGGTAAAATAGGCATGGACAGCGATAAATATCCCCAAAAGGAAGCCCTGACGCCACCAATGTTTCGGCTGCTCGAAAAAGTACACCAGCCCCATGTAGAAGAAGATCAACCCAGCTGCCAGAAATGCGTTGCCCACCATGATGGAAAGCCACACCGGGATCACGCCACGCAGCACGAAGAGCACCATCGCCAGGGTGTGGATGGCGAAATCGGCCAACCACAAACCCAGGCCCGCGAAGCGGTGGCGATATTGCTGCCACAACAACGCAATGATGATCGTGCCGAGCACGGAAGCGATAACCTGGTTGAGAATGATCGTTCGCATGTCAATAGACATCTTCTACTCCGGCTCCTTTCAGGGGGACCATCACCTCAAGTATAATTCACATTCACGAACCCACAACCGCCAACACGCCTCCGCGCTTTCCCTAACGCCAAAATTTGTTAAAATATCCCTCACATATGAAAACAACAACACAAATCAAAAAGTACGCCCTTTGGGTCTGGCTGGCGCTCAGCCTGCTGGTAAGCCTGCCCTACCTGTATGCAGCATTCACCACCCTGCCGGGACGCGCCATCGCGCCACTGGATGACGCCTACATCACCTACCAGTACGCCCGCCAGATCGCGCTGGGCCATCCCTACCAGTTCAACACCGGCGACGCTCCCAGCACCGGCATGACCAGTCCACTCTTCGGCTACCTGCTTGGCGGGGCCTATCGCCTCGGCGCGACCGATGAACGGCTCATCGCCCTCGCGCTGGGGCTGAGCGTGTTGTGGCTGGCGCTGGCCGCGCACCTCACCGCCGCGCTCACCCGCCGCCTCCTCGCCGCGCACGAGCGCGCTCCCGGCCCCTGGCCCACCGTCGCAGGACTGCTGACCCTGCTCTCCGGTGGCCTCCAATGGGCCAGCTGCAACGGTATGGAGACCGGCCTCGTCACCGTACTGCTCCTCGCCGCCCTGGTCGCCCACCTCGATGAACGCCCCGGCTGGATGACCCTGTGGCTCGCGCTGGCCGGCCTCGCCCGCCCGGAAGGGCTGCTACTCACGCTGCTCATCGGCGCGCTCACCCTCCTGCAGGCGCTGCTAGAACGCCGCCGCCTGCCCTGGCGCATCCTGGGCCTGCTCACACTCGCCCTCATCGCGGGGCTACTGCCCTCTTTCGTCAATTGGCTGCTCACCGGCGAGAGCAGCGCTGCCGGGTTGCAGGGCAAAGCCTGGTGGTATAATGTCCCGCGCCATTGGGATAATGTCATCCTGTCAATCCTGGATGGCTATCAACGGGTCATCTTCGGCGAACTGCTAGGACTTATGCCCCGCCTGCGCGGTTTCTTGCCCCCCTTCGTGCTGCCGCTGGCCCTGCTGGGATGGGGGTACCTGGCCCGCCGCCGCGATTGGCACAAACTGGCCCTCACCAGCCTGTGGTTCTTCGGCGGGACGCTCTCCACCGCCGGCCTCATCACCGTGACGTGGCACTTTGGACGCTATCAGGCGCCCTTCATCCCTTTACTCAGCGCGGTCGCCGCGGTGGGCCTCGCGCCCCTCACCATCCGCTGGCGACGACCAGCGCGCCAGGCGCTTGTTCTGGCGCTCCTGCTCGCCACCACGGCCTGGAGCACACCCGCTTTGCAGCTCTACCGGCGATCCGTTCACACCGTGGCACACCAACAGCTCGCCCTAGCCGATTGGCTACGCGAAAACATCCCGCCCGACGCGCGCGTCGGCGTCCACGACACGGGCGCCCTCCGCTATCTGGGCGGCCATCCCACCTACGATCTCGTCGGCCTCACCACCGCCAGGGGCGCCTTCCCCTGGCGTGAGGGCGCGGGCAGCACCTTCGAGTACATGGAGCATCACCCCGCCCGCCCCGACTACTTCGCCATCTACCCCGATGCCTTCTCCATCCCTTACATCGCAGCCACCGACCTCTTCGCCACGGCGCTCTACAGTGTCACCGTGGCCGACTACGGCGTCACCAGCGCCGGACCTACCCAGGGAATCTGGCGGGCGGATTGGAGCCTGGCGGGCAGCGGCGATCAACCGGCACAGCACGACATCCGCGCCCGGCTCGCGGGGCTGCCCCAGGTGGATGCCGTTGATCTGGCCGATATGGCCGACGAGGAGGTGCACGGCTGCACCTGGTGGCAGGGAACGCTGCGCCCCGGCTTCCCCACCGAACTCTGGCAGCTAGACTACCGCGCTCCGGCGACCGGCCCCGTCCTTGATGGCGGGCGGCTGCTCAACGGCGGCCTCAGCTGCCAGCTCGCCACCGAGCCGGGCGAACCGCTCTGGCTCGTCGTGCGCCTGCACCCACAGACCCCCGCCACCATCCAGGTGATAGTGGACGGGAACCCGATAGGCCCCTGGCGCACGCCAGCGCAGCCCGGCTACTGGCTTGAGAGCCTCTATCCCATCCCCGCCATAGCCATCACCAGCGAGCGGACCACCATCACGCTGGAAGTGCGCGACGTGGCAGGCGGCCATTACGCGCCCTACTACCTCTGGGCCTACCAGGGCACACCGCCCGCCACCTCTCCCCTGCCCACCACGCCCCTCCTCACCGCCTTCGCCGCCGCCGATGCCACCCTCTTCCTGCACGGGTACGATCTTCCGGCCACCGAGTGGCGTCCCGGCGATACGCTGCCGCTCACGCTCTACTGGGAGGCGGCCAACGCCACCGCCAACGACGCCAAAGTCTTCGTCCACCTCTACGATGAGAGCGGCGCGCTCGGCCCTCAAGCCGACGGCTGGCCCCTCTACGAGACTCGCCCGCCCTACACCTGGCTGCCCGGCGAGATGATCGCCGATCCACGGCAGCTCCAACTTCCAACGGAGCTGCCCGCAGGTCGCTACACCCTGGCCGTCGGCCTCTACCCGCCCGAAGGCGGGCCGCGCCTCCCTATCGCCGGCACCACGGCGGATTACGTGATCCTCACCACGCTTACCGTGGCCCCCTGACAAAAAAAAGCCCGACACGCTGTGTCGGGCTAATTCGCTCAAGCGGAACTCAGTAGGCAGTTATACAATGGCGCTCGATGCGCGCGCCCAGGGGCTGGAGCTTCGCTTCGATGCGCTCGTAGCCTCGATCAATCTGGCGGATGTTGCGGATGAGGCTCTGCCCCTCGGCAGCCAGCGCCGCCACCAGGATCGCCATCCCCGCGCGGATGTCGGGGCTTTCGGCCTCGTCGCCGTGCAGCCGCGAAGGGCCATAGACCAGCGCCCGGTGCGGATCGCAGAGCACGATGCGCGCCCCCATCGGGATCAGCTTGTCCACGAAGAAGAGCCGGCTCTCGAACATCTTATCGTGGAAGAGGATCGCCCCTTCGCACTGCGTCGCCAGCACTAGCGTGATGCTCATCAGATCCGCCGGGAAGCCCGGCCAGGGCGCATCGTAAATCGAGGGGATGGCCCCGCCCATATCCGGCAGCACCTGCAACGATTGCTCCGCCGGCACGAAGATGTCCTCGCCGCGCACCTCAAAGGTGACGCCAAGACGCTCGTAGACTATCCGCACCATGCGCAGATGCTGGGGCACAGCGTTGCGAATCAGTAACTCGCCGTGCGTCGCCACCGCGAGCGCGATGTAGCTCCCCACCTCGATGTGATCGGAGCCGATAGTGAAATCGGTGCCATGCAGCCGCTCCACGCCGTGGATGGTCAGCACGTTGGTCCCCACGCCCTCGATCTGCGCGCCCATGCTGTTGAGCATCCGGCACAAATCCTGGACGTGCGGCTCGGAGGCGGCGTTGCGCAGGATCGTGGTTCCCTGGGCCAGCGTCGCCGCCATCACCGCATTCTCCGTCCCGGTGACGCTGGCCTCATCCAACAGGATGTCCGCGCCGCGCAAGGCCCGCGCGCGCAAGCCGTAGGTTACGCCATCCTCCACCTGCGCGCCCAACGCCTCGAACGCGAGGAAGTGCGTATCCACGCGCCGCCGTCCGATCACGTCGCCGCCGGGCGCGGGCAGCGCCAGCTGCTGGTGGCGGGCAAGCAGCGGCCCCGCCACCAGAATCGAGCCACGGATGGCGCGGAAGGCCTCCCGCATCTGGACAGGATCGGGCGGCGCGACGGCGTGCGCCCGCAACGACCAGGTGTGCGGATCCAACCGCTGCACCTGCACGCCCAACGATTCGAGCAGTTCCGCCATCGTTACCACGTCGCGGATGTCGGGCAGGTTGCGTAGAATCACCTCCTCATCGGTTAGCAACGCCGCTGCCAATGTTGGTAACGCCGCGTTTTTATTGCCGCTGGGCAGAATCTCCCCTCGCAGGGACACCCCACCCTCGATCACAAAATATTCACTCATTCGGAAACCTCCTGGAAAGTCTAGCGAGTCAGCAAGTCAGCGAATCGGCGCTTAGTCGCCCATCATCGAAATATCGCGGGCGCGCTCAAAAGGCCGATTGTAGAAGCGCCAGGTCGGGTAGGCAAATTCGACCGTCGGCTCCTGCGCGAAGGCCAGCAAGATCGCCTGCGCCAGATCGTGTTCTGTCGAGCGCCGCCGCCGGGGTTCGCAGAGATAGCGTAATGTGAGCAAGACGCCGTTTTGTTCGATACGCACGTACACGTAGGGCATCAGTTTCTTGTAAAGGATGAGGTAATGGGATTGCGCCTTCCGCAACGCGGCCTCCGCTGCGGTCGCCACCGCGCCCACCTCATGCAGCGCAATCTCCTGCACCAAGGCCCGCGCGTGTTCCCAATCGCTCTCGAAGGTCAGATGCAACGCGAGCTCATTCCAGAGGTAAGGAAATCCCTCATGATAGTTAGCCAGCGTGTATTCGAAGACCCAGGAATTAGGTACATGCAACACGCGTCCGGTGCTCTGGTCCGCATCCACCCAATTGGTGATCTCCAGCAACACGGTCTGGAAGACGCGGATGTCAATCACATCGCCGATATAATCGCCAATCTGAATGCGATCCCCCTCCTTGAAAGGATGGCGCAACACGATGAAGAGCCAGCCGGTGAAGTTGTTCAGTGGCTCGCGGAGCGCAATCGCCAATCCCGCCGAGAGCAGGCCCAAAAAGGTCGCCATTGACTGCAGGTCCTCGATCCACAGCCAGGCAATCGCTATCAGCCCCAGGCCCGCGAGCAGATAGCTGAGCTGTTTGCGGCGGTGATGTTGCAGTTGCAGGTCTTCGATGCGGCGGATGAAGAGCGCCAGAAGCACGCTGCGCAACAGCCACAGCAGCAGCACGATGAGGACAACGCCCAGCAGGCGTAGCTCCAGCTGGGAAAGCAGCTCCATCCACAGTTGGCTGAGTGTATCGAAATCCACTTGCGCTTCGCCCCCTACAACGCAATCTCGACCTTATCGCCCAACCGCAGGCCCAGCGTTTGCGCGCCGTGCTGCTGCGCAACAGCCAGCTCCAAAAGGCCCTCGCTGCCCACCAGCGCCAACGGTTCGCCGGGCGCGACCTCGCCATAGGTGCGGCGAATCGGGCCGATATCGCGCTCGCCCACGGAAACGCGCACCTGCTCCGAGCGCAACAGCGCCGATTGTGTCTGTCCAAAAATCGGATCGAGGTGCAGCAATGTCCCGCCCCAGGTCAGCCGCCCGATACTGGTGACGGCATTGCCGAAGCGATCAATGTAGATGACCTCGCCCTGCACATGCTTACCGCGCACTGTCAGGCTCGGCGGGGACAAGCGCACCAGATCGTGCGGTTCCACCTGCGGCCCCAGCTCCACCAACGAAACGCCCGTTGCCAGATGGGCCGCCGCCGGCGCGAAAATGTCCCGCCCGTGAAAGGTCGTGCTGATGACAGGGCGATGATACTTGGGATGGGTCAACCGCACCGTGCGTAACGGGGGCTTGACGGCCCAGACGTAGGAGAAGATGCCATTATCCGGCCCCACCAGGACGCCCCACTCGGTCAGCGAAGCGAGGGCTTGGCGCTCTGTACCCACGCCGGGATCAACGACAACCAGATGCACACTCGCCCGCGAGAAGTAGCCCAAGGCCGTCCACAACACGTAGGCCGCGCTGCGCACATCGTGCGGGGGAATCTCGTGGGTGATGTCAATCAGTGGCACATTCGGCGCGATCCCCGACAGCACACCCTTGAGCACCCCCACGTAGCCATCCTGCAGGCCAAAGTCTGTCGTCAAGGTGATCAGCATCTCACGCCTCCTCTCAAAAATGGCTCACGGATTGACACGGATTTCACAGATGAGAAATAAACATCTGCCCTGACTCTGGCGTGTACACGTTCACACATTATTTTCACCCGCGCCGCAACACCAACCGCAGCGCCAGCCGCAATTCGTCAATGCGCAACGCCAGCGCCAACGCACCGTAGGCCACCACGCCCAACGCTATCCCCCCAAGGCTCTGCACCCACGGAGATGCAGGCGCGAGCTGCAACCAGCCCCACACCACCACCCCCATCCCCAGCGAGGCGAGCAGCACGCGCGCCCCTTGCGTCAGCAGCGGCGCGAAGGCCAACCCGCGCACCTTCGGCCCCAGCAGCCATAAGAGCGCGACCATCTCCGCCAGCGCCGCGATCCCGTTCGCCAGCGCCAACCCCGCGTAGGAAGGCCAGCCGATCCGTACGAAAACGCCCGGCAGTGTGAGGCCCAGCGCCACGTTGACCGCCACCGCGCCCACGGCCATCAGCGCGGGCGTCCAGGTATCGTGCAGCGCGTAGAAGGCCCGCGCCAGAATCTCGATAGCGCCATGGCCTACCAGGCCCACCGCAAAGCAGGCCAGCGCCCAGGCCACACCCTCCGTCGAGCCGGCGGAGAAGGCCCCGCGCTCGAAGGCCAGGGCGACCAGCGGGCGTCCCAGCACGGCGAGGCCCACCGAGGCCGGGAGCATCACCGCCGTGACCACGCGCAACATCTGCGCGACGGTTTTCCGCAACGCGGCGAAATCCTGCTGCGCAGATTGTTCCGAAAAGGTGGGGAAGGCCGTCGTCCCCACCGCTTGCGCCAGCACGTTGGGCAGCAAGACGATCATCCAGGCGTACAGCAGGATCGAGACCGCGCCGACTTCCAATCCCGAGGCCAGGTTGTTGGTGATCACGAAGTTGAACTGCACCGCGGCCACGCCGAAGATGCGCGGTAGCATCATCCGCCAGACCTGATGCACCGAGGGGTCGCGCAATCCCCATGTCGGAAAGTAACGCGCGCGATAGCGGGGCAGCGCGGGGAGCTTCACCGCCAGGTGCAGCAGCGCACCAACCACCGTCCCCACCGCCGCGCCGAGCAAGCCCTGTCCCGTCTCGCCACCCCAGATCGCGCCCACAATCAGCGCCAGGTTGTAGAGCACCGGGGCGAAGGCCGGCAGCGCGAAGTGTTGACAGCCGTTGAGCACCCCCATCACGATCCCGCTGACGCCGAAGATCGCCGGGGAGAGCAACATCACCCGCAACAACAACACCGCCCGCGCCTGGATCTCCACCGTGGCCTCCGGCGCGACCAGCGTCCGCACCAACCAGGGAGCGCCAAAGAAGGTGACAGCGCCCAACAGGAGCAATCCCCACCAGACCAGGTTGACCAGCGCCGATGCCAGCCGCCACGCGCCCTCCTCATCGCCGGTTGAGCGCCGCGCGATAAAGATGGGAATGAAAGCGGAGCCTAATGCGCCCCCGGCAACGATGTTGAAGAGCAAATCGGGAATGCGCGAGGCATAGGTGTACGCATCCATCTCCGGCCCGGCACCGAAGTAATACCCAAAGACCATCGTGCGCGCCAGCCCCAGTATCCGGCTCAACATGAACAGCCCCATCACCAGAACCGCCGCCCGCGCAATTCGTCCCTGACTTTTTTCCATTATGGCGATTATAGCACGCGCGGCCCCGGCGTCCAGTGAAGCGCGAGCACACAAGACAGACCGCCCCCCACGCTAGCCCTGCAGGAGGCGGTCTGATAAAGCCGGCTATCCAACCCGCCCCTAGATCACCGTGTTATCGGGGATGGTGGTATTCTTGGGCACCACCACGATGCCCTCGCGCACGACGTAGCTCTCCGTCTCCTCTTCGGGCATGCCCTCGTGGTTGCGGATGACGACGTTGCGCCCGATACGCACGTTTTTGTCCAGAATCGCACCCTCGATGACGCTGCCTTCGCCAATCCCGATGTTGGGCAAGCCCATGCGCGCGTTTTCTGCCTTCTGCGCGTCCGTCTCGTAATAATCCGCGCCCATCATCACCACGCGCTTGAGGTGCGCTTTGTGACTGATGGAGCTGCGTAAACCGATCACACATTCCTCCACATCCGCGCCGTAGATGAGGCAGCCGGGCGCGACGAGCGCCTGTTCCATATCACACTCCGCCACCCAGGTGCCGGGCAGGAAGCGCGAGCGGGTGTAGATGGGCCATTCCACGTCGAAGAGATCGAAGGCCGGATGCGGATGGGCAAAGTCGAGGTTGACCTCGTAGAAGGAGCGAATTGTCCCGATGTCCTCCCAGAAGCCCTCGAAGGGATAAGCGTAAACCCGCAGCCCTTTTTCAATGGCCGCCGGGATGATATGCTTGCCAAAGTCAGAGCCGGTCTCCGAACGCAACATATCCACCAACGTGGGCGTGCCGAAGACGTAGATGCCCATCGAGGCCATGTAGGGCTTGTCCCCAGGCAGGCTCTCCAGCCCATCCAGTTCCTCTGTCGGCGGCTTCTCGCGGAAGGATTGAATGCGCCCATCCTCATCCGCCTTCAAAATGCCGAAGCGCGTTGCATCTTCCCCGTCCACCGGCTTGACAGCGATGGTCACATCGGCCTCTTTCTCGCGGTGATATTGCACAAACTTGCCGTAGTCCATGCGATAGAGATGATCGCCGGAAAGGATGAGCACTTCCGAGGGACGCGACACCTGGATCTGAAAGAGCTGTTTGCGCAGTGCATCTGCCGTCCCCTGATACCAGGACGTACTCACCGGGGTCTGTTCGGCAGCCAGAATATGAACCCACCCATTCGAGAAGCGGTCGAACTTGTAGGTCTGGGTGATGTGCCGATGGAGCGAGGCAGAGTTGAATTGCGTCAATACGAAGATGTGTTTAACATTGGAGTGGATACAGTTGCTCACCGGAATATCAATCAAGCGATAATGCCCGGCCAAGGGTACCGCTGGCTTGGCGCGCAGCTTGGTCAACGGGTAAAGCCGCGTGCCCGCCCCACCACCAAGAATAACCGCCAGGACGTCCTGCATTGGAATGCTCATAAAAAAGCCTCCTTAATCATATGTGTACTACGGAATTTACCCAGCTACGTCATCATCAATCCTATACCTAATTATAGTAAGAGATGGCATATAAGGCAAACCGGGGCGCGCCGGGTCAATCATTACAAATGTCACCCCCCGATAGTTAGCTTCCCTAATTGCCATCTCCCTCACTTGTGCTATCATAGAAACGGTGGCTACGGCCACAATCACATACACTCAATTGAGGAGGTGCAACTTGAAAACATTGACCGCGTTAGCCCTCAACCAGGCCCAATTGCTGGGCGCCTCCTACGCGGACATCCGCATCCTCGAAACCCGTGAGCAAGGCGTCAGCGTGCGCAACGGGACCGTGCAGGATGCCAACGAAGTCCAGAGCGTGGGATTTGGGGTACGGGTCATCGTGGATGGAGCCTGGGGCTTCGCCTCCAGCGCCATCCTGACCGCCACGGAGGTCGAGCAGGTCACGGCACAAGCGGTCGCCATCGCCCGCGCCAGCGCGCTCTTCCTCCGCCAGCCGGTTGATCTCGGCCCGGCAGAGGTGCATCAGGACATCTACCGCACGCCCTACGAGATTGATCCCTTCGGCGTGCCGATGGAGGACAAACTTGCACTGCTGTTGGAAGCCGACCGTCTGATGCGCAGCGACGCCGCGATCAAAGTGACCTACGGCAACCTCGTTTCCGTGCGCAGACATCAGTTCTTTGCCAGCACCGAAGGCTCGGACGTCGAGCAGGAGCTCGTTGAGACGGGGGGCTGCATCATGGCGCTGGCTGTCAAAGATGGCGAAATTCAACGCCGGAGCTATCCCAACATCTTCCGCGATCAACACACCGAGGGCTGGGAGTTCATCCAACGGCTGGATTTCCTGGGGCACGCCGAGCGGGTCGGTTCGGAGGCGGTGGCGCTGCTGAGCGCGCCACAGTGTCCCAGCGGCGTCACCACCCTCATCCTCGACCGCACCCAGCTGGGGCTGCAAATCCACGAGTCGTGCGGCCATCCCACCGAGCTCGACCGCGTCTTCGGCACCGAGGCGGCCTACGCCGGCACCAGTTTCCTCACCCCCGACAAGCTCGGCAATTTCCGTTATGGCTCGGAGCTCGTCAACCTCACCGCCGACGCGACCACGCCCGGCGCGCTCGGCACCTTCGGCTACGACGACGAGGGCGTCCCCGCGCAGCGCGTCCCCCTGGTGCAGGCGGGACAGTTCGTGGGCTATTTGACCTCGCGCGAGACCGCCACGCAGCTGGCCCGTCTGCGCGGCGAGGACCCGGCCCAGGCCCGCTCCGGCGCGGCGATGCGCGCCTCCGGCTGGAACCGCATCCCCCTCATCCGCATGACGAACATCAACCTGGAGCCGGGCGAGTGGGAATTCGACGATCTCATCGCCGACACCGACGAAGGTATCTACATGGAGACCAATTACTCGTGGTCCATTGACAACCTGCGGCTCAACTTCCAGTTCGGCACCGAGATGGCCTACGAGATCAAAAACGGGCAGCTCGGCCAGATGTACAAGAACGCCACCTACACCGGCATCACCCCGGAGTTCTGGAGCGGTTGCGACGCCATCTGCAACGAGAAGCACTGGGGCGTCTGGGGCGTGCCCAACTGCGGCAAGGGGCAACCTTCGCAGGTGGCGCACACCGGCCACGGCGCAGCGCCGGCCCGCTTCCGCAACGTCCGCGTGGGCGTGATGAAATAGCAAGGGAGAGAAACATGTTAGGTCAAACCGAAGTCCAACACCTCTTGGAGCGCGTCTTGCACCGCTCCCCGGCGGATCAGACCGAAGTGCTCTTCCTGGGGCTGGAAGAGGCGCTCACCCGCTTCGCCAACAACGAGATCCACCAGAACGTGGCGGAGCACAACTACGGCCTCATCATCCGCGCCGCCATCGGGCAGCGCGTGGTCGCCATCTCAACCACCGCCACCGACGATGCCAGCATCGAGCAGGCACTCGAACGCGCCGTCGCCCTGGCAAAGTTGCAGCCAGAGAACCCGGAATTCCCCGGCTTTGCGGAACCCGTCCCGCTGCCGGAGACCACTGTCGCCTACGACGAGGCGACCGCGACCGCTACGCCGGAGAGTCGCGCGCGCGCCGTGGGCGAGGTCATCACCTACGCACTGAGCAACAACGTCAACGCCTCCGGCGCCTTCCGCACCTCCCGCTACGAGTGGGGCCTTGCCAACAGCCACGGGCTGCGCGCCTACGCGCCCACCACCCTGGCCGATCTGACCATCGTGGGGATGACGGAGACCTCCTCTGGCTACGCCGCCGACGCCGCGTGGCGCTTCGCCGACATTGACGTCGCCGCGCGCGGACGTGAGGCGGTTGACAAGGCGGTGCAATCGCAAAACCCACGCCCGCTCGAACCCGGTGACTACCCCGTGGTGTTGGAGCCTTACGCGGCCCAAGACCTGGTCAACTTCGTGGGGCGTGGGGCCAGCGGCATGAGCGTCCACGAGGGGCAATCGTGGATGAGCGGGCGACAGGGCGAGGCGCTCTTCGATAAGCGCATCACCCTCGTGGACGATCCGCAGGATCAGGCGCTATGGCCGCTCCCCTTCGATTTCGAGGGGCAGCCCCGGCAGCGAGTTAAGATCATCAAGGCCGGCGTCGTCGGCGATGCGGTCTACAATCGGCTCTGGGGCGAAAAGACAGGCCACGCCACCACCGGCCATGCCCTCCCCGCTTTCAGCCCCTTCAATCCCAGCCAGGCCATCGGCGGCAGCGGCCCCTTCCCCATCCACCTCGCGCTCGAGCCGGGGACGGCCTCGCTGCAGGAGATGATCAAGGGCATTGACCGGGGGCTTTACATCACCCGCTTCAACTACACCCGCGTCGTTCACCCCCGCGAGGTCGTCATCACCGGGCTGACCCGTGATGGCACATTCTGGATCGAGAACGGCGCACTGGCCTACCCGGTGCAGAACTTGCGCTTCACGCAGAGCTATATCGAGGCGCTGGCGGAGGTCATCGCCATCGGTGCGGAGGCCCAGTGCGAGCGCGGCTACTTCGGCCTGAGCAAAGCGCCGGCGCTCTGCCTGCCCCGCTTCCGCTTCACCGGCACGACCGGTTTCTAGGCACACGGATAAAAAAAGGCCGGCGCTGTGATGCAGCGCCGGTCTGTATTATCAAAGTGCGTGGACTTATTTGGCGATCTTGGTGCTGATCGTTGCCACGACCGGCGCGAAGTCGGGATTTTCGTAGCCCTCGATCCGGCCCGCATCGCAGAGACGCGCCATCTCCGGGTCCAGCCCCAGCTGCCCCAAGAAGTCCGCGCCAAAGGCCGCGGCCATCTCAGCAGACCGCCCCTTGCCGAAGAGCTCGAAGGTCTCGCCGCAGTGCGGGCAACGCGCGTAGCTCATGTTCTCCACCACGCCCCAGATTGGAATCTCCAGGTGCTCGGCCATGTTGGCAGCCTTGCGCACCACCAGCTCCGCCAAGTCCTGCGGCGACGTGACCAAGACGATACCCGCCACCGGCAGATTTTGCATCACCGTCAGCGCCGCATCTGAGGTTCCCGGCGGCATGTCCACAACAAGCGCATCCAGATCACCCCAGAAGACATCGTTCCAGAATTGCTGGATCGTCCCGGCGATGAGCGGGCCGCGCCAGATCACGGCGGCATCCTTGTGCTCCAGCATCAGGTTGATGGACATCAGCTTGATGCCGCCCTCAGTCTGTGGGGGCACGATACCGAGCGGCCCCATCATGGGTACATCGTCCACGCCGAAGACCTTGGGGATGCTGGGGCCGGTGATGTCGGCATCGAGGACGCCGACGCGCAGCCCTTGTCGCCGCAGGCCCACGGCGAGCATTGCCGCGACGGTGGACTTCCCCACTCCGCCCTTGCCGCTCATCACCGCGATGACGGCCTTGACGTTGTTCATCTGCCCCGCCAGCGATTGCTGTGGCTGGGGCCTGGCCCCACCCCGCAGATTCTCGGTGAGCCGCTGGCGCTCCGCATCGGTCATCCCGGTGAGTTCGATCTCCACGGTCAGATCATCGGCCAACGCGGCAACCGCCTGGCGCGCATCATTTGCAATGGTGTCCTGCAACGGGCAGGTCGGCACGGTCAGTGCGATCACCACTTTGACGTGCTGTTCCTCAACAACGACCTCGCGCACCATCCCCAAATCCACAATATCGCGGTGCAATTCCGGATCCATCACCGACTGCAATGCTTCTATCACTTGAGCTTCTGTTACCACTATCATCCTCCTGTAAAGGTAGTTTTGTCCATTTACCCCAACAAAGAGAGCCTGGGGAGGCTCTCTTTGCGGCTTATCAACCACTCGGCAATCAAACCGCAACAGGATCAGCGCCCTGCGCGACGGCGAGTTCCGCCTCTTCCTCCTCGCCCTCCTGCACCGGCCAGATGCGCTCCGGGGCGGTGAGGCGGTCAATGTAGAGCACGCCATCGCAATGATCAATCTCGTGCTGGAAGACGCGCGCCAGGTATCCGTAGACGCGCAACTTCTGCGGTTTGCCATGGATGTCCAGCCCGCGCACGACCACCCAGCTCGCCCGCTCCACCTCGCCGATGTAGCCGGGAACCGAGAGACACCCCTCGATGCCATCCTCAACCTCGCGCGAGGTCTTGACGATTTCGGGGTTGATGAAAACGTAGGTCTCGCCGCTCCCCGAAATCTCCTCATCCTCCGGCAGCTCGATCACGACGATGCGCTGCAAAACGCCCACCTGGACCGCCGCCAACCCCACGCCGTTGTTCGCCCGCATCGTCTCCAACATATCGGCGACGAAATCGCGCACTTCAGCGGCAACGTGCGACACGGGCCGCGAACGCTGTCGCAGCCGTGGATCGCCCACCGTGATGATGTCCCACAATGCCATAAACGCTTAACCTCCCACAGTATCTTCGGTATCCTCTTCGTCTGCCGGAGAGGACGCGGCGGCATGACCCTGCCCCTTCAAAAGCCCCTTCTCCCGCAAGTCGTCATACGTGGCGAACCAACTCAAGAGCTCTTCCTGACGCCGCTGCGCCTCACGGGTGCGCTGTTGCATAGTGTACTCCCGCTGGCGCCTGGAGATCTCCGCCTGCGCCTTATCGGGATAGCGGATCCACTTGAGCTCAAAGCGGCCCGTGGTTCCTGCCGTTTCGACCAATACGTTCCCATACCGGAACAACCGCGCCCAGAAGCTGGGCTTATCAAAGCTGATGTTCTGGATGCGATCCAACGTCGTCTCGCGCCGACTTTCGCTCAGCAAGAAGGGCTTGCGATCTACAACGATGATGCGCGAGGGTGTAATCTCGAAATAATCGTTGCGCCAATCCTCAATCTCCCACAGAATCGCGCCGAAGATGAGCGCCTCGGCCAACAACCAGATTGCAATCATCCACATTTCCGGCGGATCCAAGTGCGGGAAAAAGAGCAGCGCCGCAACGGTGATGACCACCCAGATCAGGTAGAGCAGAATATAGCGCATGAATCCCGGCAGCCAATAACGCCGCCAGATAATCGCGGAACCATCCTCACTCTGCGTCCATGACTGGGGAAAAAAGAAGTCTCGCACCGTCCCCACAACAAGGGACAATATTGTGAGACGTCGCGGCGACGCGGCCTCCGGCGGCTCGTACGGGGGCGGCGGCTCCGCAAGTCCCAGACGACGCTCCATCACATCCCGAATCGCGCCCCGCACCTGCAATAGCTGTCGCGCCCGGTTGCGCTCGACCTCACGGAAGATCATCTCCCGCACCTCAGAGGGTCGGGGGATGCCATGCATATCAATATGCACCGTTTCCCCGGCAGTTTGCAACACCAGATCGCCAAAATCGAGCAAATTGGCGCTAAAGGTGGGGCGCATCTCGTGGATGTCCTGGATATTATCGAGGGAGGTCTCCTCGAAAGTCTCACGTAAAGGCCCCTCGCGCTCCAAGTGAACAACGCGCTGCGTGGTGACGACGTACCGGTCATCGCGCCAATCCACCCACTCCCAGATCACAAAGCCGAACACCGGCGTCCCGACAAGCAAGAACGCTGCCAAAAAGACCAACGGGACCTCGTGGAAAAAGAAATAGAGCGCGGCGGTCAACAACGCAAAGAGGCACAAGGGGAGAAAGATACTGCGGAAGAGGTGTGCCCAATGGCGGCGTCCCACGAAGATGGGCCACTCATCATCTCGCATCCACTCAGCGCGCGGAACGTGGCGGCGCTTTACAATCTGCGGATCGAGCTTGATGCGCCGACGCAACCGCGCGCGGCTTTGAAAGACCTGCATGAACTCATTGCGCTCCAGATAGAGCACCCGCGTATCAGTCAATACCTCGGCAGTCGCATCGTGAAAGTCACCCACAAAAAGTCCGGTGACGCCGAAGGTGTCGCCCGGCCCGGCATCCCGCAGATGGACGGTTCCCCCCTCGCGATCCACCCGCGTCAGCCGGACTCGGCCCTCCAGGATGACGTAGAAGTAGTCCGAAGGCTCACCCTGCACAAAAAGCCGATCTCCTACCTCATAGGTGGCCTCATGCACGATGGGCACGAGATAGTAGAGCTCCCTCTCGCCAGATTCATCATCAAAATCGGCGAAGAGCGGAACGGTCTGTAAGATCTCAACAATTTCTTGCGGTTTCATTTAAATTGATTATACCACAATCTTCAATATGCTGCACAATTCTGGCGAAATTGCGCAGGGTCACGCCAGCGCCTGCTCGTAAGCGCGCCAGGTGGCGGCGGCGGTCTGCGCCCAGGTGAAGCGCGCCGCTTGCTCGTGAGCGCGCTGCCGCAACAAAGCGTGGAACTTCTCGTCGGTGAGCAGACGCACCAGCGCCTCGGCCATGCCCGTGGCGTCATCTGGGGAAGTGAGCACCCCGGCTTCTCCCACCACCTCCGGGAGGCTGGCGGCCTCGCTGCCCACGACCGGCACGCCGCAGGCCAACGCTTCAAGAGGCGGCAAGCCGAACCCCTCGTACCGCGAGGGGAAGAGAAAGGCGCGCGCGCCGCGATAGAGCGCGGGTTTCTGCGCCTCCGGCACAAAGCCGGTGAAGTAGACCGTCGGCTCGGTCAGGCCCACTCGCGCCAGCCAGCGCCGGGGGTTCTGGATAAGCTCCGATTCCACCTCCGGCAGCTTCCCCGCCACCACAAGCCGCGCCGTGGGGACGCGCTCTCGCGCCTGGGCGAAGGCCGCCAGGGCCGTCTCCAGATTCTTGCGGCGATCAAATCCGCCGAGGTAGAGAATATACCCCGGCGTGATCCCCAGCGCACGCCAGACGGTTGCATCCTCCGGTTGTGAGGCTGCCGTGTAATGCGCCGCCGCCGCGAGAGGAATTGCCGCAATGCGATCGGCGGGAAGGCTCAGGTGGGCGATGATATCGCGCCGGGAGGCTTCGGAATCCGTCAACACATAGCGCGCGCGGCGCGCCGTCGCGCTGACGAGAGCCGTGTAGAACCGCACCGCCGCACTACCCCGATAGGCCGGGAGCAGCAGCGGAATCAGATCGTGAATCGTCACGATCACCGGGACAGAAGCGCGCAGCGGCGCGGCCCAGTAAGGCACATGCAACAAGGTCGCCCCGGCACGCCGCGCCGCGCGCGGCACACGCACCTGCTCCCACCACACCTTGCTCAGCGCGGAAGAGTGCGCCGGCAGGTGTACCACCTGCACATTTGAGAGGGTCGCCAGCGCCTGGGGCGCAGGCGGCGCGGTGGGAAGCAACAGAGTGAACCGCGCCTCGGCGTGCGCACCGGCAAGCGTCCCGAGCAACTGGCGCAGATATTGTCCGCTGCCAGTGTCGGGACGCGACCAAAACCAGCCACTTAGCGCAACGTGCATACGCCGCTAAGCGCCATCAAACCCGCGACATCACATTGATCGCCTGCGGCCCGCGATCCGTCATCTCCAACTCGTACCAGACTTCCGCGTGTTCTTGTGTCACCGCATCCACATCGCCTGTGATCCCTGTGCGATGGAAAAAGACCTCCGCGCCGCTCTGCTCGATGATGAAGCCAAAGCCCTTGCTCTGATCGTAGAATTTAACGATGCCCGGACGCAACCCCGGTTCGGGTTCGCTCTGCTGCCGACATTTGGGGCAGCGACTTGGCGTGTTCACCTCAAACCCCAATTCTGCCTGGGTGCGTTGCTCCTCCACACGAAAGACAAACTTCTTGCCACATTGTTCACAGACGTGATACTCATCTCGGTAGTTCATGTTTTAGTTTCTCCTTAAACCCACAAAAAAAGTTTACTTTAGCGCCTATCCAGAAATTGCCCTAGCCACACCCCAAGACGGGACTTGGAACGCTTTCGGATAGTTTGTTACTCTTCTGGACGTAACTGGGGGACCAACAGCCGCGCCACCAGGTCGCTGCCCTGCAAGGCGATCAGACTGTCACCGTGGGTAGCCCGCCCCTGACTGGGCGCGACGCGCCCAGAGATCGTCTTGGCGTTCCCGCGCACGGTCGTCATCACGAAGGGATCGGTCGTGCGCAGACAGCCGATGCCGGCCAGCTGTTCCCCCCGCTCCAGTTTCGCAATTTGTACGCCTTTACCGCCCCGGCGCTGAGACGGAATCTCATCAAAGCCGGAACGCTTGCCAGCCCCCCGATCGGTCATAGTCAACAGCATCATCCGCAAATTGACCACCGTGGCCCCCACCACCTCATCCTTCTGTTCCAGGCGCATCCCCGCCATTCCGCCGGCGCTTGCCCCGGTGGGCCGCACCTCGGCGACGGCAAACCGAATGCCCTGTCCGTGGGCCGACCCCAGCACGACCTCGTCCTCCTCCGTGACCCACAGGACTTCGCGCAGGGCGTCGCCAGCATCGAGGCGCACCGCCACAGCAGGCTCACGCCCCACCCCCGGCAGCTCCTCCGCCGCCATCCGTTTGACCTGGCCCTGCGCGGTGACGAAGAAGAGCGCGCCCGGCGGCGGCTCCGCTGGCAGCGCCAACGCCGTGATGACATTGCCGTTGTCCAATCGCGTCACCTGCGACCAGGGGCAGCCCTCCCCCTCCCACGCCTCACCTTCGGCGATCTGATGAACGGGCAACGCAACAGCCAGCCCTTCCTGCGTGAAGAGGTAGAGCGTGTCGCGGGTGGAGGCCGCCAACACCGCCAGAGGCGTCTGCTGAGGTCGCGAGGGGATGCGCGGCGGCTTCCCCTCATCCGGCTGCCGCCCCAGCCGTCCCTCGCGGGTGACGACCACCCAGGCCGGCTCGTCGGGGGTGAGCGCGCCCACCTCTACCGACTCGCCCTTCACCTCCAGCACGCGCGTGCGACGCGCATCCGCATAAGCGGCACGCACCGCCAGCAAATCCTCCCGAATCGCCGCCCGCTGTTTCTTGGGCGATTTGAGCAACGCCTCCAACGTCTTGATCGTTTGCTGGAGCTCCTTGTACTCATCCTGCAACTTGCGCCGTTCCAGCGCTGCCAGCCGCTTGAGCGGCATATCGAGAATCGCCTGGGCCTGCACCTCGCTCAGTTTCAGCTGCTTGCGCAAGTTGTTGCGCGCTGTCTCGACGGTGCGCGAGCGCCGGATGATGTCAATGACCGTGTCGAGATCGTCCAGGGCGATCAATAGCCCCTCGACGATATGCGCGCGCTGCCGCGCCCGTTCCAGCTCGTAGCGCGAGCGCCGCTGCAAGACCTCCAGGCGGTGTTCCAGGTAAACCGTGAGCGCCTTCTTGAGCGAGAGCGTGCGCGGTTCCCCATCCACAAGGGCCAGGAGGATCATGCTGAAGCGGCTCTCCAATGGCGTGTGCTGGTACAAGTCCTCTAGCACCTGATGGGTGTTGGCATTGCGGGTGAGATCAATCACCAGACGCATCCCCTGCCGATCCGACTCGTCGCGCAAATCGGCGATACCCTCGATCTTGCCGGAACGCACCAGTTTGGCGATATTCTCAATCAGCGTGGTCTTATTGACCTGATAGGGGATTTCGGTGATGACGATGCGCTCGCGTCCGCCGCGGATCTCCTCGATGTGGGCGCGGGCGCGCATCGTCACGCGGCCCCGCCCGGTAGCATAGGCTTTGCGGAGCACATCGTCGTCATCGGCGTCGTCGCGGCGATAGATCAGCCCCCCAGTGGGGAAGTCCGGCCCTTGCACGAACTGCATCAGATCTTCAATGCCGATCTCCTCCTGTTTGCTCCAATGATCCAGCAGGAAGACGCAAGCATCCACCACCTCGCCCAAATTGTGGGGCGGGATGCTGGTTGACATCCCCACCGCAATACCCGAAGCGCCATTGACCAGCAGGTTGGGCACGCGCGCCGGTAGCACCTCCGGTTCGCGCAGTGTGCCGTCGAAGTTGTCCGTCCAGTCAACCGTCTCCTTATCAATGTCGGTGAGCATCTCCAACGAGAACATGTGTATCCGCGCCTCGGTGTAGCGCATCGCCGCGGGAGAGTCCCCATCAATCGAGCCGAAGTTCCCCTGCCCATCCACCAACAGATAGCGCACCGAGAAGTCCTGCGCCATGCGCGCCATCGCTTCGTAGACAGCAGAATCGCCGTGAGGGTGATACTTGCCCAGTACCTCACCGACGATGCGGGCGGATTTTTTGTAAGCGGTGTTAGGGCGGATGCCCATATCGTACATCGCGTAGAGGATGCGCCGCTGTACCGGCTTGAGGCCATCGCGCGCATCCGGCAACGCCCGCGCAACAATGACGCTCATCGCGTAATCGAGGTAAGCACGCTTAACCTCAGTATTGATATCTATTTGGTGGACGACTCCAATTTCCATTCGCACTCCTTCACGAAAACGTTACACTAACTATAAGGCAGGAACATCATTTTCGCAAGCGAGCGGTTAAAGTCCCCCACAGCACCGGGCTTCTGGTTGCCTTTTTGCGATTCGACATTACACTCAAGCCATGAGTGCGATATCCAAACGGCTCAAACGGTGGCTCGGATGGGGCGGCCTGCTGGTGCTCCTGCTCTCTCTGATCGCCAGCGATCAGGCCCCCGCCCACACGCCCCGCACCGATCTACAGCTGCGCAGCACGCCCTACGCCTTCAACTTCGTCACCTGGGAGCTGGAGGCGACCCTCAACAAGCTGCTCTACGGGCTGCTCGCTCCACAGCGCTTCATGGATGATGAGATGCGCGCGCACTTCGTCCTGGCCTACCTGGACAGTGTTGCCGCAAGCCAGGCGCTCGACAGGGCTATCACCGCCGCCTACGTCAATCCAGAGATCGCCGATCCCGACGCCGAGACGCGGGCGCTCCAGGCGGAACTTGCCGCACTGCGGGCGCGCCTCGCGCGCGAGTCGCCCATCGCCGAGGCGATCCTCGAAGAGCAGCTCACGCAGATTTTGCGCGAAGGCGGCTTCGGCGTGTTGGGGCAGCTCTTCCCACCGTTGAGCGGGACCTTCACCCCGTTGCCGCAACTGCTCATCATCTCGCCACGCGATCATATCGAGCGCAGCTACCAACGCGCGCTGCTCCCAGGGCTGACCGCCGCGCAACAAGAGGCGCTCGAGGCCGCGCTCGAAGCACAAGACCCCACCATCTCTGCCTACGTCACCAACATCGGCGGACTTTCGGCCTATCCCGCCATGCTCCGGGAGAGCAGTGCCCTCGACTGGGTGGCAGAGGTGATGGCGCACGAGTGGGCGCATCACTATCTGATGGGCTATCCGCTGGGCTGGTACTACGACCGCGCCCCTGAGACGCGCACCATCAACGAAACCAGCGCCTCGCTGCTGGGCGAATGGGCCGGGCAAGAGGCTGTGCTGACCTTCTACCGCCCCCTGCTGGCGCGCACCAAGGCCCTGCCCAACCCCCTGATCCGCCCCGAGGAGGATACCACCACCGCGCGTTTCGACTTCCGGGCGGAAATGCACCACACGCGCATCATCGTGGATGCGCTGCTGGATGCCGGGCAGATCGAAAAAGCTGAGGCGTATATGGAGCTACAGCGACGTTACTTCGTCTCACAGGGCTACCGGATCCGCCGGCTCAACCAGGCCTACTTTGCCTTCCACGGTGCGTATGCCAGCCAGCCCGGCGGCGCTTCCGGCAGAGATGAGGTCGGGCCTGCCGTGCGGCGACTGTGGGGCTTGCTGGAAACGCCGCAGGAGTTCCTGCGCACCATCGCGGCCTTCACCACCCTTGATGCGGTACGGGCCGCCGAGGAAACGCTCGCGCCTTGAGTGTCAAAATATCAAAACAATGGTAAACTATGAGAGGTGGGTTGAAAGTTCTATCCGAAATCCTACGGAACTAAGGTAAGAGCCGGAAAAATGCGCTGCTCTGAATGTCAAAGTGAGAATCCTGAACAGGCTCTGCAATGTCAACATTGCGGAGCGCCCCTGCCTGATCCATACCAAGCCTTGACGCAGGCCCAGGAGTCTCTGGCGCGGCTCAGGCGCTTTGTGCCCGCTGTCATCGCGGAGGGGCTGCTGAAGGATCAGGAGCGTCTGCGCGGAGAGCGGCGCGAGGTCGCTGTGCTCTTCGCCGATGCCGTGGAGTTCACCCACCTCTCGGCCTCGCTCGACGCCGAATCGGCCTTCGAGCTCATCAACGATCTACTCAACCGCCTAGTCGCCTGCGTCCATCGCTACGATGGGCTGGTGGACAAATTCACTGGCGATGGGCTGATGGCCGTCTTCGGCGCGCCCAACGCCCACGAAAACGATGCGGAGCTAGCAGTGCGAGCCGCGCTCGATATGCAGCAGGCGATGGCGGAATTCGCGCCCATCGCCCGCGCCAAACTGGGCGCACCGTTGCAGATACGCATCGGCATCCACAGCGGGCTAGCGATCGCCGGCATCCTCGGCGGGAAGGAACAGGCCGCCTACACGGTCATCGGCGAGACGGTCAATCTGGCTGCCCGACTCGAATCGCAAGCGCGACCGGGCAACGTTCTGGTCAGCGCCAGGGTGCATCAACAGACGCGGGCCTTCTTCAACTATCAATCCGTGGGGCAAGCATCCATCAAGGGCCTCGCGCAGCCGATGCAAATTTACGAGGCGCTCAGCAGCCGCTCCGATCCGCTTTCCGCGCGCGGGGTCGCCGGCGTTACCTCCATCCTGCTAGGGCGCAACACCGAGCTGCAACAACTGCAAAGCGTGCTCAACACCTTCTTGAACCGTCAAGAGGGGTGGTTCATCACCATCCGTGGCGAAGCGGGGATCGGCAAATCGCGGTTGGTGAGCGAGTGGCTGGCGCAGACGACCCCGGACCAAATCACCGTCTGGCAGGGGCGCGGACTTCCCTACGCTCAGGGCGTTGGCTATGGCATCTTCCGCTCGCTGCTCCAGGATGCGATCAATGCTGCCCCGCCGGAGCAGCCCTGGGATGCACAGGTTTCCCCCGCCCTACGCCCGTTCCTACGGCTGATCCTGGAGCTGCCCCTCAGCGAGGAGGAAGAACGCAGTCTAGGCTATCTGGAACCGGAGCGGATCAAACAGCTCAGCGTGCTGGCGATACGAGAATGGATCCTGGCGGCGGCCCGCAAGCGTCCGCTGGTGCTCATCTTTGACGACTTCCATTGGGCCGACGATCTCTCCGTTGCTGCGATGGAAATCCTCCACCAGCTGCCCCAAGAGGCCCAGGTTATCTTCTGCATCATCACACGCCCCCAGCCCCAAGCGTCGCCGGCCTTCTTGCCCCAGCCGCACATTCCCACCCCACAACGCACGCTGGCGATCGCACTCCAGCCCCTATCCCCCCCGCATAGTCGGGCATTATTGGCGCACATGGTCAACCTGGAAGGGCTGAGCGAGGCTGTGATCGAAACCATTCTCACTCACGCCGAAGGCAACCCCTTCTACATTGAAGAATTTGTGCGCATGTTGATCGAAAAGGAGATGCTCCACCTGGAGGACACACAGTGGCAGGTCATCTCGCCGGTGGCGCTGCAAGCGATGGAGATCCCCACCTCCCTGCGCAGCCTGATGATGGCCCGTGTGGATCGGCTGGCAGAGGATCAACGCGATGTATTGAGCTCCGCTGCCGTGATTGGGTTGCAGTTCGACGCAGGCTTGCTCGAAGAGGTAGAACGTCGCCTGCACGGCAGCACCAACACGCTGGCGATTCTCGAACGCCTGCACGAGTTGGGGCTGCTCGTGAAACGTCCCGGCGCGGGCGAGGGAATCTACGCCTTCCGCCACATCATCACCCAAGAGACGATTTACAACAGTATGTTGCGCAGCCAACGCCCCGATCTACATCGCACCGTGGCGGAAGCCATCGAAACGCGCTACGCCGCCGAGCTCCACAATCAGGCCGAGATATTGGCGTTCCATTATGACCGCGCCTATGTGCGCGATCAGGCGCTGACCTACGCCATCCTCGCTGGAGATCGCGCACGCGCACGCTTCGCCAACCGCGAGGCCATCGAATATTACAGCCGCGCCCTGCAGCTCTCGCAGCACCTCAGCCAGCGCCAGATCGAACGCTGGCAGGCCGTCGTCGGCCTGGGCGAGGTCTATCAGCACATCGGCGAATACGAGGAAGCAACCGCCTGTTATCAGGCCGGCATGGAGGAATGGAAAGCGCCCCCACCGGAAAAACAGGCGCAAGTCCTGCTGCGGCTGGGTCAGGTGTGGGACAAACGCGGCGACTTGGAGAAGGCAGAAAAGCGGCTGCGCGAAGGTGTGGATTTGATTGACACAGCGACGGAACCACAGCCTCAGATGCGCGCCCAATTCCTCTCGGAGCTGGGATGGATCACCTTGCGGCGGGGCCAATTGACCGCAGCGCAGCAGCTCCTGGAAGAGGGGCTGGCTCTAGTGACAGAGACCCGCCATTACGATGTCCTCTCTTCGATCCTCAACCGGCTCGGCGCGATCTATTATCACCGCAGCGAATGGACAAAGGCCGCCGATTACGTCAAGCAGGCGCTCGAAATTCGGGAACAGTGGGGCGACATCGTGGGGATGGCCCGCTCCTACAACAACCTGGCGATTGTCAACAAATATGCCGGCGATTGGGATCAAGCCCTGCACAACTATCAACGCAGCCTGGAGCTGATGAAGCAGATCGGCGAAATGGAGGGGTTGGCGCTCGCCTACACCAATCTAGGCGTGCTCTATACCGAGCGGGCAGAGTGGGAGAAGGCCGGGGAGACGCTTCAGCAAAGTCTAGCCATCACGCAACGCATCGCGCATCCCTACGAGCTGGCCCAGGCATACATGAATCTAGGGCGACTATACCTGCGCCGAGGCGATCACGCCGAAGCCAAGCGCCATCTGGAAGCAGCGCGTCCTCTCTACGAGGAGGCCGGCGCCGGCGCCAATCTGAGCCTCAACGATGTGTACGAGCTTGAGGGCTATCTGAGCATCGAGAAAGGCGATCCGGAAAGCGCGCAGCAGTGGTCACAACGCAGCTACGAGCTGCTGCACGACATCACCGACACCTCAGAGGATGCCATCGAATGGGGGCGCTACCACCTGCTCAAGGGGCGGATCAGCTACACGGCAGGGGATTTGACCACGGCGCGAGAACACTACGAGCGCAGCCTGGCGCACTTCGAGAATAAGGGAATCACCATTGAGCTGGGACGCGCAGCCTACGCACTCGCCCAGCTGCATCTGGACGAAGACAACCCGGTCGCCGCAGACCCCTTCCTCCAGACTGCCCTGAAGGTCTTCGAGCAATTGGGCGCGCGCCACGATCTCGAACTGGCGCGGCAGCTCCAGCCATAGCCACCGGTTCCACCACGAAAAAACAGGGGGAGTCGCGTGACTCCCCCTGTTGATTTACCAGTCAGGGACTTAATCCCCGCCGACCCACATATTCTGGAAGATGTAGCCGGCCCAACTCTCCGGGCCGCCCGCCCAGCTTTCAGGGCCACCGGCCCAACTCTCCGGGCCGCCCGCCCAACTCTCCGGGCCGCTTACCCAGCTGCCGTACCACTGAATCCAGGTCTGGAACCAGGCGTACCACCCGGCCCAACTTTCCGGGCCACCCGCCCAACTTTCGGGGCCGCCTGCCCAACTTTCGGGGCCACCGGCCCAGCTTTCGGGGCCACCGGCCCAACTTTCGGGGCCGCCTGCCCAACTTTCGGGGCCGCCCGCCCAACTCTCCGGGCCACCGGCCCAACTTTCGGGGCCACCCGCCCAGGTCATGTACCAGGCGTACCAGCTCTGGAACCAGGCATACCAGCCGGCCCAACTTTCGGGGCCACCGGCCCAGCTTTCAGGGCCGCCCGCCCAACTCTCCGGGCCACCGGCCCAGCTTTCAGGGCCACCCGCCCAGCTCTCCGGGCCATTGACCCAGAGCATGTACCAGCCAGCCCAACTTTCGGGGCCGCCCGCCCAACTCTCCGGGCCATTTGCCCATGTGGTGTAGCTACCGGCCCAGCTTTCGGGGCCACCGGCCCAACTCTCCGGGCCACCGGCCCAGCTTTCGGGGCCGCCCGCCCAACTCTCCGGGCCATCCGCCCAACTGAGGAAGTCGCCGCCCCAGTTACCGGCCCAACTTTCAGGGCCGCCCGCCCAACTCTCCGGGCCACCGGCCCAGCTGCTATAGCCACCGGCCCAACTCTCAGGCCCCAACCCACGGAGCAGAAACTCGCCCGTCTCAGAATCGTAGGTCGTCCAGCCCCAGTAATGCTCGACGCCCGACATATCCAGGACAATATCGAGGCCGACGTTAGCGACGCCTTCGATGTCCGCGTAGACGGCATCGGGCGCCCAGACACGGCCCGCGCCCTGCTGCCAGATGCTGTAGGCGGCCAGGCCGGTCTCTTCATCGAACTGCGGCCGCGCCGTTACCATCAAGCGATACTTGATCTCATCCGGGGTGAGCGTGGGGTCTTCGCTGAGCATCAGCGCCACAATGCCCGACACAACTGCCGAGGACGATGAGGTTCCGGCCATTCGGAAGTAATACGCCGGCAGCCGGTAGTCCGGGTGCTCCTGGCTCAAGACGGTGCTCTCGCGCATCAGTGAGACCATGTGCGCCCCCGGCGCGATCACGTCCGGCTTGACGAAAGCCTCGTAGGTGGGGCCAGTAGCGGAGAACGGCGCCAGATAGTCATCGCCAAAATCGTTGGGGGTGTAGTTGTCGGTGAAGGCCCCCACAGTGATGATGTAGGGATTGTTGCCCGGCACGCCCACGGTCATTGGATCGGGGCCGGCATTGCCGGCGCTCGCCACCACCGTGATGCCCGAATACCAGGCCGCCATCATCGAAAGGTTGAGCGGATCCGCCCAGTAGGGTGAGAACGGGGGCGAGTAGATGGAGGCATTCAACACGCGGATGTTGTACTCCTCTTGATTTAGCACGGCCCACTCGATGCCTCGCAGCACGTCAGCGTAAGTGCCCACCCCGTCTTCATTCAGCACCCGAATCGCCACCAGATTGACGCCAGGCGCTACACCCTTGTAATCCCCATTAGGTCTCTGATAATCGCTATTGGCGATAATGCCAGCGACGTGGGTGCCATGCCCGGAGGGATCGCGCGGCGACTGATTCAGCCTGTTGCCGGTGTAAAGCTCATCCTCAATGGCGTCGTAATAGGCGAGGAAGCGAATGTTGTTAGCCGGATCGCGACGCAGATAGTTCAAGGTGGGGTCAATACCGGTGTCCAGCACCGCGACCGTGACTCCCTGGCCGATGTTACCGGCGTCCCAGACCTCCTGTGCACCGATGACACGGACAAAGTCCACCTCAGTCTCTACACCGCTGCGCTCAACCGCCCGGTCAAGTGTGATGTTCAACACGCCTGCCTGATGGGAGAGTTGCGCCAGTTGCGCCTCTGAGACCGTGGCAACGACAGCGTTGATGATGCTAATATCGTAGGCCACCGCGCCCTGTACCGCCTGAACCGCGTCAGCCGCTGCCTCGATACTTGTGCCCTGCACAATCACCTGCACAGAGGTAACCCTGGACTGTGCGGGGAAAGCGCCTGCTAATGCCGTGAGGAGTAGGGAGAAGACGATCAACAAACTGATTGACTTGGCTTTCATGATCCACCTCGCTTTAATTACGCTCATCGAAAGATAGAAACACTAATGGGAGGGAAGTTAGATTCCCTCTTACCTAATTCTAACATTATTCAAACTCTATGGCAATAGTACTTAAGTACTATTTTTCATTGGAGTGCTTGGATTTTTCCTGATGAGAATTGTCCTGCTTGTACCAACAAAATCCCGCCCACGGGCTTGTAAACCCGTGGGCGGGAACCTGTGGTCAATGTTTCCAAGACCACACCTTACACAACTAAAACTACGTTACCCGTCTGCCGCCTTTGAGCGAATCTTGTAACGCCATCAGCGCATCCCAATCCCCAGCCGCGGCCAATGCGGCCTGCTCCGGCCAGGTGGTAGGATCTGCAATCCGCCCAATCCCAGCATCATCGAGAATCACGCGCAGCATTGCCACATCCGAAGCTGCCAGCTGCGCAAAGGTACGGATCCCCGCATCCTGGAAGAGCCGGGAAATCTTTGGCCCGATCCCCTCAATGCGTCGCAGATCATCGGGAGCGCGCTCCTCTTTCTCCGAAATCTCGACCGCATTCGGCCCGCGGTCATCCTGCAAGACGACCCCCTGCCGCGCCTGGGGCGTTCTCCCACCCTCAGCTCTGCGTGATTCCTGGAGCCACCACCACAGCAACGTCAAGGTCAGAGAAATGATGAGACCCAATAACCACCATCCCCAGTCACAATCCTGAGCGTCCCGCTGCGCCGCTGCCCAGGGATTGATCTCAGCCCACCGACGTCGCTTCAATCTCGTTTCCATATTGCACTCCTTGTCACTTTGGTTCAGGTCACCTCTGTTGACCTGAGTATACAACAGAACAGAAGGCATACCAAACAGGGGAGCCAAGTAGCGGGGGATAAAGAAAACAGCCGGGCGCGAAACCCGGCTATGATTTGATCACCCATGGCGAAGGGCAGATTCGAACTGCCAACCAAGGGCTTATGAGTCCCCTGCTCTGCCATTGAGCTACCTCGCCATAAAAAAATAGCGGGGGATGGATTCGAACCACCGACCTTCGGGTTATGAGCCCGACGAGCTGCCACTGCTCCACCCCGCATCGTGCTCTCATTATACACGGTCTTGAAAATACGTCAAGTCACCACGAGATGCCGCCCACAAGCAACATCAGCGACTAAGCCAGCTGACTGCTTTGCCCGCCCGGCAAGGTAGTGATGGGGCGGCATTGCAGCAGGTAGAGCTGCCCCTGCTGGAAGGCGCACTCCAGATCCACCGGCCAGCCCTGGCTCTGCTCCAAGGCGATGGCGAGCCGCGTAAGGGACACGATTTGCTCGGTGCTGAGGACGGCCTCGCGCCGCAAGCTGCGCGGCACCGCCACCTCGCACGTACCCTGCGGACGGGCCACTGTCATCCACTGCTTGTCGGCAATCTCGCGGAGGCGCACGGTATAGTCAGATTTTTGCACCACGTAGAGATCGGGGGTGACGGCGCCGCCAACCAGGCTCTCACCCAGGCCCCAGGTGGCGTTGATGACAACCCTGTCGCGCGCGCCGCTGCGCGGATCCGCGCTAAAGACCACCGCCGATATATCTGCCATGACCAGCTGTTGCACCAACACCGCGATGCCGCTCGCCGGGGTCAGTCCGTGCGCCTGCCGATAGTGTTGGGCGCGCTCCGTATGCACCGATTCGAGACACCGCAACACGGCCTCAGTCACCGCCTCCGCACCGATGATGTTGAGGTAGCTTTCATGCTGCCCGGCGAAAGAAGCTGTAGCGCCATCCTCGTCCACAGCGGAAGAGCGGACCGCCACCGAAGGGGCCGGCATACCGCACTTTTCGCCGAGCCGGGTATAAGTCAACGCCACATCAAATGAAAGATTTATCGCAAAAAACAAGAAATCGGGGCAACATACAGCTGTTGCCCCGATTGCAACTGATCTCAAACACAAATTACAACAAGGTCACGATCCCCTGATCCCCATCCACCTCAATCAGCTGCCCATCTTGGATCTGCTCCGTAGCGAATCGCGTCCCTACAACGGCGGGCAGGCGATACTCGCGGGAGAGCACCGCGCCGTGAGAGAGTAAGCCCCCGGCATCAGTCACCACGCCCGCTGCCGTCAAAAAGAGCGGCGTCCAGGGCGGGGCGGTGGTGATGGTGACAAGAATATCCCCTTTCTCCAGGCGATGCGCCTCCGCCAGAGTGCGGATAATGCGCGCGCGTCCGCGCACTTTGCCGGAGGAAGCAGCCTGTCCGCGCAGTACCCGCTCGTTGCCGGCGGCAGGTCTGGACTCGGCGATATGCCCGCCCAGATAGCGCAATGTCCGCCGCGCCTCCGGCGAGTAGAGGTAGATCGGTTCAGCGGGGCGCACACCCAGCTCGCGCGGTTCCTCATATTGCTCCCAATAGGCCAGTTCCGCCCGCCGCTGTTGCACGAGAGCGCGCCTGTCCTGCTGCGGATCGGCAATCATCCCGCGCAGTTCGTCCAGCGTCAGATAGAAGACATCGTCCGAGCGATTCAACCATCCGGCGCGGGCAAAGCGCCCCCCCCACTCGTGGAAGATGCGATGAATCCACCCAAACCCGTTGAAGTCAATGTAGTAGGCGTGATTCTCGGTCAACACCAGCGCGATCTGCGCCGCTTTGAGCAGCTGTTCGAAGCGCGCCACCACTGGCGCGGGATAGCCAATCAGCGCCGCGCGCGCATCAGCGATGGCCGCCTCGCGCAAGGCCACAGTCTCCGCTTGTTCCGCGACTAAATCGCGATCCGGCTGCACGACACAGGTCTTGAGACTGTTGATCACTGGCGTGGGATCATCATACCAGGTGGGGCGACACCAATCCCACAAATTGGCGCGATGCCCATACGTTTCCAGGAAGGCCCACACCTCCTGCCAGAAAGCGCGCCCTTCGGCAAACGTGTGCAACGCAGCAGCAACCTCTTGCGCCGGACGCTCCAGAAGAATCTGATAGACCGCCTCCTCAGCGCGCGCCAACCGGCTAAGCCGCCAGAGCGCCCGCCCAATTTCCAGCGTCTTATTATCGAAGCCCTGCAACAGACGGTGGGCGTCTAGTTCACTCTTTTCGGGAAAAAGATCGCAGTAGCACGTCACAAATTCATCCAGCGCAAACCACATCGGCGCGCCCATGCGGAAGTGGATCTCGTAAAGGTGACTACCGCGCTGGATGCTCTCCTCGGTATGCGCCGCCAACGCCGCGTCATCCGCACCCTCCAGATCGAATTCCCGCCAGAAGTCCCAGTGCGCTTCCAGGGCCGGTTTCCATTCTTTCTCCCACACCTCATTGAGACGCAAGGTGATCGCCAGCAGTCGCTCGCGGTTGCGCTTCATGCGCGCCTCGACCTCGTCAGACATCCCCTGAAACGGGATCACTGCCATATAGAGATAATGATTGATCCGCCAGTCGTACCGGCGCGCAATCGCCTCTTCGTAAAGCGGTGCGACCCGATCGCGGCTGGCAATCGCCATCACGCCGGACGCGCTGAACATCAACGGCATGATAGGATCGGGCAGATGCTCATAATCGCGGATCCAGTGGAAGGTATCCCATTCCGCCTGCGGCCAGACGACCGGGAAATCATCGGGAGCGGGTAACTTGATTCCAGATAAAACTTGGTTAGCCATTGCAACCTCCTCAACACTGACGATTGTTTATGCTTTTAGCATACAGGCAAACCCGACCACGGCTATGACCTACGTCACAGCGCCCCGCAGCCCCGTAAAGGACAATTGACGCCCTACTCAACTCATATTATACTGGAAGCGTAACGAAGAAACCCTTTCATTCCAGATCCAAAAATCATAGAGTCTCTCTGACTACTTGCGGAGGAAAACATGCAACCATTCGGCACAGTGGCGCTCGGCCCTTATCAAGAAGCCGTTGCCACAACCCTACAAGAATTGGCTGAACAACGCGCCATCGCGCGCATATGGGAACGCGATTTCACCCTCTGGCAGCCCGAACCCACCGAAATCGCCAATCGCCTGGGCTGGCTCGATATTCCTGAGGAGCTCTACGGGCAACTGGATATGCTCAACAATGTCTTAAGCGAAGCCGCCTGCGCCAGCCGCTACACACACGCCCTCGTGCTGGGGATGGGCGGCTCCAGCCTCGCCCCGGAGCTCTTCGGCAAGGTCTTCGGCGATGACGCGCCAGGCGGATGCTACCCCACCCCGCGACTCCACCTCGCCATTCTCGATAGCACCGCCCCCGCCAACGTGCGCGCCGCCGCCGACGCCCTCGACCCGGCTCGCGCCCTCTTCGTCGTCTCCACCAAGTCTGGCGGCACCGTGGAGACGCTCTCCTTTATGAAGCACTTCTACAACTGGACCGCCGCCGCGCTCGGCAAGGAGCGGGCGGGCGAGCATTTCATCGCCATCACTGACCCCCGCAGCAAGCTCGTCACGCTGGCGGAACAGCTAGGCTTTCGCGGCAAGTTCCTCAACAATCCCAATATCGGGGGACGTTACTCCGCCCTCTCATATTTCGGATTGATCCCCGCTGCGCTCGCTGGCGTGAACGTGGCCCAACTGCTCAAACGCGCGCTGACAATGCGCAGAGCTTGCCAGCACGAAGCCCCCGCCGCCAATCCGGGTGCCTGGCTCGGCGCGGTCATGGCCACACTGACGCAGGCCGGACGCGATAAGCTCACGCTCATCGTCTCCGAACCCCTCGCCAGCTTCGGCGATTGGGTCGAGCAGCTCGTCGCCGAGAGCACCGGCAAGGCCGCTGTCGGCATCCTCCCCGTCGTCGGCGAACCCCTCGGCTCACCGGAGGTCTACGGCGAAGATCGCCTCTTCGTCCACCTGCGCCTGGCGGATGATGACACGCACGATGCGGGCGTCGCCGCCCTGAGCGCGGCAGGCCATCCCGTCATCCGCATCGACCTGGACGACATCTACGATCTGGGGCCGCAATTCTTCCTCTGGGAATTCGCCACCGCCATCGCCAGCGCCCGTCTGGGCATCAATCCCTACGACCAACCCAACGTCGAGGCCGCCAAGGTGCTGGCACGGCAGCTGGTCGAATCCTACACCGAAGAGGGTACGCTACCTGAAAGCACCCCCGCGCCTCTCACCCCCGCTGCGCTGGAAGCCTTTCTCGTGCAGGCGCAACCCGGCGACTACATCGCCATCCAGGCTTACGTGCCCACCACGCCAGAGACCGACGCGGCGCTCCAGGCCCTGCGCACCCGGCTGCGCGAGCGCACCCGGCTGGCGACCACCGTCGGGTATGGGCCACGCTACCTGCACTCCACCGGCCAGCTCCACAAAGGTGACGCCGGCAACGGCCTCTTCATCCACTTCACCGCCGATATCCAACAAGACCTCCCCATCCCTGACGCGGCAGGCAGCGAGGCAAGCGCCCTCACCTTCGGCGTGCTCCAAACCGCCCAGGCGTTCGGAGATCGCCAGGCCCTGCTCGATGCCGGGCGGCGTGTCATTCACTTCCACCTAAGTGCGGACGTCGTCGCGGACATCGAGACATTGTTGTAGAATACGTTGCGCGAACTGAGTTCACGTCAGGTACACGCCACCTCTATTTTTAGGAGATAAAAGATACAGCTCGCTATGATTGGATTGGGAAAAATGGGCGCAAATATGACTCAGCGCCTGCTCAACAACGGCCACGAGGTCGTCATCTACGATCTCGACGCAGCGGCCATCCAGCGCGCCGAAGAGACCGGCGCGGTGGGCGCGCGGTCGCTGAGCGAACTCGCCGCCCAGCTACGCCCGCCCCGCATCGTCTGGATGATGGTCCCGGCTGGCGAAGCGATTGAAAAGACGATCAACGGACCTCGCCCCGCTGCTCGAACCGGGCGACATCCTGATTGACGGGGGGAATAGCAACTACCGCGACACCCTGCGCCGCGCGGCGCTGCTCAAGGCAATGGAAGTCCACTTCGTTGATGTGGGCGTCAGCGGCGGCGTTTGGGGCCTTACCGAAGGGTACAGCCTGATGATCGGCGGCGACCCCCAGGCGGTGGCCCGGCTGCGTCCTATCTTCGAGACGCTGGCCCCGGCCCCGGACAAAGGTTGGGGACACGTCGGCATCACCGGCGCGGGCCACTTCACCAAGATGATCCACAACGGGATCGAATACGGGCTGATGCAGGCTTACGCCGAGGGCTTTGAGCTCCTCAAAGCGCGCGAGGAGTTCGCGCTCGATCTCCACCAGGTGGCCGAAATCTGGCGCTACGGCAGCGTGGTGCGCTCCTGGCTGCTGGATCTGACCGCCAACGCGCTCGCCGAGGATCAGGCGCTCAGCGACATCCAGGGCTGGGTGGCCGATTCTGGCGAGGGCCGCTGGACCGTCTACGAAGCCATCGAGCTCGACGTGCCCGCCCCCATCATCACGCTGGCGCTGCAACAGCGCTTTGTCAGTCGGCAGACTGAGAGCTTCGCCGCCAAGTTGCTCGCCGCGCTGCGCAACCAGTGCTGGGACGAGTTCGCCAACCGCCACCATTACCTCATCGGCAGCCACGAAGACCCCCAGACCTACCAAGACCTGGCCGAGCGGCTGGCCCAACTCGACGCTGAGAAGGGCACCGAGGGCAACCGGCTCTTCTACCTGGCGATTCCCCCCAGCCTCTATCCCATCGTGGTGGAGCAGCTGGGACGCGCGGGCCTCAATCACAGCGCCGGCTGGACGCGCATCATCGTCGAGAAGCCCTTCGGCCACGATCTTGCCAGCGCCCAGGCGCTCAACGCCTGCCTCCACAACGTCTTCAGCGAAGAGCAGGTCTATCGCATTGATCATTATCTGGGCAAGGAGACCGTCCAGAACATTCTCACCTTCCGCCTGGCTAATGCCATCTTCGAGCCGCTGTGGAACCGCAATTACGTTGACCATGTGCAGATCACCGTAGCCGAAGAGGTCCTTGTGGGGCGACGCGCAGGCTACTACGACCAATCCGGCGTACTGCGCGATATGTTCCAGAATCACCTGCTGCAATTGCTCACCCTCACCGCCATGGAACCGCCCCCGGCCTGGAACGCCCGCTTCCTGCGCGATGAGAAGGTCAAGGTGCTGCACGCCCTGCGTCCCATCCACCCAGAGGATCTGGTGCTGGGGCGCTATGCGGGCTATCTGGATGAGGAGGGCGTCGCGCCCGATTCGCGCACGCCCACCTACGCCGCGCTGCGCCTCTACGTGGACAACTGGCGCTGGCAAGGCGTCCCCTTTTACCTGCGCTCCGGCAAGGGGCTACCCACCAAACTCTCCGAAATCACGCTGCAATTCAAGCGCGTGCCGCACCTGCTCTTTGCGTCCAGCGAAACGCTCGCGCCGAACCGCCTTTCGATCTGCCTGCAACCCGATGAGAGCATCCACCTGCACTTCGAGACCAAGGTCCCTGGCGCGGGGATGCGCACCACGCCGGTGGATATGGCCTTCCACTACGGGGAGGATTTCGGCGAGAGCGCGCTGCCGGAGGCCTACGAGCGCCTGCTGCTCGATGCGTTGCAGGGCGACGCGGCCCTCTTCGCCCGCGCCGATGAGATCGAGCGCGCCTGGGAGCTCGTTGACCCGCTCACGACGGATCCGCGCACGCCCTCGGAGTACGCGCCCGGCAGCTGGGGGCCAACTGAGGCCGACGCCCTGATCCAGCAACAACACTGCGGCTGGTATCTGGGTTGTCAACACGATGGCTGAGGGCGAGCTGCACATCTTTGCCGATCAGGCGGCATTGGCGCGTGGCGTCGCCGAGCACATCGCCGACCGCGCCGTAGCTGCCATCGCCGCGCGGGGGCGCTTCACGCTGGCGCTGGCGGGAGGTAGCACCCCGCGCCCGGCCTACCCCCGGCTGGCGCAGCCTGCTTTTGCTCAACGCATCGCCTGGGCGCACGTGCATCTCTTCTGGGGCGATGAGCGTTGCGTTCCGCCACACCATCCCGACAGCAACTACCGCATGGCCCACGAGGCGCTGCTCGCCCACGTTCCCATCCCGCCCGCCAACATCCATCGGATGCGTGGCGAACTGCCACCTGAAATCGCAGCAACGGCTTACGCCGCTTCACTACGCGAAGTTTTTGAGGAAACATCCCTCCCCCGCTTTGATCTCATTCTGCTGGGATTGGGGGAGGACGGCCACACGGCCTCGCTCTTCCCCGGCGGCGACGCCCTCCACGAGCAAACGCGCTGGGTCGTCGCCCACTACGTCGAAAAACTTGCCGCCTGGCAACTGACGCTCACGCCGCCCGTGATCAACGCCGCAGCGGGAATCTGCTTCGTCGTCGCCGGTGCGGACAAAGCCGCGCGGCTCCACGAGGTGCGGCACGGCCCTTACGCCCAAACCCACCTCCCCGCACAGCAGGACGGCTCTATTGGCTGGTTGATAGCGCCGCAGCCGGAAAATGATCTTCCCCAAAAGCGACGTGGGCCAGATTGGCAATCCGGCCCACGTTTTGATGTCAAAATCAGGGCTACGCAACGTAGCCGCGATGCACTTTAGGGCAGTTCCGGGAACTCCGCCATCGGGGCATAGACCAATCCGACCAATCCAGGGCCGGTATGCGCGCCCAGAACCGGCGCAATAGGGCCGATGGGCAACCAGGTGCATTCGAAGCGCTCTGCCAGATGCGCGTGCAACTTCTCAGCCCCCTCAGGATTGTTACCGTGGAGTATCTGGAAACGCATCGCCGTGCCGGGCGGGTACTTCTCCATCACCAGCTTGGCGATATGCTTGATGGCGCGGTCGAGGGTGCGCGCCTGCCCCCACTGGTCGTAGATGCCCTGCTCCTTCTCTACGCCGATGACCGGCTTGATCTGCAACACGGAGGCGACCAAGCCCTTGAGATGGCTGATCCGCCCGCCGTGGACGAGATATTTGAGCGTCGCCAGCGTATACATCGTATCCGTGGCGGCCTGCACCTGCTCCAACAGCGCGAGCGTCTGCTCCATTGACCACCCGGCCCGCGCCGCGCGCGCCGCTGCTTCAACGTGCCAGCCCTGCGCACCGGAGAGCGTCTTGGTGTCGAAGAAGGCGATGCGCGCCTCCGGCACAAGCTTGGCCCCCTCGCGGGCGGTGTTGAAGGTACCGCTCAGCCCAGAGGAGATATGGATCGAGAGAATCTCTGGATCAATCTTGGCGAGCTCCCGATAGAGCTCCGCGAATTCGCCCGCAGAGGGCAACGAGGTCGTGGGCATCCCCTTGCTGCTCTCCAATAGATCATAAAAAGCATCGGGTTGAATATCCACACCGCTGCGATAGGTCTGCCCATCCAGGGTAAAGATCAAGGGAATTGTGTGAAATTCCAACCCCTCGCATTGCTCCGGTGAAAGATCAACGCCGCTATCTGTTAAAACTAACATCGCTCTTACCTCCCCTTCTAGCCGTTAGAAATTACGAATTAGCCTACCACGTTTTGAGATTTTGCGCAACTCTCGCCGAAGAGTGCGTCAATTACGTTGCCGCGTCGCCACCCGGGCCAACAAGACTCCGATCTCGTACAGCACTACAAAAGGGGCTGTGACCAACAACATCGTGATGGGATCGGTGGTGGGCGTCACCACCGCAGCAGCGAGCGCCGCCAGGAACCAGACCGGTCGCCGCGCCTTCGACAGCTGGGCCGGCGTCACCCAGCCGATCCGCGCCACGGCATAGACCACGAGCGGGGTCTGGAAAATCAGCCCCATCCACACCAACAGCGTGCTGACAAAGTGCAGGTAGTTTTCGAGCGAATAGATGGGCCGGACCACATCGCCCAAGAAGCTCAGTAACACGGGCATACTCAGCCCCACGAGCACCTCCACCGTAAAGAGCGCGCCGGCCAGGAAGAGGAGCAGCGCCAGCGGGATGCCCCACACGAAGATTTTACGTTCCTCTGGGCGTAGGCCGGGGCGGATGAAGGCGTAGATTTGATAGAGGATGTACGGCAGCGCGACCGCCAATCCCGCAACCAGCGCCACCTGGAAGTACATGACAGGCGCTTCGGTCGGGGATAACGCCACCAGCTCGATATCTTGCAGCGGACGCACCAGCCAGAGGATGATCCATTCGCTCGCCACGACGGCGATCAGTGTCGCCAGCAGCCAAAAGAGCGCCGCTCGTAGCAGGCGCTGCCGCAATTCGCGGATATGCGCCAGGAGCGGCATGGCGACGTCATCAGAGACGGAATGTGGCGGCGCTTCAGGCGGGGGGAGGGCCGTCATGGGGGGACTCCTGATCCCAGGGGGTGCGGCGTAGCTCCTGCGTTACCGATTGTACCTCGCGCCAGGCAGCGTCGAGATCATCATCGTCTTCTTCAAGCAAAGCTTGCAAATCCAGCGATTCAACCGCTTGCGCCCAGAGCCGCTGCAAGACACGGATATATTTCCCGGCGCGCCTGACGAACTTGATGATGTCTTCAGGGCCAAAGAGCACCAACGCCAACAGGAGCAGTACCAGCAGCTCCCAGCCGCCGGTATTGAAGAGTTCCATCTGCGCTTACGCTTCATCCTCGCGCTCGGTCGTTGTCCTCGCGGTGCTCTCGCCGCTCAAACCCTCACGAAATCCACGGATGGCCTTGCCCAATTCCGGCCCCAAGCGCCCCACCCGATCCGGCCCCATGAGCAGGAGCAAAATCGCCAACAACAGTAACAGTTCCATCGGTCCCAAATTGCGTAACATGGTCGTCCTCCCTAATACGCTATGGACAGCCTTTTTTCCAACAGATGCAACAAGTATACTACAAAGGCATCAAAAGGCCCGCCAGTTCTCCAGCGGGCCTTGCTATCACTTGAGGGCATACCATCACACGCTTGTTCTAACACATCCTCTTGGCACCCCCGGTGAGACTCGAACTCACAACCTACGGATTAGAAGTCCGCCGCGCTATCCAATTGCGCCACGGGGGCATCATCACCTACAAATCGGGGAGAACCGGGCGGATCCCCTTGCGCCCTCTGCGCGAAGCCAACACGCGCAGAATCTGCTCCGGCAGTTGCCCTACCAGCGAAGCCAGTTGGTTGCAAGACAAGGGCTGATTGCCGTTGCTCAAGAAGACCCGGAAGATCGCCTCGGTCAGAGTAGGCGCTTGGGAGATGTAACCAGGTTCCTGGCTACAATGTGTCGTGATGATGTATTGCAGACCATCAACCTGTCGCACGGCCCCCGTCTGCCAGTCAACCCAATCAATCTTCCCCTGCACCTTTTGCCCGGCATACGCTTCACGATGCTCCAAACACAGGTGCGCCAACAGCTCTACATTGAAATCCAAGCCCTTGCGTACCCACCACTCAAAATCTATGTGAAACGGCGTATCTACAGTAGGCTTGATAAACTGCGCTAACGCCGGGTTGGGTGGAAGTGTCGCCATTAATCACCACCTCGATAGGCCCAATAATTGTCCCCCAGCGCCTCGTAGCGCGGGTTCCCCAACAAAGTCGCCACCAGGGGAGCCGGAGGAACACGGCGCAGCAGGTTGACGGCGCTGTAGAGCGTCGCCCCATGCACTGCGCGCTGCAGGCTCAAAGCGGCCAGCCCGCTGAATACCTGCTCGATCAACTTTTCTAGCGGCTCATGCCGCAACTCGGACGCCAATTCATCAATCTCTGCTGGATCGGGAACGACGACCACCGACAGCTCATCGTACTTGCAGGCCATCGGCATCGGTTTCACCTCGAAGTAGATGCGCCCATCCTGCACGGTAGCCGTGCGCACCCACTCGCTGCGACGCGACCGGACCCGGCGCACATCCACCGTGACCTGATCGGGGTGCTCCCCCGCCTTGAGGTCAACGAAGGTGCCCACTGTCACGCCCAGCTCGTCGTACCAGGCCTCCAGGCCGTAGACGTAACGATGATTGCGGACGACCCAGCCGGGGAAGGTCTTGCCCGTGCGCCCATCCACAAAGGAAAAGCGCACCCGATTGGTCAATCGCGCCGTGGGGAAGAGCTGCGCGAAGCGCGCCGCCAACGGCAAGGTGCCACTGCGCCAATGGGGATAGATGAGCTTGAGTGTGACCATGTCCTCATCCAGCTGCGCACCAAATGTTGTTTCTGCCCACTCATCGTCCACCTGCGCCTCAAGCGCCAACATCCCCTCATCCAACAAGCTCCGATTGTAAGGGATCGGCATATAGCGCAAATGCTCTGGGATTTGCAATACCGCCTGCGGCTCCATACGCATCAAATACCACTGCGCCTCGCCCGCAGGCCCCACCTCATCGAAGCGCGCATCCTGTTGCAGGGCGCACTCCAGCGAGAAGAGCTGCAAACGGCCCGCGATCTCACCGGGCAACTCGAGCTCATCCAAGAGCGCCTGCGTCGGCAAGGGGCCGCCGCCCGCCATATCCAGCAACGCCTCCGCGATGTTGAGCTGCCCTGCGGAGATTTCCACCACCAGTTCCTTGAGGAACCACTGAGGCCCCATCGAAATAAACTGCGGACTCTCTCGCAAGGCCGCCGCCAGCGCAGTCGAAACCCGCTCACCGTGAAGCGCGTAGAGCTCTTCCGGCGTCGCCTCCCCGGAGGGCAGATAGGTCGCACGGTCCAGAGGATGCTCGACGGGCAACGAAGCTGCGAATTGCTGTGACTTGCCACCCTCGAAGGCTATGGTGAGCACGGTGAAAGGTTCGTACTCTGGATTGTGACCCGGACGCACCTCGACGACCTCACCCAAACGATTGCCCGAATTGGGGAAGAGCACCTGCTCGCCCACTTGATAGGTCTCGCCAGGCCGATAGATGCGTCCCTGCGCCAACGTCTCCTCAGCCAAAGTCAACAGTTGTTGGTAGCGATAGCGGACCAGCTCCTGGGTCAACTGCTCGATGGTCTTGGGACTTTCTGTTTCAACGAGGAAGTTTGCCAAACGCTCCAGGTCAGCCGGCGCTACTTTGAATTGTAACCAATATTGGTCTTTCACAACCTCATTCACATTCATAATCCTTCAATCTAAGGGTGCATCAAACGGCACCTTCTCAATCTCATCTCTGAGATATTAGTGCAAGTCCTACTTTTTAAGAGCCTTCATCATTCTCGAATCCGCCCGAATTATACCAGCAATGAAAGAGATTGACAAATACGAAGAAATAGCGCAAACTATATATAGAGAACTTTGTTTAAGGAGGTGTGTGATGGTCCGCAAAGAGGAAAATATCGGATTGGTGACCGTACATGTGACAGAGGGGATGTTGCGGGCGATGGTCGTTCGCGGGGCGCTTGAGAGCGCCGGCATTCCCGTGATGCTCAGCTATGAATCCGTCACGCCGATGCAGGTAAAAGTGGAAAGTAGCGGGCAGGTGCGGGTGATGGTGCCCACGGAATGGGCTGACGAAGCCGAAATGCTCCTCGCGAGCACGCCGCGTACGGGTGAGATCTTCTCGGTACCGGCTGATGTCCACAAAAAGGGTTAAGGCAACGCGCAACACGCCCGACCCACACAGCGCATAACCAAACCAGGCGCTACAAGCATCGCTTGAGCCTGGCTCTGTCGTCTTGACAGAGCCAGGCTTACTTTTTGCTCACCCAAATGTGGTACAATGGCGCAACACAGCACACGACTGGAGAAGGAGCGTGACTATGCCTGAATTGACGATTATCGGAGGAGGATTGGCCGGCAGCGAGGCCGCCTGGCAGGCGGCGCAGCGCGGCGTCGCCGTGCGACTCTACGAGATGCGCCCCCAGCAGACCACGCCCGCGCACCTCAGCGATGCACTCGCCGAGCTCGTCTGCTCCAATTCGCTCGGCTCTGATTTGCCGGGCCGCGCCTCAGGGCTGCTCAAGGAGGAGCTTCGCCGGCTGGATTCCCTGCTCATCGCCACCGCCGACGCTCACCGCGTTCCAGCGGGCAGCGCGCTGGCCGTTGACCGCGAGGGCTTCGCCGCCGCCATCACCGAGCGCATCCGCAGCCATCCCCGCATCACGCTCATCCGCGCCGAAGTGATGGCAATCCCCACCGGCCCCACCATCATCGCTAGCGGGCCACTCACCTCCCCGGCGCTGGCCCAGGCGCTCCAGGCCCTCACCGGACAGGAGGCGCTCTACTTCTACGATGCTATCGCTCCCATCGTCGAGGGCGATTCCATCAACTTCGAGGTGGCCTTCCGCGCTTCGCGTTATGGGCGGGGTGAGGAGGCTGAGGGCGACTATATCAACTGCCCGCTCGACCAGGAGGCGTATACCCGCTTCCGCGAGGCCCTGCTCACCGCCGAGCGCATCCCGCTGCGCGACTTCGAGCGCGAGGACGCGCACTTCTTCGAGGCCTGTCTGCCCGTCGAGGTGCTGGCCGCGCGCAGCGAGGAGGCGCTGGCCTTCGGGCCGTTGCGCCCGGTGGGGCTACGCGATCCGCGCACGGGACGGCGGCCCTACGCCGTCGTACAATTACGGCAGGATGACGCCGCTGGCGCGCTCTACAATCTCGTCGGCTTCCAGACGAATCTCCGCTACGGCGAGCAGGATCGCGTGCTGCGCCTGATCCCCGGCCTGGAAAATGCTGTCTTCACGCGCTACGGCTCGATGCACCGCAACACCTACCTCAACGCGCCGCTGCTGCTCCACCCCACCCTCCAATTCAAAACACGCCCGACGCTCTTCTTCGCCGGGCAGATCGCCGGGTTGGAGGGCTACGCCGGCAACATCGCGGGTGGCTGGGTCGCCGGCGTCAATGCGGCGCGGCTGATCCAGGGCCAACCGCTGCTCCAACTCCCGCCCGACACAATGATCGGCGCGCTGCTCCACTACATCACCCATGCCGCTGCCGATAACTTCCAACCGATGAAGGCCAACTTTGGCCTTCTGCCCTCGCTGGAGACGCCCGTGCGCGGCAAACGCGCGCGCGGCGAGGCCCGCGCCGCCCGCGCCCTGGATAGTCTGGCGCACTGGCAGGCTGAAATGGATCTGTCTATGCCCACCAGCCATCGCATCAGTTAAATAGACTGACCTGAGGCCAACACTTTACACCGGCATGATCGTCGCGTCGTCGCTCGCCACGACCACGGCGGCGAGTGCGCCAGCGGAGAGTTCCTGCAAGCCCGCCTGGAAATCCGCCACGTGCTCCACGGCGAACTGCGCCGTCACTGTCACATCGGCGGCGAAATCCTCATCCACAATCTGCCCCTGATGCGCGGCGATCAACAGCCGCACGCGCTCGAAGAGGCTATAGGGCACGGCCAGCATGAGCGTCTGGGTGGGGACGCGCTCGGCCAGAGGCAGCGCCTCCAGCACGGCACGCATCGCATCGCTGTATGCGCGCACCAGCCCGCCCGTGCCCAGCTTCGTCCCGCCAAAGTAGCGCGTGATGACCACAGCGATATCGCCCAAGCCGCTACCCTGCAACACCGCCAGCGCCGGACGCCCCGCCGTGCCGGAGGGTTCGCCGTCATCGCTGCAATGCGCCGTCACCGAGCTGCCATGCCCCACCAGGAACGCCGGGACGTTGTGTGTGGCATCGGCAAACTCCGCGCGGATGCGCGCCACAAACGCCTTGGCCTCCTCCACCGTGAAGACCGGCGCGGCAGTAGCGATAAAGCGCGAGTTCACCACCGTGATCTCCACCCGCGTCTCCCGCGCCGGGATGCGATAGCGTTTAGGGAAATGTGTCATGGGTAATAACTTTTCGTAAAAGACGTATCAAAATTTTGCATACTGCGTACTGCGCAAATTCCGGATTACGCATTACGCGGTACGCAGTACACATACCCGCGCCGCCGCCACGCGCGATGGCCCTGGGAACGACTGCAAATAGCCGCGCAGGTCGAATTTCGGCCCAATGACGAGCTCCGCCACCCACAGATCTGCCTCCTCGCGGCAGGCGCCGTGCAGCAGCGCCTTCTTTTTGAGCGCCTTTGCTGAGATATCAAAGACCCAGCCCTCACCTTCACGCCGCAGGTTGACCGGGACGTAAGCCGCCTGCAAGAAGGCGCGCAACTGCTGCGCCGGCGCGGGGAAATGCGCCAGCGGCAAGCGCAATTCCAGCGCCACCTGCTAGAACTCGCCGGGGCAGAAGCCCTCCGCAGGGCCGCGATACAGGCCGCTGCCCTCCGGCAACGCTGCCAGCGCATCCACCAACGCGCCAGCATCCCACGCCGTCAACGCGCAGATCGTCTCACCGTACCAGCCGGGGAATCGCCCCGCATTTTCCCCCACGGTGAACAGGCTCTCCCGCGCCGCCAGCAGATTCTCCGCCTGATGGGGCAATAGCGCCAGAAAGCGGCGCAGCAGATACGCATGAATCCACGCCGGCGTTGCCCCAGCGACCTCCTCCGGCAGGCGCACCCGCACGTAGCATGGCTTGAGCCGGCGCTTCTCACGCACCGTCCTCTCCAAATCGGCCAGGTAGC
>DAOTXC010000196.1:0-23081 GCA_034435555.1 Anaerolineae bacterium
GGAGCGCCTCCACCCGGTCGGCTTGATATTCGAGATAGGGCCGGAGCGGCGGGTTAGACATCGGGACACCTCAAGCTAACTGAAAGTATCCTCATTATAGAACAAGTGTTCTAATTTGTCAAGCTCTTTCAGAATGCAATAAACGCGATCTTTTGTGATAAAATTTGTCCGCAGTTGACGCGCCCGCTTTTGTACCTTATAATGAGTTTATCAGCTAAAACCGTCATCTTGTTGATTCGTTGACTCGCCGATTCGCTGATTCGCTGATTCGCACATTTGAAAGGAGATTCCCATGTCTAGTCAGGTCGTTCGACGTTGGTTGATACTCTTGGCGCTGGCGCTGTTGCTCACCGCTTCTGGCGGCACGCTCAACATTGATCCCAACACGGGTACGTTGCGCGGCGCGGCTTTCCTGGATAGCAATCGCAACGGGGTGATGGATGCCGGCGAGCCGGGGGTCGGCGGGGTCTACTTCACCATCTCCGCAGGGGATTACAGCCACACCTATTACACCGAGCCGCGCACGGTGGATGAGTTTGGCAACACCTACGCGACGGGAACCTTTGGCCCCATCCCGCTTCCACGCGGCGACTGGCACGTGACCTTGCACGTCCCGGCGGGTTATCGCGCCACTACCCCTATCGAGCAGACTATCTATGTGCCCGGTGCTGAGGGCGGGCACGTGGGCTGGGTCTACTTCGGGTTGACCGATGGCCGGGCCGGTCTGCCCCCTGCGGGCGCGACGCTTGATCCGCTCGTCGTGGGCGGGCTAGTGCTCCTGGGGCTGGGCGGCCTGGCGGCGCTGGGCTTCGGCGCGCTGGCGCGCAAACGCACCTGAGCGGACTCGCTTTACGGGTGACGCGGGCGATTGTCACCATCATCGCCCGCGTTAGCGTGGCTCAATATCCGCGCTGTAAGTCAATGACGTTGCGCAACGGCTGGTTTTCCAGATAGCGGCTCAGGTTATCGAGAAAGAGCTGCGCCTGCCGGTCGCGCGCGTGCGGTGTGCTCCAGGCGTTGTGCGGGGTGATGATTACGTTGGGCAGCGTCCAGAGCGCCGAGTCGGGCGGCAGCGGCTCCGTGGCGAAGACATCCAGCGCAGCGCCGCCGATCTCGCCGCTTTGCAGCGCCGCGATGAGCGCCGCCTCATCCACCACCGCCCCGCGTGCGATGTTGATCAGCCAGGCGTCGGCGGACATCTGTTGCAGCTCCGCCGCGCCGATGAGTCCGGTGGTCTCCGCCGTGAGCGGGACGGCAAGCACCACGAAGTCCGAGGCGGCCAGCAGCTCCGGCAACGCCTCGTTGGAGAGCAGCACATCCACATGCGCCGCGCCCCGTTCGGCGTGGCGGCGCGTGGCGTAGACGCGCATTCCCAGGGCCTGGCAGCGTTGGGCGATCTCCTGCCCGATGCTTCCTAGCCCCACGATGCCTACCGTCAGCCCGCGCAATTCGCGCAGCCGCAGCAGTTGCCACTGGCGCGCCTGTTGCTGGGTGAGGAACTCCGGGAACCGTTTGACGATTGCCAGCATGTAGCCCAGCACCGTCTCGGCGATGGGGATATCGAAGACGCCGCTGGCATTGGTGATGAGCAGCCCCTCCTGGTCGCGTAGCGCGTTCAGCGCGTGATCCACCCCCGCGCTCATCGTGTGGACCCAGCGCAGCGTCGGCAGCGCCAGGATCGTCTGCAATACCTCCGATGGGACCTGCCACGGCAACATGAACACCTCCGCGCCGGCGATCTCCCCGGAGAGTTGGCCCTCGCTGTTGATTGTGACGAAATCACACGTCTCCAGCAGCGCGCAGGTCTGCTCCGCTACCGAGGGCAGGACAAAATCGGGCATGATGATTTTCATGGACACCTCCACTGTGTTCTGTGCATAGCTTAGCAGGCTTTGGGGCAAAAGACAACCGCGCGCTTTGGCCTGCTCCTGGAGTGTGTTATGATAGCGTTTGGAGGTGCTATGTTGAAGTATATCGTGCATTATGGGGAGTTGGGACTCAAAGGACAGAATCGCGCCCAGTTTGAAAAGCGCCTGGCGCGCAATATCCGCGCGGTGTTGACCGATCTCAGCGCGGTGCGGACGCAACGATTTCGCAGCCATCTTTTGTTGGAGCTGGAAAACGATGAGGGCGCGGCAGAGGTGGAACGGCGCTTGCAGCGGGTCTTCGGGATCGCCTACTTTGCGCGGGCGATGTGGGTTCCGCAGGAGTGGGAAGCGATGGTCGCCGCAACCGAGGAACTGGCGCGGGCGTGTATCACGTCGGAGACGCGCTTCAAGATTGATGCACGACGCGGCGACAAGCGCTTTCCGCTGACCTCAGTGGACATCAATCGAGAGTTGGGCGCGCGCGTGGTGGCGCTCACCGGCGCGCCGGTAGATCTCCACTCGCCGGAGGTCGCCATCCGCGTCCAGGTCTACGAAGACGGCGTCTACCTCTTCGTCCGGCGGATTCCCGGCGCGCGCGGATTGCCCGTGGGCGTGAGCGGGCGAGTGCTGACGCTGCTCTCCGGCGGCATTGATTCGCCCGTCGCCGCGCACTTGATGCTCAAGCGGGGCTGCACGATGGACTTTTTGCACTTCCACGTTCTGCCTACGGCGGAACAGGTACGCAGCTCGAAAGTCGTTGCGTTGGCGCGGCAAGTCTTGGAGCCGCATCGCTTGCCGGCGATACTCTACATGGCGCCGGCCCATCCCTTCCAATTGGCGATGATGGACAAGGACTCGCGGGTGGAGGTGGTGGCCTTCCGCCGCTTTGTGATGCGCGTAGGGGAGACGCTGGCGCGTCGGCGTCGGGCGCGCGCGCTCGTCACCGGCGACAATCTGGGGCAGGTCGCCTCTCAGACGTTGCAGAACCTCGCCGTCATCAGCCGCGCGGCTGAGATGCCGATTCTGCGGCCCCTGGTGGGCTTCGATAAGGATGAGATCGTCGCGCTGGCGCAGCAGATTGATACCTACGAGCGTTCCATCGAGGCGTACAAAGACCCCTGCTCGCTCCACGCGCATAACCCTGCGACTAAGGCCCGGCTGCATCGCGTGCTGGAACTCGAGGCGCAGCTCGATATCGAAGGGTTGGTGCAGGAGACGCTGGAGCAGATCGAAGAAATCTGGATTGATTGGTAAGTACGTGTTATACTAGAGTCAGTAGATCTAATTTCGCTTGGTCTGGATCGTCAGATCCAGACCAAGAACGGGGATCTGACGATCCCCTTGGAGCATTTTTCGATCTACTGAGAGTAGGAAGGTGAAAGGGGGCGTGGCGGGATGGATTTACGAACCTTTTTGGAAGCATTGGAGGCCGCTGGCGAGCTCCGGCGCGTGACGGAGCCGCTCTCGCCGCATCTGGAGCTTGCCGCTTACCTGGCGCGCCATCCCGGCGAGGCCCTGCTCTTTGAATCGCCCGCTGGCTATCCGGGATGGCGGATCGCGGCGGGGTACGTCTCGCAGCGGGCGCACTTCGCCCGCGCGCTCGGCTGCACAGTGGCGGAGATCGTGCCGCGCATGGCGGCGGCGCTGGCCTCGCCCCCATCGCCGCCCATGGTGGAGACCGCTCCCTGCCAGGAGGTGGTGACGACCACGGTGGATCTGACTCGCTTGCCCATTCCGCGCTACCATCCGTTGGATGGTGGCCCTTATGTGACGACGGGCGTGGCAGTGGTGGCGGATCCCGACTACGGGCGGAACCTCTCGTACCATCGGTTGTTGCTGCACGATGCGACGAGCTTTGTGGCGCGCATTGTCGAGCGGCGCGGCACGCATACCGCCTGGCAGAAGGCCCCGGAGGGGCTGCCGATGGCGGTCTGCATCGGATTGCCGCCGCAGGTCTTGCTTGCAGCGGCGATGGCGCCCCCCAAGGGCGTGGACGAGCTCGCCATTGCGAACGCCTTCGCGCCGTCGCCAGCGGTGCGCTGTGTCACCCTGCCGCTGGAGATTCCCGCGCAGGCGGAGCTGGTGCTGGAGGGGGTGCTCACGCATGAGTTCGCACCCGAAGGCCCCTTCCCCGACCTGACCGGGACGATGGACGGTGTCCGCGAGCAGCCGGTCTTTCGGGTGCAGGCAATCACTCACCGGCGCGATCCGCTCTTCCACGCGCTGTTGCCCGCCGGCTTGGAGCACAAGAATCTCATGGGGATGCCCCGCGAGCCGACCATCTTCGCGGCGGTCAACGAGGTGACGACCTGCACCGGGGTGAGCATCACGCCAGGGGGCTGCTCGTGGCTGCACGCGGTGGTGCAGATTGCGCCGCGCGGCCCGGAGGACGCCCGTCGCGCCATCGAGGCGGCCTTCAGGGGGCACACCTCGCTCAAGCATGTGGTCATCGTGGATACCGACGTGGACATCTACGATCCGGCGGCGGTGGAGTGGGCGCTGGCGACGCGGGTGCAGGCCGACCGCGATATAGTGATTCTGGCTGATCAGCCCAGCTCGAGCCTCGATCCCTCAGCGCGACAGGCACCGGGTGAGAAAGCGCGCACGGCCAAGATGGGCGTGGATGCGACGATTCCCTGGGGCGCTGACCGCGCGGGCTACGAGCGGGTGGTGTATGTGCGTAATGCGTAACGGGTAACGGGTAATGGGCGATTCCCCGTTACCCATCACCCATCACTAAATCTTGAGGAGGCTAAGGATGAATACGTTTAACCGAGTGGTCATTGTAATCTTGTTGTTGCTGTTGATCCCATTGGTGAGCTTTGTGCTGATCATTCCCCACATCGCGCTGGTCAACGTGGGAACGTGGCTGACCGATTTGGGGTACACATTGGGGCAGGTGCAGCCGGTGCTGCGGATTTTGGGCGGGATCGTGTTGGCCTTGCTCTTTATCCTCATCGCCCTGGCGGTGATCTTCTTTGAGGTGCGCCCACAGCGCAAGAAGTTCATCCGCGTGCAGCAGGTGAACGGCGGGCTGGCGACGGTCAGCGTCGAAAGCGTGGCGCAGCAATTGCAGTACCACCTCGACCCGCTGCCCGGTGTGCTGCAGGTGAAGTCGAAGATCAAGCCGCACAAGGAGGAGGTCGCCGTCGCCGTGGATGTCAAGGTCGGGACGGGCGTCAACGTGCCTGAGTTGGCGGCGCAGTGCGTCGCCGTGGTGCGGGATGTATTGACGCGGGAGATGGGGTTGCAGGTATCGGGAGAGCCGCAGGTGCGGATCGAGCTGGCGAGCGCCGCTGGCAAAGGTGCGCCGAAGACCGGCGGGCCACATGCAGCTGGGCCTGCGCCTGTGACGCCGTCGCCGGAACCGGTCCCCGCGCCGACTTCAGAGACCAGCGAGGAAGCGGGCGAGACCTTCGTAGCGGATCCCTGGAATGAGTGAGGCATTGCCCCTGCCTGTGGGGGCCTTGGTCGAGGCGTTGATCTTTGCCTCGCCGCAGCCGGTGACGGAGGAGGAGCTGGCCGCAGCCCTCGAGCTGGATCAGGAGACGGTCGAGGCGGAGGTCGCGGCGTTGACCGAGCGCCTGCGCGAGACCAGCGGGCTGCGCCTGCAACGGTTGGGGCGGCGGATGCAGCTGGTGAGCGCGCCCCAGGCCGCGCCGGTGGTGGAGCGGCTGTTGGGGCTGGAGGTGAACCTGCGGCTCTCGCAGGCGGCGCTGGAGGCGCTCGCGATTGTCGCGTATGCCCAGCCGGTCACGCGCCCCCAGGTCGAAGCGATCCGAGGCGTCAACTCCGATAGCGTCTTGCGCACGCTGCTCAACGCCGGCTGGATCGAAGAGATGGGGCGGGCGGAGATGGTGGGGCGACCCATTCTGTACGGCACGACGTTGGAGTTCGCCCAGCAGTTCGGGCTGGAGAGCTTCGAGGATCTGCCCCCGCTGCAACCGCCCCAAGAGACAGGCGCGGCAGAGTAGGAGCCTATTGGTGATACGGGGCCGGTGGCGGCGCTGGCTGTGGTGGTGCGCCTGTCTCGCGCTGGTGTTCGGGGGGGCGCAATGGGTCTCGGCCCAGGCCCCCTCCGGCGCGGTGGGGTTCTACTACATCGGTGAGGAGGGGCCGGTAGCGGAGGCGCTCCGCCTGGCGGAACCTTACTTCGTGAGGGTGGATCGCCCCGAACTGGCCCAGGTCTACGTGTTGAACGATCCCACCGGCGTGGGGTGGGAGGAGCTGCGGACGTATGGGCAGCAGGTGCAACGCGAGGCAGTGGGACTGGTGCTTTTCTGTGGGCCGCACTTCCCCACCGAGGCGCAAACCTCCGAGTTGCAGGCGTTGTTGGGGGTCAGCACCTTCGGGCTGAAGCGCATTGATACGCCGCGCGTATTGTTGCCCAGCGCCTCGCAAGACCCACTTCAATCGGCGGTGACGTGGACCTCAGCACCGGCGCTGAGCGCGCGCACGGTGATTTCCAATCCCAACCTGCTGCGCTCCATCGTCGTCACCACGGCGGGGGAACCGGTGGTGCAGCGCATCCGCGCCCGCGAGACGACGCAGGTCTTCGTGGTGGGGGCCTGGCTGGATGATCCCTCGAATGCAGCGTGGCAGCGCTGGCCCTACTTTGATTATCTGATCTATCGGTTGCTGGCTGAGGCGGCCAACTCCCCACGGGTGCTCTCGTTTGCGGCCTATCCCCGCGCCCCCCTGCCGCGCGGTGCAGTGCGGTGGGCCTTCAGCGCGGGCGGGGCGCTGGTCATCGTGGCGGCGCTGGCGACCTTCTTCTTCATACGGCGGCTGCTCTTTCTGCGTCCCCATATCCTGGAGCAGATGCGGGTGATCGCGGTGATGCGGCTCCCTGCCCAGGAATGGGACGTGGTGGGCTTCCATCGTCCCCTGGCGGGCTTTCTCTACCTGCTGATGGTGGGGGTATGGCTCTTCATTCCACTGCTGGGCTTTCGCCTGTACGGGTTGCCGGAGCTGCTATTGCCCTGGCCGGAGGCGTTGGATTTCTGGGCGTGGGCCGCGCGCTGGCTGGCGGTTGTGTGGGTGGCGTTCGATCTGGGCATCGGCCTCGCGGCAGTGCGCTACTTTGCCGCGTTGCAGCTCAACAATCCCCGCGAAAGTTTTCGCTACTTGCAGTTCTACGTCTGGTGGCAATTTATCAGCGGCGCGATACAGCTGGGCGTGATCGCCTTGTTGGCGGCGCAGGTCTTCCCGCAGACGGCGCTGGCGCATCTGTCGTTCTACTTCGTGGCCCAGGCGGTGATCCAGTTCCCCGGCTTCTTGCAGGTCTTCGGTCTCTTCTTCCGCTCGATTCAGCGGTTCGACCAGGAGCAGCGGTTGACATTGGCGCTGGCGCTGGCCGAGATGATCTGCACGACGCTCCTGATTGTGCTGATGCGGCGCTGGGGCGCGGCGCGGGGCGACATCGGCGAGACGCTGGGCGGTATTTTGGGGCTGGGGCTGGGATTGTATCTCGCCCGCTGGCTGACCTTTGGGCTGGGGGCGTGGCTCTACCGGCGCTTGGGGTACGGCTTCCGGCCCCTCTTTCTGCCCGCCTTCGACCGCTGGATTGCGCAGCGGATGTTGAGCTTCGGCGCGCGCCTGGCGGTAGGCGACCTCGCCGCGCCGTTGGGGTATCTCGCGGAGGGCTGGCTGTTGCTGCGACTGTTCCCCGGCTATGGGGAATTGCAGAGCGCGTGGCTGTTGGCGCTCACCTTTACGGTCGCCTACAACGTGTTGGGCAAAGGGCTGTACAACGGGCTGATGCCCGCGCTCACCGAGTCGTACATCCAGGAGTACCGGAGCCTGACGCGCTATTACATGAGCCAGGCCGTCCGCTATGGGATGTGGTTCAGCGCCTTCGCTGTGGCGGGGCTGTCCGCGGTGGGGGATCGCTTTATGGTAGGGGTATTAGGGCCGGATGCGGCGCGCGCAGCGGCGCTGATCGGGCCGCTGGCGTTCATCGGCGCGTTGCAATGGCCGGCGTGGAGTGTCGAGCGGCTGCTGGAGGCGGCGGGGCGGCCCTTGACGCGGTCGTGGGTGCAGGTGGGCGAGGTCGTGGCGCGGGTGGGGCTGCTGGCGCTCTTCGTCCCGCTGTGGCAGGAAGGCGGCATCCTGGTTGCCTATGCTGTGGCCCTGGCGTTGCGCAGCCTCGCGGGGTGGCTGTTGGCGGGGCGGCTGGTGCTCTGGTGGCGGGTCTACATCTGGCAGACCTTCGTCGCGCCGGTGGGGGCTGGGTTGCTGGTCTACAATCTGCTGTGCGGCCTGGGCGATCTCTCGCCGCAACCCACGCCGCTGGTGGGGACGCTCCTGTTGTTAGCGGCGCTCTATCCGGCGCTCTTGCTGTACGGTCTCTTTACGGCGCTTCTGGGTGGGTGGGATACCGGCGGGCTGGCCGAGCTCAAGCAGGCGGCGCGCCTGTGCGGCGCGATGCGGCCTCTGGCAGGCTTCTTCTATCGCGTGGTGGAACTGGGCGCGTTGAGTTCTCCGCTCCACAACCGTTTCCCGCTGCTGTTGCGCGAGTTGGCCGAAGAGGAGGCCAGCGCGCTCACCCTGCGTCGGAAGCGGCTGGTGTGAGCGGGGCCGGGGTCAACTGCATCACCAGCCCGGCCTCGGTGAAGTGATAGTCGCCGTAGAGCAGCGGCCCTGGCTCCAACACCTGCGGCAGCAGCGTGTAGAGATCCTCAACGAGCGGCAACGTCGCCAGTGCATCGCGGCCGATCCATTGCGGCGTCCCTTCGGCTGAGGGGCGGAGCGTGCCGGCGGGGGCCTCGCCGGTGAAGGTGAAGAAGAGCACGCCGGGCGGCTCCGGCAGCGTCACATGGATGATGGCCCGCAGCGTAAGCGCGACGACCTCTAGCCCGGCTTCCTCGGCGACCTCGCGGCAGGCTGCGGCGTAAGGGTCTTCCCCCGGTTCGATGTGCCCTCCCAGTCCGTTGAACTTCCCCGCCCACAGGCGCTTGTGAGGCGCGCCTTTGAGCAGCAACACAGCCTCGCCATGCGTCAGAAAGATGAGCGTGCGCGGGATGACGAGGTAGCGCGGTTGTTGGTTCCCCTGTGCTGCCGGTTGCATGGGACTCATTGGGCGTAGGTATTGTCGCCGTAGGTGTTGATCAGTGCGTGGATCGCCATGTAGGTGAGCCACCGGCTGGGCTGCCCGATGGATTCCAGCTGCGTGCTGGGGCTGGCGCGGACTTTGCGCCACGTCCCTTCCGAGGTTTGCAGCAACACCAGCTGTTGCATCAGCTGGCGGTGGCGCGGATCGTCGCGGTAGGGGGTGAGCGCGAGTGTCTGGCAGAGCTCCAGCAGATCAGAATCGTAGTGGCGGGGGAAGGTGGGGCGAACCCAGGCCGCATCCCGACCTTTGAAGTCGTAGGGGCGGTCGAGCAACAGGGTGATCAGCGTTTCGATCACCTCTGCATCCTCTGGAACGGGCGGCGTGGTCTGCGTGGCGAGCAATCCCCGCAGCGCCTTGACCATCGCCGCCGGGCATTTCCCATCGGCGATGGGGCAATTCAACGTGCCGGGCCGATGGCGCACCAGGTCGAGCAGCGCCCTGCGCGCCGAGAGCGCCCGTGGATCATCATCCATCCCGAAGTTATGCACGATCTCCAGCGCCATGCCGGTGTAACAGAGCCAGGCGGTCCCGGAAAGGTCGGTGATGGCGAAGCGCCCATCCTCGATGCGCCCATAACTTAGCAGATTTTCACAGGCCTCTTGCAGCAAGGGGGTGGGGGGCGTTCCTAACTGGGCGAGCTGGTAGAGCGTGCCGAAGGTCCCGACCGGGCCGCCGTAGTAGGGATTGATGGAGCGCCCCCAGAAGTTGTGCGAGTTGCCCTGGTGGATAATCTCCTGCACGGGGGGCCAGCCGAGAATCGCCACGCGCGCTCGCGTCAGCGCGGCCCCGCTCTGCCCGAAGATGTCGCGCAGGGTGAAGTAGCGTGCAGATGGATTGCTGGGGTCCAGCAGCCAGGGCACGGGATCCCGTTTGACGTAATCCAACCAGGCCATGTAAGCGGCGCGCTGTGGCTAGAGTTTGTAGCCGATCTTGCGGAGCAAATCTTTGCGCCAGGCGATGCCGGCAGCGTCCTCGATCCCTTGACTCTTGACGCCATCAATCACGCCGAGGATGCCGCGTCCCTGTTCCGTCTCGGCGATGATGACCTGGGTGGGGTTGGCCGTCGCGCAGAAGATGCGCGCGACTTCCGGCACCTGTTTGACGGCATTGAGTACGTTGATGGGGTAGAAGCCTTCGGCCAGGAAGAGGATGAAGCTGTGCCCGGCGCTGAGCTCGAGGGCGTTCTGGCGAGCGAGCTCCAACATCGCGTCGTCGGTGCCGCTCCAGCGGATGAGCGCCGCGCCAGATGCCTCACAGAAGGCCAGCCCGAACTTGATCCCCGGCACAGCCGTCACCAACGCCTCGTGGATGTCCTCGACGGTTTTGATGAAGTGTGACTGCCCCAGGATGAAGTTGACGGGTTCCGGTTTTTCGATAGAAATGACTGAGAGCTTGAATTCCATGTAGATACCCCCTTTCGAAAATAGAAAACAGTTCTTAGTGAGCAGAGAGCAGTTGTTGGAAGTCTCTCCTTACTGCTAACTGCGAAATACTCACATTTTTGTCCCCATTGGTGTGGGTGCTGGCAAAGCAAAGCGGCGATGCGTTCGGGATGTTCTCCCGCACATCGCCGCATGTTTGATGATCGCACCAGCCGCGTTAACAGACGCGAGGACTTAACCCCTGTTTCCGGCTGTTATCCTCTGCGTAGTGATCGCCAACTGCAAAGAGACCCGCGCAGAGCGCAATGGTCATACTTCGATTCCAAGCACCTTGTTGACGCTCGCCAGGAGCTCTTGAGGCCCGAATGGTTTGGTGACGTAATCATCTACCTTAGCGATGTGCAGCCCCAGCACCTTATCAATGCTCTGTGCCTTGGCTGTCACCACGATGACGGGAATCTCGCGTAGTTCGTCATCGGCCTTCATCTGCTGGTAGACTTCCCAGCCATCCATATCGGGCATCATCAAATCCAGCAAGACGAGATCGGGCTTGATGCGGCGCACGGTTTCCAATCCCTCGCGGCCACCAATCGCGCCGACCAGTTCGAAGTTCTTGCGTCCCAGAATCAACCGGATCAGGTCAATCATTTCGGGTTCATCTTCAACGCAGACGACGGTACGCTTCTTGTTTTCTTCTTCCATGCGGTACCTCCTAGTGTTTTCCCCTTTCAGTGTAGCATAACCCATTTGATTGTCAATATCGGGGAAGGAGATCAGGCAAGCAACTGCAAGAAGCGGCGCTTGCCTACCTGTACGATCTTTTCTCCGGGGGTGATCATGGCGTCAATGTCGTCAATCACCACATCATCCACCCGCACGCCGCCCTGTTGGATGAGCCGCCGCGCCTGGCTTTTGCTGGGGGCCAACCCGGCCTCTTTGAGCAGCTCGACCAGCTGGGTCGGCTCGTGCAGCGTGAAGGTGGGCATATCTTCGGGCAACTGCCGCTCCTGATGCACGCGCTCAAAGTGTGCGGCTCCGGCGTCGGCGCCCTCCTTGCCGTAGAAGATGTCCGTGACTTCCCAGGCGAGTTGCTTCTTCGCCTCCATGGGATGCAGCGTTCCGGCCTGCAACGCGGCTTCCATCTCGGCGATCTGGGCCGGCGTCCACCGGGTGACGAGGTTGAAGTAGTTGGGCATGGCCTCGTCGGGGATGCTCATCACCTTGCCGTACATCACCTCCGGCGGTTCGGAGATGCCGATGTAATTGCCGATGCTCTTCGCCATGCGGATGTGCCCATCGGTGCCCACCAGAATCGGCAGCGTGATGGCGATTTGGGGCAGTTGTCCGAAGGCTTCTTGCAACTTGCGCCCGGCCATCAGATTGAAGAGCTGCTCCGTGGCCCCGAGCTGCACGTCCGCTTCGAGCACGACGGCGTCGTAGCCCTGCATCAGCGCGTAGAAGAACTCGTGCAGCCAGATGGGATCGCCGTTGGCGTAACGCTTGGCGAAGTTGTCGCGCGCGAGGAACTGCTGCACGGTGAAGTTCGCCGCCAGATTGATCAGCTCCTCGAAGGAGAGCTCGCTGAGCCACTCCCCATTGTAGCGGACTTCGGTGCGCTCCGGGTCGAGAATCTTGAAGGCTTGCTCGGTGTAGGTGCGCGCGTTGGCATAGACGCGCTCCTTGTCGGGGCGGGGGCGCGCCTTGTCCTTGTCTGACGGATCGCCAATCAGCGCGGTGTAGGTCCCGATGACGAAGATGATCTGATGCCCCAGGTCTTGGAACTGGCGCAGCTTGCGCATGGTGACGGTGTGCCCCAGGTGCAAGTCCGGCGAGGTGGGATCGTATCCGCAATAGACGCGCAGTGGCTTGCCAGTCTTGGCCGATTGTTTGAGCCGGGCCGCGAGCTCGTCGCGCATGTTTTCGTAGGTTTGCGGGTCGCCGTATTCCACACCGCGCATCAGGATCGCCAGTTGTTCATCTATGGAAAGTGTCATCTGTCCCTCCAGAAGCAAAATCGAGCTAATTATAGTGGAATTGCGCGGAATGTCCAGCGTGCGCGGGGCTTTGACAGTTACCCACCTTGCATGATACTTACCTCAAGTTATTGTTGCGGATGCGAAAGAGGGGGAATCATGAAGGTGCTATCTATCTTGCTGTTGGGGTCTTTGCTGGCGATGTGGCTGCCGTTGCCGCAGATCGCGCACGGCGCATCGGATGTGACGTTGCACGCGCTGGCTCCCTGGTTCACGGAAGAGACGCCGCCCTGGGCGGTGATGGAGCCGACCCTGTTGCGGACGCTGGCGACGGCGAGCGCCGCCCCACTGCGCATCATTGTGAGGCTGAAGCCCGCCGCCGCGCCCGTGTGGGACGCAGCCCAGCTGGCCGCGTTGCCCGCGACGGCGCGGCGCGCCCAGGTCGTGACGGCGTTGCAGGCGCATCACGACCGCGCGCTCGACCCGCTCGCGCCGGTGCTCGACTCCGCGCAGCGCGTGGGCGACATCCTGGCGCGCCAAGACCTGTGGATCATCCACAGCGTCGCGCTGACCGTCAAGCCGGCGTTCGTCTGGGAGCTGGCGCGCTCGCCGGCGGTGGCTGCGGTGACGCTGGATCGTTACGAGAGCTACATCGCGCCGCTGGAGCGCACCTTCGCCCCGGCGCACACGACCGGCGCGGAGCCTGCCTGGGGTGTGACTATGGTGCGCGCCCCGGAGGTGTGGGAGACGCTGGCGATCTCCGGCACGGGGAGCGTCGTGGCGATCTTTGATACCGGCGTTGACTGGCTGCACCCGGCTCTCTCGGCCAACTACCGGGGCCGATTGGGGCCGGGCGTGGTCGTGCATTCCGGCTCCTGGTACGATCCGACGCGCGGCGCGCTCTATCCCCACGATGACAACGGGCACGGAACGCACGTTGCGGGCACAGCGGTGGGCGGCGAGGGCATCGGCGTGGCTCCCGGCGCGCGGTGGATCGCGGTGAAGGGCTTCAGGGGTACCTTCGCCTACAACTCCTGGCTGCACGCGGGCTTCCAGTGGCTCCTTGCGCCAGAAGGCGATCCGGCGCTGGCCCCGGATGTGGTCAACTGCTCGTGGGGCAATCGCAACGGCGGGGATACCGCCTTCGAGGCCGATATCGCCGCATTGACGGCGGCGGGTATCTTCGTTGTGACCTCGGCGGGGAATTGGGGATCGGTGGCGGGCACGGTGGGCGCGCCCGCGAGCCTGCCGGGAGTCTTTGCCGTGGGCGCCAGCGACCAGGATGATGATGTGGCGAACTTTTCCGGGCGCGGCCCTTCGATCTGGGACGAGATCAAGCCGACTGTGGTTGCCCCAGGGGTACAGATCTACTCCGCGCTGCCGGGGGGCATCTATGATGAGGCGCAGGGCACCTCGATGGCCTCCCCGCACGTGACGGGCGTCGCGGCGCTGCTCCGCGCCGTTGATGCCACGCTCACTCCCTTCACATTGACGCACCTCCTCACGACGACGGCTGTGCCGCTCACCACCACCATCCCCAACAACGATAGCGGCTGGGGGCGCATTGATGCTCTGGCAGCGGTCTCGGCGGCGGCGCAGCCCGCCTGGGTGGTGGGGAACGTCCGCGATAGCGCCGGGCGTCGCGTGGTCGGCGCGCAGGTGCGGCTACAACCGCATAGCGGCGCTGGCACTGGCGCGAGCACTATCTCCGGCGCTGACGGTGCCTATCGGTTGGCGCTTCTGCCGGATGTCTACGACGCCCACGTTTCGGCCTTCGGCTATGCCTCGCAGATGCGCTGGGGGATCGTGGCGGAGCGCAATCAGGAGCAGGTGGTCAACTTTACGCTCTCGCCGCTGCCCACAGGGGAGGTGAGGGGCGCGGCGACGGTGCTGCCGGGTGGCGCGCCGCCCACGCGCCCGGTGACAATTACAGCCTTGGGGACGCCCGTTGCGGCGGCGGTGGATGTAGCGGGTGCGTATGCGCTGACGCTGCCGGAAGGGACGTACACGCTGGAGGCGCGGGGCAACGGCTATCGCGTGCTCACGCAGACGGTGACGGTCAGCGCCGGGAGTGTGGCGACGCGCGATTGGGCGCTCACCACCGCGCCCACGCTGCTGTTGGTTGATCAGGGGGCGTGGGCCTATCAGGGGAAAATGACCTACTGGCGCGCCGGGCTGGACGCGCTCGGTTACGCCTACACCGAGTTCCCAATCAAGGGATACCTGGAAGATGCCTCCATTACGACAACCTTGCGCGCCTACGATGTGGTGCTGTGGTCCGCGCCTTACGGGTCGCCGGGGTCGGTGCGCGCCGGGCCGGCGCTTTTCGATTATCTGGAGGCGGGTGGGCGGCTTCTGCTCAGCGGGCAGGACATCGCCTATTTCGATTCTGGCAAGTTGGGGGCGATCCCCCATCAGCGGTATCTGCTGGAGCAGCTGGCGGTTGATTTTGTGAAGGATACCTCGGATGTGCTGACCGTGCAGGGGCGTGATATGTTCGCCGGACTTTCGCTGACGCTGAACGGCCCCGATAGCGCCGCCAACCAGCCGTTGCCCGATGTGGTGGCGGTGCGGAATCCGCTGCGCTCGACGCTGCTCTGGGTGTATGGCGATGGCGGCGGGGGCGGGGTGGGGGCTTCGATCTGCACACCCTACCGCGCGCTGCTGTTGCCCTTCGGCTACGAGGCGATCACCGGCGCAGAGGTGCGCGTGGCGGTGATGGAGCGCGTGCTCGACTGGCTGACGCTGCCCCCGCCGATGACTGGCCTGACGCTCACGCATGGGAGCCTGACCCAGATCGGGCTGCCGGGCGAGCGGCTCACCTACACGCTGCACCTGTACAACACCGGCATGGGCGGGCCGCCAGCGCCGCTGCTGCTCTCGCTGGAGGGCGCAACATGGCCCGCCACGGTGACGCCCGGCGCGGTCACGTTAGCGCCCTGCGAGCTACTCACCGTCACTGTGACGGTGGATATTCCGCCCACCGCCGTTGTGGACGAAGCCGACCGCTTCATCTTGCAGGTGCACGATCCCCGCGAGGCGCTCCCGTTGACGGTGACGTTGCAGGCCAAGACCCCCGCTTCGCTTTTGTTGGTGGATGCCGAACGCTACATCCAACAGGAGGTGCGCTACATGCAGGCGTTAGAGGCGCTGGGCATCGCCTACGATGTGTGGCCCACGGAAGTGGAGGGCGGCGGGCCACCTGGTATCGGGTCCCCTCCGCTGGCGACGTTACAGCGTTACCCGTTGGTGGTGTGGTTCACGGGCTACGATTGGTATCAGCCGGTGCGCCCAAACGAGGCCGCCGATTTGCAGGTCTATCTGGAAGAGGGAGGGCGGTTGTTGCTCTCCTCGCAGGATTACCTCTACTACAACGCGGCGGATCCCCTCACGGCGCAGTTGGGCGTGTTGACGTGGGTGGAGCGGGCGACCGAATCGGCGTGGGTGGGCGCGCCCCATCCGGCGGTGGGCTACTGGGGGCCGGATGAACTGACCTTCCCGCGCCTCTTCCAGAACTGGAGCGATGTGGTCGAGCCGTTGCCGGAGGCGACGGCGCTCATCCGGGGCGATGTGGGGCAGCCGGTGGCGGTCGCCGCGGAGGTGGGCGCGGCTCGGACGGTGTTCGCAGGCTTTCCTCTGGAGGCGCTGCCCACGGAGACACTGGAAGCGGCGCTCTCGCACGCGGTGGGGTGGCTCTCGCCGTTGGGGGAGAGCGTGTGGCAGCTTGCGCCCGCGAACCCGCAGCCGGGCGAGCGGGTGACGTACACGCTGGCGCTCCGCAACACGGCCACGGAGGCGCTGGCGACAGTCTTCTCGCACACAACGCCCTCGGCGCTGACGGTGCTGGAGCCGACGCTGCCATCCGCGCTGGCCTACGATGCGGCGACGCGGCGCATCTCGTGGGCGGGGACGCTCGCGCCTGGCGCGGCGTTGACCTTCACCTGGGCCGCCGAGGTATCGCCGCTGGCGACGGCGCAGCCGCTCACGGCGACGGGATACTTCGCGCTGCCGGAGTGGCGGCTGGCCTTCTGGCGGGAGGCGCAGGTGTGGGTGGATGGCCCGGCGCTGGAGGGGAGCGCGTGGGAGGCGCTGCCAGGGCCGGTGCAATCGGGGAGGCCGGTCACATTGACCTTCACGCTGCGCAATGATGGCCCCGGCGCGGTGGTGAGCGGCACGGTGGACTTGTGGCTGATGCCGGGGCTGGCTCCCATCACGGCGACGCTGCCCCCCACGCTGGGGACCTCGCTGCATTGGTGGGAGGGGGCGTTGCCGGTGGGCGCGCAGCAGGTTTTGACGATTTCGGTGTCCGCCTGGCAGGCGGGGTCTCCGTTGCGGATTGATGCGCTGATTGATTCCGGCGCGGGAGCGCGCTGGGTGCGGAGCTTGTGGTTGGAGGTCCCACCACAGCGGCGTTTCCTGCCGGTGTTGTTGCGGAACTATGGGGCGGATGGCGACTAGGATTCTCCGTGGACGAAGGGGACGAAGGCCACGCCGCCCAGATCGAGCCGGTCGAAATCGTCGTCGCGCCGGGTGATCCGCCAGAGGGTTTGGTAGCCGCCGGATGGCCCTACGGGGATGACGAGGTGTCCGCCATCGGCCAGCTGCTCCAACAGCGGCGGGGGAATCTGGTGCGGCGCTGCGGTCGCAATGATGCCGTCGTAAGGCGCGTGTTCAGGCCAGCCGCCGTAGCCATCCCCAAGCTTGCAGTGGACTTGCGTGTAGCCCAGTTCCGCGAGTACGGCTTTGGCTTGTGCATAGAGCTCGGGGACGCGCTCGATGGTGTAGACCTCCATCCCCATCTCCGCCAGGATTGCCGCCTGGTAGCCGGAGCCGGTGCCGACTTCTAACACGCGCGCGCCTGATTCCAACTCCAGCGCCTGGGTCATCAGCGCGACGATGTAGGGTTGGGAGATCGTCTGTCCGTGGCCTATCGAGAGGGGGTAGTCGCCGTGTGCTTTTTCCTGCGATGTATCGGGCACGAACGCTTCGCGCGGCACCGTCCGCAACGCTGCGAGCACCGCCGGATCGCGGACGCCGCGCCGCTTGATCAGCGCTGCCATCTCCTGCCGCTGCTGTTCATAATCGCGGGGCATCATGGTTCAGCTGCGGCCCTGGTCTGCAAAGGCGGGCTGGGCCACGGGGGGCAGCTCAATCGGGATGCCACGGGAATCGTGGGTGTGCTGGAGCGGTAGCCAGAAGCCGAAGGTGCTGCCTTCCCCCTCGCTGCTGGTGACCCACACGTCCCCGCCGTGGGCGTGGACGACCTCCCGCACTACGGCCAGCCCCGTCCCCAAGCCACCAAAGCGCCGCGTCATCGAGCCATCCACCTGGTAGAAACGGTTGAAGATGAGGGTGTGTTTGTCTTTAGGGATGCCAATGCCTTGATCTTCGACCGTGAGGAAGACCTTGTCTTGGTTGGGCCAGAGGCGCACGTTCACCCGCCCGCCGTCGGGACTGAACTTGATAGCGTTATCCAGCAGGGCGTTCAGGGCGCGGCTCAGACACTCCGAATCGGCTTCCAGCACGGGTAAATCGCCTTCAACCTCGAAGTGCAGGGGCCATTTGGTGGGATCCACGCGCTCCTGGAACCGTTCTACGCGGTCGCGGGCCAGCGTCTCCAACGAGACGGGCTGCCAGGAGAGGTTCCCCTGTTCCACCTGATGCAGTACTGTGATTTGCTCGACCAGATAGGCTAACTGCCAGCCCTGGCGGTGCATCACCTTGAGCGCTTTTTCTTGCTGGGCGCCGATGCTGCCCAATGTCCCGGTGAAGAGCAGTTCGTTGTAGCCCAGGATCATCGAGAGCGGCGTGCGGAATTCGTGGGAGATGTTCTGGATCATCTCGCTTTTGAGGTGATCGGCCTGGGCGAGGGCCTGGTAAGCCTCGCGGAGTTCCTCCATCCGCGCCTGCGCGAGCTGACGTTGTTGATGCAGCGTTTCCGCCAGTTCACCCAGGGCCAGCGCTATCAGGTTGAGCATCAATAGCAGCGAGACCTCCTGGGTGGCCGCATCCAACCCCAGCTCCAACGCGGCTCGCCCCAGCAGGATGCTCAAGAGCACCCCGGTCAGCCAGGCTTCCAGGAAGCCCAATGCGACCGCGGCCAGCATCACCGGCAGGACGAAGAGGTAGGCCGCCAATGTGATGCCGCCCAGAAAAGCCAGGCCCAATATCACGGTAAATGCAGCGATCAGACTGGCGACGAGGATGAACTTTCGCCGTTCGGGAATGCGCAGCTGACGTCCACCGCGCAGGTAGGGTAGATATTGGACGATTCCAATGATCAAGGCCGTCAAAATCAAGCCCACGGCCACTTCGGCCAGAAGTCCTGTCCACAAGATGGCGCTAAAGAGCATGGAGACGGGCAGTAGTCCCAGCGGTACGAAGAACAGGAGGTTCAGTCCGTGTCCGACAAGGACGGTGAGGGCGGTGCCGATCCTGCTGCGAGTTTCACCCACGCGCCCGGCTACAAATCCCATGCAGGTATGGGGTAAAATTGCGGCGGCCTCATAAGGATCGAAGCCGATCAAGGGGATTTTGATCAGGAAATTGCACAGCGTGCCCAACAATCCCACCAGCGCGCCGGTGTGGGGGCCGCCAAAATAGCCCGCGATCACGATGACAATCATGTTCAAGGCCAGGATTGCATCGGGGAACATGGGATTGGGTATGTTGCTGACGAGCGCGCCCATGACCACATAGGCCGCTACGCTGGAGGCCACCAATCCCCAGCGAATGTGGGAGTGCGTGTGTGTGTCCTTTTGCTTCATCATCATAAGTCCTCGTTATTCTGAATAACTGCTGTAAAGAGCAACACCGCCTACGTCTTTATTATACTGTATCAGGCTAAAAAACAACAAAGGGGAGCCGGATGTCCGGCTCCCCTGAGAATGTGACTACCGCGTTAGGGCGTGTAGGTTCGTGAGACGAGTGGCAGGAAGATGTATCTCGGACGCACGGTGAGCTGTTGTGTAACTTCCACCCCTTCGGGCGTGCAGGGGTTGAAGACGGTGAGGGTGACGTTGTAGGTGACTTCTGTGTTGGTCATGGGGAAGGTGTGCGTAATTTCACTCGCGCCCGGTATTGCGCCTGCGCCGAAGTTCCAGGTGTAGGTGAGTGGGGTGGCGCCTGTGAGCACCGTGGCGTTGAAGGTCACGAGATCGCCCCCCAGCGGCATGAGGGGACTCCAGGTGAAGTCCACCCCGGCAACCGGGATGCAATCCTGGGTGAAGGTGGCGGTGACGAGCATATCGTGGGTGATGGTGAAGACGCGCGTGTCGCCCGCGCCGGTCAGGTCGCCGCTCCAGGTGGCAAAGACCCAGCCGGGATTGGCCTCGGCGGTGAGGGTGATGGTATCTCCGTAGTGATACGGGCCAGCCGGGGTCACATCCACCGTGCCGCTGCCCGCCGGGTCTACGATCACGTCCAGCGCGTACTCGAGCTGCGTGAAGGTGGCGGTGATGTGGGCATTGCCGGTGATGGTGAAGACGGTTGTGGGATCGCTGCCGATCAGGTCGCCGCTCCAGTGAGCGAAGGTCCAGTGAGCACCTGGGGTCGCGGTGAGGGTGATGACCTCGTTGTAGGCGTAAGGCCCGCCTGGAATCGCAGCCACCATGCCTTGCCCAACCAGTTCGACAGTGAGGGTGTAGGTCTTGTCGGCGCCGAAGTCCCACCAGTAGTCGCGGCGCATCTGCGAGCCATCGTCCGTGCTGGCGTTGTAGCCTTCCTTGACCAGATACACCTGGTAGGCCTGATCCAACGGTTGGTCGGGGGTGAAGAGCACCATAGTGCCGGTGATGGTCCCGCTGCCCAGTGTGGGGTGATCGTAAGGCCCGATGACGGCGGAGTCGAAGCTGAAGGTGCCGGAGACGCTCTCGCTGGTGAAGTAGTGCGTCACGCTGAAGGTGGTTGCATCCACGGCGTCGGGGTCAATGGGACGGTTGAAGGTCACGCTGATGGGGCCGCTGGGGTCCCACGTCAGTGCATCTTGGACAGGGTAGGTCGCCACGACCAACGCATCGCGCCAATTGAAGACGGTGTCCGTTACGGTCATCACGCCGGTTGTGCCGTAATCTATTACCAGCTCCCGGTTGGTAAAGCCGGCAAGGTCGCCCCAGTTCTCGACGCGCTCCCAGTCGCCGCGCGTGTATTTGTATTCCAGGGGTTCGCCATCGGCTATCGTGGCCGTGTAGACCCAGGTGTGCGTGTCTATCTGCGTCAAGGGCGCGGCGCTAGGGTTCCACTGAGACCCGAAGGCGGCGCTGCTGTTGCCGGCGATGTAGACGGTTGCATCGTCGGGGGTGAAGGCCGGTGTGGTAGCGATGAAGCGCACCTCAACCTGTTTGGCTTCCGCTGTGGCTGAAGCCTCGTTGGAATGGCCGGACTTGTTGAAGAAGATGTCCACCGCACGGACGGTGTAGGTGTAGGTCTGTCCGGTGGTGACGCTGGTATCGGTGTAGGCGGTGGCGGGTTGCAACACGCGCCCCACCTGTACCGCGTCGCCGGGGAGCTCTCCTTCGCCGTAGCGATAGAGATCGTAGGCGTAGAGGTCGCTATCGGCGACTGGGTCCCAGGCCAGCGCGATGTGGCCGACGCCCCAGTCCGTCACGTGCAGGTTGAGCGGGATCTCCGGCGGTGTGGTATCGGCGGCGAGGTTGACGGTGAGCTCGCCTGGCGCGGAGAGGGTGTCGGTGAAGATGCCGTTCAGGTCCGCGTAGACCCAGTCGCGCCCGGCGGTGGTGGAGTAGCGATAGACGTAGTGGAAGGTGCCGGTCTCTTCGGGCACCAGTGCGCCGGCAAAGACATCATTGTTGCCCAAATCGTGGCTGAAGGGCGCGTTTATCCACAGCGTCCAGGAGTAAGGATGGGTGGCGGTGGGGCCGTAGCCGACCTGCGCCCAGAGGCCGGGTGTCTCCGCGCCGGAGCCGGTCACGCCGTCAATCCACACCTGCCCGGTGATGATCTCCGTGGGCGTGATACCGATAGTGTGGACGATGGACGCGGGGCCGGAGAGCTCCGCCCAGCCGATATTGATGTGGGGCATTCCGCTCGCTTCGTTGGAGTAGCCGCTTTCCAGCAGCGTGGTGTCATCCTTGCTGACGAGCACGTAGTAGTAGGTGACGGCGTTCTGCAAGCCGGTGTCGGTGTAAGCAAGGCTGGTCGTAGTGGTGATGAACTCGTAGCCGCCGCCGCTCACGAGGCTGCGGTAGAGATTGTAGCTATCGGCTCCGCTCGCCGCGATCCACGCCAGCGTGACTTCGCCATCGTCCTCGCCGGTCACGGCGAGATCCACTACCGCATCAGGCGGCAGCTCCAGCGTGCCGCTGAGGACCAGCAGCGCGCCGCTCATGCCGGGCACATCCACGATTTCCAACACGCCGCCAGCAGCGACGGTGTATGCCGCATCGCCGTTCAGTACGTCCACCAGCGACGTGCCAACGGGCAGATAGCCGCCCACGTCCAGCGTGACGGTCTGCACGTCGGTGTGCCGGTTCGCCACGACGACGGCGGCGTCGGAGAAGTCGTCCATCCGGCGTCCGTAGGCGTAGACCATGTTGGCATCGTCAATCAGCAACGTATCGAAGGTGCCGGTGCGCAGTGCAGGATGGGCGTTGCGGGTGGTGGCGAGCAGTTCGTAGTAGTCGCGCAACGTGGTCTGCCCGTACCCGCCGCCCTGGAGGTGGGTGTAGAAGGGCGTGCCGGTCTCGTCGAGCCAGGGGTAGGGGATGCGGTTGTAAGGGTCATCTTCCCACTTGCCGCCGGCGTAGGTGGGCGGGGCCACGAGGCCGATCTCATCGCCGTAATAGACGGTGGGCGCGCCGGGGAGGGTGAATTGCAGCAGCGCCACGCCCTTGAGGCGGGTGATGGCGTCGCTCCAGTCGTAGTCCGGGTTCTCGTAGATGGAGCGGTCGTTCAGGTGGGCATTGTGATCGAGCACGAAGAGGGGGCGGTTGGTGTCGTGGCTGCCTAGCAGGTTCATCATGGCGTAGTAGGCCTGGGGAGGATAGCGCTCTTCCAGATAGCGGAGGCGCTCCTCCAACTGGGAGGGGGTCAGGGGGGCGACGGGGCCGGCTGAGCTGCCCGTGTTGTAGTCGTTGTCGGTGTAGACGGTATCGCGCCAGAAGCCCAACAGCGCCGTGCTGAATTGATAGTTCATGGAGGCGTCCCACTCCGGCTCTACCAGCCAGGGGGTGGAGTTGCCCCACTCCTCGCCCACGATGTAGGCTTCGGAGTTCTCGGCGCGCAGCGCGGCCCGGAAGCCCTCCCAATAGTCGTTGGGATTGGCGGGGTCCTCGTTGGTCACGCCGGGATCCACGTCGGCGGCGACATCCAGCCGCCAGCCGTCGGCGCCCTGTTGCAACCAATAGACAGCAATCGGCTCGCGCGTCTGGGGATCAACAGCGCCGTCCCAGATCAGCTCACGCGCTTCTTGGATGGTGGCGCGCATCTTGGGCAGGCTGTCGTAGCCCCACCAGCTCTCGTAATCCGCGCCGCCGGGCGTGCCGTCATCGCCAACGCAGGGGCCGGAGCCGGGCGGATCAGCGGGGATGAAGTAGAACCAATCGCGGTAGGGGGAAGCAATGCTCTCGCACGCGCCCACCGAGTCGTAGCGTCCGTAGCGGTCGAAGTAGATGCTGTCGGATGAGACATGGTTGAAGACACCGTCGAGGATCAGGTGCATCCCCCGGCTTTGCAGCGCCGTCGTCAGGGAGATGAAGGTGGTGAGGTCGCCGAAGTTGTCGTCAAT